>JAEWJH010000003.1 GCA_023386635.1 Pseudomonadota bacterium
GTTGTGGGCGCGGTTGGGCGGCAGCGGGCGGCGCAGCGGGACGCGGCGGTTGAGCCGGCGCGGCTGCCGGTGGCTGCGGCGGGCGCGGTTTCTGCTCGGCTGGAGGCGCCGCGGGCGCGGGTTCGGGCTTGGCTTCGGATTGTCCCGGCGGCTGCGCTTGCGCCAGTCGCACCGTGTCCGCGTGCGCGGCGGAGAGCATGGCGAGGGACAAAATGGTCCCCGACAACAGCAAATTTTTATGGCGCATGCGAAAGAGTTCCCTCGGAAGAGTGACAGCCCTGTTGGTAACGCTGCTCTGCCCCGTGTGTTCCGCAACACAGGCAAAACGGCGTCCGCGCGTCTGGTGCCGCGCGAGCGCCGCATTGTCGTCACGCCGGGGACGAGCGGGCCGTCAGCGCATCGCCACCTTGCGGTTGTCGCCCAGATCCGGCCGCGTGCCGCTCATCGCCGCCGCGGCCATCTTGATCATGCTGACCACTTTGCCCGGGCTGTCCCAGAATTCCGCTTCTTCGGGTTGCACGGTGAGCACGCGGATGTTCGGATCGTCGGGGCTGTCCCACCATGCTTGCGCGGTCGGCTCCCACAATTCGTTGATCCGGGCGCGATCGTTGCTCACGCTCGCGCGGCCGGACAGCGACACGAATTTCATCGCGTCATTGTCGGCAAAGGCGAGCATCACCTGCGGATAGCGGGCGATTTCATCGTCCTTGTGATGGCGGGCATCGGTGAGGAAGTAGATGGCATTGTCGTTTCGCTGTGCGCGGGCATCCATCGGCCTGCCGCGCAACGCTTCGCCATTCCAGGTAGCGAGCATGCAGAACGATATCTTTTCCATCAGTTCCCACACCCGCGCGCTGTCGTCGCTGCGGGTGGCAGAACTGGAGAGAGGCGAGGCCATGGGATCATCCTTGGTGTTGTCTGGGGTTCTCTCGACAATGCCGGCCGTGTTGCGGACGTTCCCTCTGGCGCGCGGCCAAATCGTTCCTACATGCTCGTGCGTCACCGTATTGGGGGTTTGGGTTCCATGATCTACATCCTCGCCTTCTTCCTGCCGCCGCTCGGTTTGCTGTTCAACGGTCAGCCGTTCTCGGCGATCCTGAATGTGCTGCTGATCGTGCCGTGCCTGCTGCTCGGCCTGATCGTGCATCCGCTGCTGCTGGTGCCATCGCTGCATGCGATCATCGCCATCGCGATGCAACGCCGCGAGCGCGAACACCGCGAGCTGGTGCAGGCGGTCGCGCGGCATGGTCCGCCGCCGCACTGGATGCGCTGACCTCGATCTCTGACGAATAAAAAACCCCGGCGTGAGCCGGGGTTTTTCGTGAGAGTGCCGGACGGTTGTTCGCAGCCGGGGCCTCGGTTTACTGTTGCTGCTTCTGCTGCTCGAGCGCGGCGGCAGCGGGCCTTTTGGCATTCGTCGCTGGCCGGTCTCAGCGCTTCTCGATCCCGGCCTTGGCGATCACGTCGGTCCATTTCTTGATGTCGCCGCGCATCTGCGCGTCCATTTGCTGCGGGGTCGAGGCGCGGGCCTCGATGCCGAAGTCGAGCATCTTGGCCTTCACCTCCGGGTCCTGCACCACGTCGTGCAGAGCCTTGTTGATGGTGGTGATCACCTCGGGCGGCGTGCCGGCCTTGGCGTAGTAGGAATTCCACGACGCCGCCTCATAACCCTTCACGCCTTGCGCATCGGCGGTGCCGAGGTTCGGCAGAGCGGGCGACGGCTTCAGGCCGCCCCAGGCGAGCGGAATGAGTTTCTTGTCGTGGATGCCGGCTTTCAGTGCCGCGTAGAAATCGATGACGAGCTGCACGTCGTTGCGCATCAGGCCGATGATCGCATCCGGCGTGGTCTTGAACGGGACGATGACGAAATCGGCGCCGGAGGCCTGCTTGAGATAGTTCGCCGCGAGCAGTTGCACGCCGGCGCCGCTGATGACGCCGACATTCAGCGCACCGGGCTTTTCCTTCGCCGCCTTGATGAAGTCGCCGAGCGACTTGTAGGGCGCTTCGGGGTTCGTCACCGACAGGGTGTCGAAATAGCCCATGGACGAGATCGGCGTGAATTCCTTCAGCGGATCGTAGGGCAGTTCCTTGTACTGCGGCACCGACGAGGCGACGCCGCCGGTGAACAGGATCAGCGTGTAACCGTCGGCCGGCGCCTGCAGGGCTGCCTTGGCGGCGACGATGCCGCCGGCGGCCGGCATGTTCTCGACCACGAAGCGCTGGCCGAGCTTCTGGCCGAGTTTCTCCGCGACGATGCGGGTGGAGATGTCGCCGACGCCGCCCGGTCCGAGCGGCACGATGATGCGAACCGGATGGTCCGGATATTTCTGCGCCGAGGCGGTGTGCGGTGTGAAGGCCAGCGCGGCGGCGCCGAGCAAGCTCAGGCACAAGCCACGGCGCAGCAACGATGCGGGACGCTCAGTCATTCGTGTTTCCCCCTGTGGTTTATATGTTGTTGTGCGCCAGCCTAACGAAGCCGGAGCGCCCGGCGCAAGCAGAAGCGGCCCGCATCGTGGATGCGGGCCGCGAGAAGCGTTCGGAAATGATGGGCAGGACGAACCGAGTGGGCAGGCTCAGACCTGCCGGTCGACCATCTTCTTCTTGATCTCGGCGATCGCCTTGGCCGGGTTAAGGCCTTTCGGGCATGCCTTGGTGCAATTCATGATGGTGTGGCAGCGGTACAGCCGGAACGGATCTTCCAGATTGTCGAGCCGGTCGCCGGTCGCCTCGTCGCGGCTGTCGCTGATCCAGCGGTTGGCCTGCAGCAGCGCGGCCGGGCCGAGATAGCGGTCGGAATTCCACCAGTAGCTCGGGCACGAGGTCGAGCAGCAGGCGCACAGGATGCACTCATAAAGGCCGTCGAGCTTCTCGCGGTCCTGCTTGCTCTGCTTCCATTCGCCCTGCGGCGTCGGCGACACGGTGTGCAGCCACGGCTCGATCGAGGCGTATTGCGCATAGAAGTTGGTGAGATCGGGAACGAGGTCCTTCACCACCGGCTGATGCGGCAGCGGATAGATCTTCACCGGCGCCTTGTTGTCGTCGATCGCCTTGGTGCAGGCGAGCGTGTTGGTGCCGTCGATGTTCATGGCGCAGGAGCCGCACACGCCCTCACGGCAGGAGCGCCGGAAGGTGAGTGTCGGGTCGACGTTGTTCTTGATCCAGATCAGCGCGTCGAGGACCATCGGGCCGCACTGGCTGCGGTCGACATAGTAGGTGTCGACATGCGGGTTCTGCCCGTCCTCCGGATTCCAGCGGTAGACGCGGAATTCGGTTTCGCGCGGCGCGTTCTCGTTCTTCGGCCAGGTCTTGCCCTCGGTGACCTTGGAATTCCTGGGCAGCGTGAATTCGACCATCGCAGTATCCGTTCGTTGCAGCGTGCGCGATTAGTAAACGCGGGCTTTCGGTTCGATATAGGAGACTTCGTTCGTCATCGTGTAGGTGTGCACCGGCCGATAGTCGGCGCGCGCCTTGCCGGTCTTGGTGTCGAGCCAGATCAGCGAGTGCTTCATCCAGTTGACGTCGTCGCGGTTCGGGAAGTCCTCGCGCGCATGGGCGCCGCGGCTTTCCTGCCGGTTGTACGCCGCGTCCATGGTGACCAGCGCCTGCGCCATGAGATTGTCCAGCTCCAGCGTCTCGATGAGGTCCGAATTCCAGATCAGCGAGCGGTCGGTGACGCGGATGTCCGGCATCTCCTTGAACACTTCGGCGATCTTGTCCTTGCCTTCCGCCAGCACCTCGCCGGTGCGGAACACGGCGCAGTTGCTCTGCATCACGTGCTGCATCTTGGCGCGGATCGCCGCGGTCGAGGTGCCGCCGTTGGCGTAGCGGAAGTGATCGAGCCGCGACAGCGCGAGGTCGGCCGAGTCCTTCGGCAGATCGGGCTGCTTGTCGTTCGGCTTGAGCATCTCGGCGCAGCGATGCGCCGCGCCGCGGCCGAACACGACGAGATCGATCAGCGAGTTGGAGCCGAGTCGGTTTGCCCCGTGAACCGACACGCAGCCGGCTTCGCCCAGCGCCATCAGGCCCGGCACCGCGGCGTTGTCGTCGCCATTCTTCTTGGTGACGACCTCGCCGTGATAATTGGTCGGGATGCCGCCCATATTGTAGTGCACGGTCGGGATGATCGGGATCGGCTCGCGCGTCACGTCGACATTGGCGAAGATGCGCGCGGATTCCGAAATGCCCGGCAGCCGCTCGTGCAGCACCTTCGGATCGAGATGATCGAGGTGCAGGTAGATGTGGTCCTTCTTCGGGCCGACGCCGCGGCCCTCGCGGATCTCGATGGTCATCGCGCGCGAGACAACGTCGCGCGAGGCAAGGTCCTTGGCTGACGGCGCGTAGCGCTCCATGAAGCGCTCGCCTTCGGAGTTGACGAGATAACCGCCTTCGCCGCGCGAGCCTTCGGTGATCAGACAGCCGGAGCCGTAGATGCCGGTCGGATGGAATTGCACGAATTCCATGTCCTGCATCGGCAGGCCGGCGCGCAGCACCATGCCGCCGCCGTCGCCGGTGCAGGTATGCGCCGACGTGCAGGAGAAGTAAGCGCGGCCGTAGCCGCCGGTGGCGAGGATCGTGGTCTGCGCGCGGAAGCGGTGCAGCGTGCCGTCGTCGAGCTTGAGCGCGATGACGCCGCGGCAGCGGCCCTCGTCATCCATGATCAGGTCGATGGCGAAGAACTCGATGAAGAACTGCGCCGAGTGACGCACCGCCTGGCCGTACATGGTGTGCAGCATGGCGTGGCCGGTTCGGTCCGCCGCGGCGCAGGTGCGCTGCGCGGTGCCCTTGCCGTAATGCGTGGTCATGCCGCCGAACGGACGCTGATAGATCTTGCCGTCTTCCTCGCGTCGCGAGAACGGAACGCCCCAGTGCTCCAACTCGTACACGGCAGCCGGCGCGTTGCGGCAGAGATATTCGATCGCGTCCTGGTCGCCGAGCCAGTCGGCGCCCTTGACGGTGTCGTACATGTGCCAGCGCCAGTCATCCTCGCCCATATTGCCGAGCGCGGCGGCGATGCCGCCCTGCGCCGCGACGGTGTGCGAGCGGGTCGGAAACACCTTGGTGATGCACGCGGTCTTGAGACCGGCTTCCGAGCAGCCGACGACGGCGCGCAAGCCCGCGCCGCCGGCGCCGACCACGACGACGTCGTAGGTGTGGTCCTCGATCGGATAGGCCTTGCCGCCGATGCCTGGCGCGGCCGCGCCGTTGCCGTTACCAGCCATGATTACACTCCGAAAGAAATCTTCAGCAGCGCGAACAGGCAGATCGCGCCGACGATGCAGCAGAAGAAGGTGTTACCGAGCAGCGCCGCGAATTTCGGTGCGTCGGCGTGCACGTAGTCGATGATGATTTCCTGCATGCCGAGCCACATGTGATAGAGGCTCGCGGCGAGGAACAGGATCAGCAGGATCGATACCGCCGGCGAGGCGAGGATCTGCACCACGGCGGCGTGGTTGCGGCCGATCAGCATGGCGACGATCACCACGAAGGCGATGGTCAGCGGCACCAGCGCCACCGAGGTGACGCGCGAATGCCAGAAATGCGTGGTGCCGGAGCGCGCCGGCCCGAGACCGCGCACGCGGCTCATCGGCGTGCGGAATTCGTTGGGCTTCTCGCCGATCATCGCGCGCCTCCGAGCATCATATAGCCGACCACCCAGAGGATCAGCGTCAGACCGACCGAGCCGACCAGGGTCGCCGCGGTGAGCCATTCGCGCTCCTGCGGACCGAAGCCGTGCCCCATATCCCAGATCAGATGGCGGATGCCGCCGAGCATGTGGTGGATCAGCGCCCAAGTGTAGCCGAACAGGACGAGCTTGCCGATGATCGAGCCCATCACCGCTTCGAAGGTGGCGTAGGCGTTGGGGCCGGACGCCGCCGCGATCAGCCACCAGGCGACGATGGCGGTGCCGAAAAACAGGGCGGCGCCGGTGATGCGATGGACGATCGACATCATCATCGTCAGCATCGGGCGATAGATTTGCAGGTGCGGCGACAGCGGTCGCTGGACGGACCCCGGTGAGGACGTCTTGGCTTCGGCCATGGGTTTCTCCGGCATCAGGCGGCGGGAGGCCGAAACGGCCGGCACGCGCCGCTTTTTTGCAGAACGTCTTGAATGGCAACGGAACCGCAACCGCGCCAGTTCCGGAAGGCCGGAGCCGGCTCTTTTGCGATCATTCCAAACTTCGTGTACAGCGAAAGGAAACCGGCTCCAAGTGGTCGTTTGGCTGTCGAACTTAGTGTTTTGTGTAGTTTGCCTTCGTCTTAAGCGAAGGTAAAAGACCAAGGGTGACGCGCCATGCGGTTCGATTTCGCGGATTTGCGGCTGTTTCGCCACGTGGTCGAGGCGGGCAGCATCACCCATGGGGCGGAGCGGGCCAATCTGGCGCTCGCGGCGGCCTCGACCCGCATCCGCAACATGGAGGAGGCGCTGGGCGCGCCGCTCCTCGTTCGCGGCCGGCAGGGCGTGACGCCGACCCACGCCGGCAGCACCCTGCTGCAACATGCCCGGGCCATTCTCGCCCAAGCGGACCGATTACGAGAAGACCTCGGCGCCTATGCCGGCGGCGCGGCCGGGCAGGTGCGGCTGATGTCCAACACCAATGCGCTCACCGAATTCCTGCCCGAGGTGCTGTCGTCGTTCCTGGCGACGCATCCGCATGTGAGCATCGATCTGGAGGAGCGGCTGTCGGACGAGATCGTCGGCCTGATCGCCGAAGGTGTCGCCGATATCGGCATCGTCGCCGGCACGGTCGATGCCGGGCGGCTGAAGCGGTTTCCGTTCCGCCGCGACCGGTTCGTGCTGGTGGTGCCGGACCGGCATCCGCTGGCGCGGCGGCATACGGTGTCGTTCGAGGAAATCCTCGAGCACGATTTCGTCGGCCTGGAGCGGCAGAGCGCGGCGCAGCGCTTCTTCGCCGACAAGGCGGCCAAGGTCGGCCGTACGCTGCGGCTGCGGGTGCAGTTGCGCAGCTTCGAGACGGTGTGCCGGGTGGTTGAATTCAATGTGGGCGTCGGCATCGTGCCGCGTTCGACCGCGCTGCGGGCGGTGAAGACCATGGCGATCCGGGTGGTCGACATCGCCGACGCCTGGGCGGTGCGCGACCTCACCATCTGCGTGCGCAATCTCGACAACCTGCCGCCCTACGCCCGCGAGTTGGTGAAGCATCTGCAGGACGGCGGCGAGGTGCTGCGGCCGTTGGAGCCGGCGCGCGCCGCTTCGCCGCAGCCGGGCGGCGCGGGCGGAACTTCGGGGAACCTGATAGACTGACGCCCGTTGCCTTGGAGGACGTCGCGCTGCGACCGGTCCCGTTTTTTCAGTCAGGAGACGACCATGAAGACCATCCGCCAGGCTGCCTGGCACTTTGCCGCCGCGACCGTTGCCGTCGCGATGGCCGCCGCTGTCGCCCCTGTCACCACGCCCGCGCTGGCGCAGTCGTCGCAGTCTCCCGCGATCGCCAAGGCCGTGCTCAAGGATAAGAATGGCAAAGAGGTCGGCGAAGCCAATCTGATCCAGACCAAGAATGGCGTGCTGATCCGCCTCTCGGTGAAGGGCGTCGATCCGGGCGAACACGCTTTCCACGTTCACGCGGTCGGCAAGTGCGAGGCGCCGTTCACCAGCGCCGGCGGCCATTTCAATCCGGCGAGCCACAAGCACGGCCTGGAATCCGCCGAAGGCGCGCATGCCGGCGACATGCCGAACCTGCATGTCCCGCAGGACGGCACGCTGACGGTGGAAGTGTTCAACACCATGATCACGCTGGCCAAGGGCCAGCCGAATTCGGTGTTCGACGCGGATGGCTCCGCGCTCGTCATCCACGCCAAGGCCGATGACAACAAGACCGATCCGGCCGGCGACGCCGGCGACCGCATCGCCTGCGGCGTGGTGACGGAGTAACGCGCTTTACCTCATCCCGAGGAGCGGGCGAAGCCCGCGTCTCGAAGGATGAGGTTGAATGATCCTCGTGGTTCGAGACGCATCGCCATAGCGCGTCGCAGACGCGCGTGAACGCGCGTGAAGGTGCTTATGGCGATGCTCCTCACCATGAGGAATTCATCACCGCGGCATCAGCGCCCAGTAATCCAGTTCGAGGATCACCGCCGGATCGTCGCCATCGGCGGTCTTGGCCGGGAAATCGCCGCACGGGCGATCCTTGGTCGCGATCGTGCGGAGCCGCAGCGCGCCGACATCGTCGCGGCCCGGCAGCTTCGCGGTGGCCAGCACCTCGCTCCACGCGAACACGGTATTGCCGGCGAACAGCGGCGCCGCATGGCGCCCGCCGTTGATGGCGGCGATGTGGAACGCATTGCCGAGCCCGTTGAACGACAGCGCGCGCGCGAGCGAGATCGCGTGGCCGCCATAGATCAGCCGGCGGCCGAAACGGCCCTGCGATTCCGAATACTGGTTGAAGTGCACGCGCGCGGTGTTCTGATAGAGCCGCGTCGCGATCATGTGCTCGGCTTCCTCCACGGTCATGCCGTCGACATGATCGATCCTGTCGCCGACGGCATAATCGCCGTGGCGATGCGGGCTGCCGGCGAGCACATCGTTGTAGACGGCGGTGTTGAGGATCGGGCAGGCGCCGCCGAGCGCGCCGGCTTCGACCGTTTTCGGCAAATCCGGCACCTGCTCGTCCGGCGCGGGTGCGTGCTCGTCGCGTTTGCGGACCATCACCCAGCGCGCATAAGTGAGCACCTCGGCACCGTCCTGATTGAAGCCGCGCGAGCGCACATAGACGATGCCGGTCTTGCCGTTGGAATTCTGCCGCAGGCCGATCACCTCCGACGTCGCGCTCAGCGTGTCGCCGGGATACACCGGCTTGAGAAAGCGGCAGTCGGCATAGCCAAGATTGGCGACAGCATTGAGCGAGATGTCCGGCACGGTTTTGCCGAACACCACATGGAAGACGAGAAGGTCGTCGACCGGCGCGCGCGGATAGCCGATCCGCTCGGCGAAGGCATCGGACGACTGTACCGCGAAACGCGCGCCGAACAGGCCGTTATAGAGCGCGACGTCGCCGGTGGTGACGGTGCGCGGCGTGGCGTGGGCGATCTGCTGGCCGAGCGCGAAGTCCTCGAAGAAACGTCCGGTCGAGGTCTTTGACATGCTTGTGCGCTCCCGCTGGTCCTTCGGATCGGCGGGAGTCCTGCACGAGTGCGCCGCAAGATGCAAATCGGTTCACGCCGGCGTGACGGCGGCGCGATCTCCGGCACACGGAAAGCTGAGACGACCGTGTTGCGCGTGGCCGGTAAGGATGCGCTGCGAGTTTAATCGCATCGCAATCCGAGAGGAAAAAGGGGAAGAAACATGACAACGATTCGTTCTCGCCATGCGCGCCTTTGGCTGGCTCCCGTGGCCGCGTTGGCTTTGCTCGCCGCCGTGCCGGCCGCATCCGCTCAGGGCATGAGCCAAGGAATGAGCAATGGCGACAAGATGCAGAAATCCGACCGCATGAAGAAAGATGCCATGAAGAGCGACGCGATGAAGAAGGACGGCATGCAGAAGGACGGCATGGCGGGCGGCGCGATGAAGAAAGACGGCATGAAGCCCGACGCCATGAAGAGCGACAAGAAGTGAGCCGGCAATAAAGACTGCGTGATCGGACCGGCCGCGGGCGTCCGCGCGCCGGTTCGTGGCGTATAGTCAGAACGAAAGCAGGGGGAGAAGCGAATCATGAGTGTCAGCACCGCCATCGATGGAGATGCCGGGACGCGCCGTGACCGGCCGCTGATCCATCCGCGCTGGGTGCGGATCACCCACTGGATCAACGCCGTCGCCATGGTGGTTATGATCATGTCCGGCTGGCAGATTTACAATGCCTCGCCCCTGTTCGACTTCGACTTCCCGCGCAGCATCACGCTCGGCGGCTGGCTCGCCGGCGCGCTGCTCTGGCATTTCGCCGCCATGTGGGTGCTGGCGATCAACGGGCTGATCTATCTCGCGCTCGGCTTCGCCAGCGGCCGGTTTCGCCGCAAGCTGATCCCGGTCCGGCTCGGCGATCTTGTCGGCACGGTGCGCGAGGCGCTGACCTTCAGGCTGCCGCACGATGACTTGTCGCGTTACAACGCCGTGCAGAAAGTCCTTTATATCGTCGTCATTCTCGCCGGCGTCATTGTCGTGCTGTCGGGCATCTCGATCTGGAAGCCGGTGCAACTGTCGTGGCTCACCGCGCTGTTCGGCGGCTATGACGTCGCGCGCTTCGTCCACTTCTTCGCCATGGCGACCATCGTCGGCTTCCTGGTGGTGCATGTGCTGCTCGCGCTGCTGGTGCCGAAAAGCCTGCGCGCCATGATCGCCGGCCGCTGAGGAGAGAGAACCATGCGCAAAATCCGCCTCATCCCCGGCGTCGACAAAACCCTGCTGATCAAGGACGCGGCGAAGCTGATGCCCGATCCGGCGCGGCGGCAGTTCCTGCGCGGCGCGGCGAGCCTTGGCGCGCTGACCCTGCTTACCGGCTGCGACATCGTCGATGGCCCGACCGCGGAGCGGGTGCTGCGCAAGATTTCCGAATTCAACGACGGCGTGCAGGCCGCGCTGTTCAATCCGAACACGCTGGCGCCGACCTATCCGGAAAGTGCGATCACGCCGGATTTCCCGTTCAACGCCTATTACAGCGAGGACGAGGCGCCGGAGGTGAACGGGGAGACCTACAAGCTGGAGATCGGCGGTCTGGTCGAGAACAAGACACCGTGGACCCTGGAAGAACTCTACAAGCTGCCGCAGGAGCGGCAGATCACGCGGCACATCTGCGTCGAGGGATGGAGCGCCATCGGCTCGTGGACCGGCGCGCGGTTGTCCGATTTCCTGAAACGGATCGGCGCCGACACGACGGCGAAATATGTCTGGTTCCGCTGTGCCGAGGGCTATTCCAACACCATCGACATGCCGACCGCGCTGCATCCGCAGACGCAGATGACGTTCCGATATGGCAACGACATCCTGCCGGTGAAGTACGGCTTCCCGATGAAGATCCGCATCCCGACCAAGCTCGGCTTCAAGAACCCGAAGCACGTGGTCTCGCTCCATGTCACCAACAAGGACATGGGCGGCTATTGGGAAGACCAGGGCTACAACTGGTTTAGCGGGTCTTAAGCCAGGCGCCGTCCGGCCATTGAGCGAGATCAAGGCGTGTCTTCCGCGGTGGCGGAAGATGGCAAATCCGCTTCATCAGGCAGGATGGATCCCATGGCTTATTCCCCGGCTGAAAAGGCGCTCCTGCTTTATTTTCGACTGACCATGGCGTGGACATTCCTCTACGCCGCGTCACATCAGGTCTTTGTGCCGGACTTCAGCGTGGTTGGATTTCTCAGCCACACGAAGACTTTTCACGGATTCTTCTCGGTCTTCACTACGCCGGCCATGGCGCCGGTCACGACCTTCCTTGTCGAATACGGTCATCTGCTGATCGGTCTGTCGCTGCTGGTCGGCCTGCTGGTGCGTGTCAGCACCGTGTTCGGTGTGTTGCTGATGATCACCTATTGGTTCGCGCATATGGACTGGCCGTTCATCGAGAACACCAACAACCTCATCGTCGATTATCATCTGGTCTATGCCGGGGTGCTGGTGCTGCTGTTCGTGAAGCGTGCCGGCCATGTGTTCGGTCTCGATGGCTGGGCGGAGAACCAATCGTGGATCAGCAGCCGCCCGGCCCTGAAGGCCATGGTGGCCTGAACGGCGCGGCATCGGCCTGATCTATTGCACCTGATCGCTTGCGTTGGCTTGCCATTGTGGGCCGGGCGTTTTAGCAATCCGCCCGGATTCAACGGCACAGCGTGTTCAGAGGCGATCATGGCCACCTACAAACTGCTTCTTCTCCCCGGCGACGGCATCGGCCCCGAAGTCATGGAGGAGGTGAAGCGCGTCATCGCGGTCTTCAACAAGCGCGGTCCACACCGGTTCGAGACCGAGGACGGCCTGGTGGGCGGATCGGCCTATGACGCCTCCGGCGTCGCCATCACCGACGCGACGATGGACAAGGCGATGGCCGCGGACGCGGTGATCCTCGGCGCGGTCGGCGGGCCGAAATGGGCCGACGTCCCCTACGAGGTGCGGCCGGAGGCGGGCCTGCTGCGGCTGCGCAAGGACCTCGCGCTCTACGCCAATCTGCGGCCGGCGATCTGCTATCCGGCGCTGGCCGATGCCTCGAGCCTCAAGCGCGAGCTGGTCGACGATCTCGATCTGATGGTGGTGCGCGAGCTCACCGGCGGCGTCTATTTCGGCGAGCCGAAGACCATCACCGATCTCGGCAACGGCCAGAAGCGCGCGGTCGATACGCAAGTCTACGACACCTACGAGATCGAGCGCATTTCCCGCGTCGCCTTCGAGCTGGCGCGCAAGCGCCGCAACAAGGTGACGTCGATGGAAAAGAACAACGTCATGAAGAGCGGCGTGCTCTGGAAAGAGGTCGTCAACCAGACCCATCAGCGCGAATTCAAGGACGTGACGCTGGAGCATCAGCTCGCCGATTCCGGCGCGATGCAGCTCGTGCGCAATCCCAAGCAGTTCGACGTGATCGTCACCGACAATCTGTTCGGCGACATTCTCTCCGACGTGGCGGCGATGCTCACCGGCTCGCTCGGCATGCTGCCGTCGGCTTCGCTCGGCGACGTCGATCCGAAGACCAAGAAGCGCCGCGCGCTCTATGAACCCGTGCACGGCTCGGCGCCGGACATCGCCGGCAAGGGGTTGGCCAATCCGATCGCGATGATCGCGTCGTTCGGGATGGCGCTGCGCTATTCGTTCAATCTCGGCGCGGAAGCCGATCTGATCGAGAAGGCGATTTCGGGGGCGCTCGCGCGCGGCCTGCGCACGGCGGACATCGCGTCCGGCGGCAAGGCCATCAGCACCCGCGAGATGGGCGACGCGATCATCGAAGAGATCGAGAAGGCGACGTAACGCCTTTCATTCTTCGAGACGCGGGTTTTGTAACAGCACCGCTCTTCCGTCATGGCCGGGCGAAGTCCCGGCCATCCCAATGAGGTAGACACTGTGGCCATCTAAGCGGGATGCCCGGGTCAAGCCCGGCCATGACCGAGTTGAGAGACTTCCGCCGCAGCGGGATGCATCACGCAACAAAAAAGGCCGGGGTGACCCGGCCTTTTTCGTGAAGTTCGCGCGGCGCGATTACCACTGACGCGGATTGTTCTTGCCCGGCAGGTCGAAAGGACCCGGCATGGTTTCCGAAGCGCGGTCGGCCGCGGTGCGGCGCATCGCTTCCGGCACCGCCGAATGGGTCGGCGGCATCACATAGTCGGTGTATTTGCGCTCGCCGCGGACCACATTGGTGCCGGCGTCGAGATAGGAGCGTTTCTGCACGATGATGCGGGTGCGCATGCGGCCGTTCTCGTCCTGCCAGCGGACCACGGTCCCGTCGTTGCGGATATAGCGCTGCTTCGGCGCCGCATCGGCGGGCATGGACAGGAGCGTGCCGGCCGTCATTGCCGTCACCGCAAGGCCCGCCAGAATCATCGGAAAGCGCCGGATCGTCATCGTTCTATTCCTCGCCAGAATCCCCAGAGTGTTGCCGCACCTTAAGCCAAGGCGCCGCAAAGGGGAATCTCCATTTCGGCCGCCGCCGAACGGGATTGCCGGCTGCGGTAGGGAGGCAACGGTCCCGATCGGGCATCGTTCCGCGTGCCCCGCGACGATAACGCAACTGTGCGGCCTGCCCCGGCGGGACTAGCGTGACCGCGATGCCCGGACGCGGGCATTGGCACAAGGCTCCGGGCGCGGAGCTGAAAGGGAGCGACGATGTCTGAATCCAAAATAACCGGGTCCCGGGAACGTTCGATCGACGAATTGTATGACAATGATCCGGAGCGCGCCGACGCCGTGGTGTTCGGGCGCGAGACCGCCCCGAGCCGCCGCGGTTTCCTCGGCGGTGCCGGCCTGGCGGCGATGGGCGCGGCCGTGGGCGGCGCGATCCCGTTCGCAGCGAATATGCCGGGCGGCATGATTCCGGCGGCGATGGCGCAAGGGGCGCCGGCCGGTGGCGCCGCGCCTGCGGCAGCGCCGAAAGGCCCGCAATATCTCCAGTTCCCCGGCAAAAGCGACAAGCTCGTCGTGCTCGGCGATCGTCCGCTGGTCGCGGAGACGCCGGAACATCTGCTCGACGACGACACCACCCCGACCGACAAGCTGTTCGTGCGCAACAACGGCCAGACGCCGGAAGCGGCGAAGGAGCCGGACAAGTGGTCGTTCGTCATCGACGGCGAAGTGAACAACAAGCTGACGCTGACGCTCGGTGAATTGAAATCGAAGTTCAAGCCGGTGACGCGCCGCATGGTGCTGGAATGCGGCGGCAACGGCCGCTCGTTCTTCACGCCGCAGGCGCGCGGCAACCAGTGGACCAACGGCGGCGCCGGCTGTCCGGAATGGACCGGCGTGCGGCTTGGCGACGTGATGAAGGCCGCCGGCCTCAAGCCGTCGGCGAAATTCTCCGGCCATTACGGCAGCGATCTGCATCTCTCCGGCGATGCCAGCAAGCCGACGCTGTCGCGCGGCGTGCCGATCGGCAAGCTGATGGATGAGAACAATCTGATCGTGTTCGCCATGAACGGTCAGCCGCTGCCGAACATCCACGGCGGGCCGGTGCGTCTGTTCATTCCGGGCTGGCCGGGTTCGGTGTCGGCGAAGTGGCTGAACCGCATCTGGATCCGCGACAAGGAGCACGACGGTCCGGGCATGACCGAGTTCTCCTATCGCGTCGCCATCAAGCCGATGGTGCCGGGCGCGAAGGGCGATCCGGCGAACTTCCGCATCCTGGAATCGATGCCGGTGCGCTCGATCGTCACCAGTCCGGCGAACGGCACCAAGCTTCCCGCCGGCACCAAGGAGATCAAGCTGCGCGGCGCGGCCTGGGCCGGCGATCTGCTCGTCAAGCAGGTCGACGTCTCGACCGACTTCGGCGCGACCTGGAAGCGGGCAAAACTCGAGAAGCCCAAGAACAGGTACGACTGGCAGCGCTGGACCGCGACGGTGAAGCTGCCGGCGGACGGCTACTACGAAATCTGGACGCGCGGCACCGATGCCAAGGGCGTGATGCAGCCGCATCTCGCCGGCTTCTGGAATCCGCAGGGCTACGGCGGCAACGCCATGCATCGCGTCGCCGTGCTGGTCGGCTGATCATGCGCGTCCTGAACCGGAAACCTGCCGCGCATCCGGCGCGGCAGGTCGTGAGGATCGCGGCGGCAATCGTCGCCGCGGTCGTCTTGGCTATTCCCGCCTCGGCGCAGCCGCGTGACGAAGCGCCGGAGGATTTCCCGCAAGGCGTCCATCGCGACGACACGTTCTATGCCTGCACCGCGTGTCACGGTTTCAAGCTGGTGGCGCAGCAGGGCATGAACCGCCGCCAGTGGGACGAATCCATCAGCCTGATGGTGTCGAAGCACGGGATGCCCGCGCCCGAGGCAGCCGACCGCGCCAAGATCCTCGATTATCTGGAGGCGGCATTCCCGCCGCGCACGACGCCGAGCCAGGGCGGTTTCCGCAACCCGTTCGCGCAATAACCTCCCCATCCGCGGCTTTCGCGTCCCGGTTATTCTCGCTCCGAGACGGCAGAGGAGGGCAAGAGATCAATTGTGAAGAGGCCAATTGTGAAATGATTTTCTACGGATTAGGCTTCCTGCGACAAAACGGCACACCGGGTCGCGGTGTGTCGGGTCGCGGCTCCGGAAGCGGAGCGACAGGGAGCAAACCATGCCGGGATTCAAGCCGAGGACGGATTCAGAGCGCAAGACACGAGACCCCTTTCATGATGGAGCCGACGACGCCTTAGCCGGCGGTCTGACCGCGAGCCGCCGCGGATTTCTCGGCGGGGCGGGTCTTGCCGCGCTGGGGCTGGCGACCGGCGGGGCCATGCCCTTGCTCGGCGACGCGGCCGAAGCCGCTCCGCTCGATCTGCCGGCCGGCTTGCCGCAAGGCTTGCGGCAGAACGCGATCCTCGATGCGCTGCCCGGCAAGAAGCCGCTGATCAAGCTCAGCTACCGGCCGCCCAATTACGAAACGCCGATCGAATATTTCCGCACGGCGATCACGCCGACCGATGCGTTCTTCGTGCGCTACCATCTCTCCGACATTCCCGAGATCGATCCGAAGACGTGGAAGATCGACGTCGGCGGCGACGGCGCCGGGGGTACGCTGCAGATCGGCCTCGATGATCTCAAGGCGATGCCGGCGGTCGAGGTGGTCGCGGTCAATCAATGCTCCGGCAACCGGCGCGGTCTGTTCGATCCGCATGTGCCGGGTGTCGAATGGGGTTACGGCGCCATGGGTTGCGCGCGCTGGAAAGGCGCTCGGCTCAAGGACGTGCTGGCGAAAGCCAACATCAAGAAAGAAGCGATCGAGGTGGTGTTCGGCGGTGCCGACGGACCGCCGTTCGACAAGACGCCGGACTTCATCAAGAGCATTCCGGTGTGGAAGGCGATGGAGGACACGACGCTGATCGCCTACGAGATGAACGGCGGGCCGCTGCCGCATCTCAATGGTGCGCCGGCGCGCATCATCGTGCCGGGCTGGACCGGCACCTACTGGATGAAGCACGTCAATTCGATCAAGGCGGTCACCACGCCTGACAAGAACTTCTGGATGGCGGGCGCGTACCGCATCCCGCTCGGAAAATTCCCGCTGGTCGCGCGCTTCATCTCGCAGGAAACGGCGGTGAACACGCCGATCACCGAGATGGTGGTGAACTCGCTGATCTCCAGTCACGCCGATGGCGCGAAGGTGAAAGGCGGAACGCCGGTCGGCGGCATCGCCTGGGACGGCGGCTACGGTATCCAGACGGTGGAAATGTCGTTCGACGGCGGCAAGAGCTGGATGCCGGCGAAGCTCGGCGAGGATCTCGGCCGCTATGCGTTCCGCACCTTCAGTCTGCCGGTGAAAGGCAAAGGCAAGGTCACGGTGATGGCGCGCGCCACCAACGCGATCGGCCAGACGCAGACCACCAAGCTGATCCACAATCCGCCCGGCTATCATCACAACGTCGTCCAGAGCGTCACGCTCACGGTCGCGTAAGGAGAGACATCATGCGCACAGTTGCTATTGCTGCTCTCATCGCGGCCTTCACCGTTCCGGCGCTGGCCGAGGAAAAGCCGGTGCAGTTGAAGCAGGCACCGGGCCTCGACAAGGTCGAGGCCAATTGCGCAGCCTGTCACAGCCTCGATTATGTGCTGATGAACTCGCCGTATCCGAACGCAACCTTGTGGGATGCCGAGGTCACCAAGATGATCAAGGTCTACGGCGCGCCGATCGAGGACGCGGACGCCAAGGCGATCAAGGAGTATCTGGCGAAGAATTACGGAAGCTAGTTCTCGCTGTCATTCCGGATCGTCGAGCATTAGCTCGACGATCCGGAATCCAGACATACGATGATTGCGCGTGAAGCTGGATTCCGGGTTCGTCACGCCTTCGCCCTTCGGGCCACGGCGGACGCCCCGGAATGACCGGCAAATGGTTTGAGTGATGGCGCTAACGGCCCGCGGCGCGCTGCTTCTGTTCGATTGCCTTCCACAGCGTCTGGTATTTCGGCGTCGGCGCCATCAGCGGATTGCGCTGACCGCAGAACGTCCGGTGGCGCTCGGCGCGCGCGAACAGCGCGCCGATCGTCGGGTCGCTGCCGGCGGCGACCAGCGTCAGCCGGTCGAGCGCGCAGGCGAGCACCGAACGGTCGACCGCCGCATCGCCCGGCTGACAGAACAGGCCGGCGATCTGCAGGCGCGGTTCGCTGTCGGCGTGCGCAAAGCCGGTGCAGGCTTTCGGGGCCTCGCCGCCGACCGCGAAGGTGACGGTGGCGAAGCTGCCGAACTTGGTCGGCAGCGCATCGCCTGGCGTCACGCCGCGCGCGACGCCCAGCGCACCGGCGCGCGCCATGATCTCGTCGGCGGGACCGCCGAACGCGGCGATCTCTGCGCCAGGCCGGTAGATTTCCAGTTGCAGATAGGGCGCGTCGGCGGTGGGTTCGCCGCGCATCAGGATGTCCTTGCGGCCGCCGCCGGCGGTATGCCGCCGGATGGCGTAGCGCTCCGGCGCCTCGCCGGCTTCCGGAATCGGCAGGGCGAAGGCCGGGAACGGCCGCTCCACCTCAGTCCATTGCGACTGGACGACGGGTTCCGCGGCAGCGATAACCCGAGGCGGATCGGCGATATAGGCGGCAAAGGCGGCGACAGCGGCCAGGCCGCTGCAATAAGCCAGCCCCTGGAGGAACGCGGAGGACCACTCGCTGCGGCCCCTGATCCCGGGCATGGGCGCAGCCTGCCGGTGCGGGCCGGCACCGCCGTCCGGCCCTCTGCGAAATGCCCGTGAACGCAACGCCGGATGCATTCCCAACCCCAGCCAGCCCGAAACGAGCTTCCCGTTGTCTTTCCACAGATTTTCTCCTAGACACGCTGCCGTCCCGTTGCCGGAGGTCTTACCGGCGCTGGAAATTTTTTCGGAGAGTTAACAATGGGTTACAAGGTCGCCGTGGTCGGCGCGACCGGCAATGTCGGTCGCGAGATGTTGTCCATCCTGGCCGAGCGGGAATTTCCCGCCGATGAGGTCGTCGCTTTGGCCTCGCGCAAAAGCCAGGGCACGGAATGCTCGTTCGGCGACAAAACCCTGAAGGTGAAAGCGCTCGACACGTATGACTTCTCCGATGTCGACATCTGCCTGATGTCGGCGGGCGGCGCCGTGTCGAAGGAATGGTCGCCGAAGATCGCGGCGCAGGGCGCGGTGGTGATCGACAATTCGTCGACCTGGCGCATGGACCCGGACGTGCCGCTGGTCGTGCCGGAGGTGAACGCCGATGCCGTGGCGGGCTTCCGCAAGAAGGGCATCATCGCCAATCCGAACTGCTCGACGGCGCAGCTCGTCGTCGCGCTGAAGCCGCTGCACGACAAGGCGAAGATCAAGCGCGTGGTCGTTGCCACCTATCAGTCGGTGTCGGGCGCGGGCAAGGATGGGATGGACGAACTGTTCTCGCAGACCAAGTCGGTGTTCACGCTCGACGAGATGGAGACCAAGAAGTTTCCGAAGCGGATCGCGTTCAACCTCATTCCTCAGATCGACGTCTTCATGGAGGACGGCTACACCAAGGAAGAGTGGAAGATGAACGTGGAGACGAGGAAGATCCTCGATCCGAAGATCAAGCTGACCGCGACCTGCGTGCGCGTGCCGGTGTTCGTCAGCCACTCGGAAGCGGTCAATATCGAGTTCGAGAACCCGATCTCCGCCGACGAGGCGCGCAACATCCTGCGCACCGCGCCGGGTTGCCTGGTCATCGACAAGCGCGAACCGGGCGGCTACGTCACGCCGTATGAAGCGGCGGGCGAGGATGCGACCTATATCAGCCGCATCCGCGAGGACGTGACGGTCGAGAACGGCCTGGAGATGTGGGTCGTGTCCGACAATCTGCGCAAAGGCGCGGCGCTCAACGCGATCCAGATCGCCGAGGTGCTGATCAACCGCAAGCTGATCGAGGCGAAGCGCAAGGCGGCGTAAGCGGCCGCAGAGGCGTCATACATCTTCCAATGATGCGTCATGGCCGGGCTTGTCCCGGCCATCTCGTTTAGGGGAGCACGGTGTGTCCCTTGCCGAGATCACCGGGACAAGCCCGTTGATGACGGATGTTTTGATGCGATGCTCAAAACAAGCTGCTGGCAATTCCCTCTCTCTCAAGGGAGAGGGAAAGAGCATCAAAACCGCGGCGTCGCGAACATGCGCGTATAGTCGTCGACCGCCGCCTGCGTGAACGCGCCGGTCGCGTCGTCGCGTACCCACAATTTGCCGGCGGCAACGCCGAAGTAAGCGCCGTGCAGGTGGGTCTCGCCGCGCTCGACGCGCTCGCGCAGGCGCGGGAAGGTCATCAGGTTGTTGAGGCTGTTGACCACATTGGCCTGCTCGAGCTGCGTGATGTAGTCGCCGAGCGGCAGGTCGCCGCGCGGGCCGGCGATGTCGGCGGCGGGCGCCATCAGCGTCATCCACTGGCCGATGAAGTCGGTCGGCGTCAGCGGCGTGCTGTCTTCCGCGAACGCCTTGACGCCGCCGCACTGGGCATGGCCGAGCACGACGATGTGTTTCACCTTGAGCGCGACTACACCGAATTCGAGCGCCGCTGAGACGCCGTGCGCCTTGCCGTCCGGCGCGTAGGGCGGCACCAGATTGGCGACGTTGCGGACCACGAACAGTTCGCCGGGGCCGGCGTCAAAGATCACTTCCGGCGACACGCGCGAGTCGCAGCAGCCGATCACCATCACTTCCGGCGACTGGCCGCGATCGGCTAGCTCGCGATATTGCGCCTGTTCCTTGCGCAGGCGGCTGACGAGGAAGGCGCGATAACCATCAATCAGGCGGCTGGGAAACGGCATGGGAACCTCGCTGTTCACTTCGATGGGCGGCGATTTGGCACAGTCGGGCGCAGATCGCCATCGGCAATCCGTAGGCATCCGTCGGTGGCGGATCGGGGAACGGCCGTGCCAGTCCGCGATGAATCCGCCGGGCGATGGCGGCACAGGCGGCGGCGTGAGGCGCGTCTTTCCTCTCCCGCTTGCAGGAGAGGGAGACCGAAGTCTTGTCGCCGCTGTACACACAAACAAAAAGGGCGGCCCGAAGGCCGCCCTTTCGTGTCGCAATCTGACGGCGATCAGCCGGCAGCCTGTTCCTGCTGCTTGCCTTCGAGGTCTTCGCCGGTCGTCTGATCGACGACCTTCATCGACAGGCGCACCTTGCCGCGCTCGTCCATGCCGAGCAGCTTGACCTTGACCTTGTCGCCTTCCTTGACGACGTCGGAGGTCTTCTGCACGCGGTTTGCCGCGAGCTGGCTGATATGCACGAGGCCGTCCTTGGCGCCGAAGAAGTTCACGAACGCGCCGAAGTCCATCACCTTGACCACGGTGCCTTCGTAGATCTGGCCGACTTCCGGATCGGAGGCGATCGACTTGATCCAGTTGATCGCCGCCTTGATCGACTCGCCGTCGGCCGACGCGACCTTCACCGAGCCGTCGTCCTCGATGTTGATCTTGGCGCCGGTCTTTTCGACGATCTCGCGGATCACCTTGCCGCCGGTGCCGATCACTTCGCGGATCTTGTCGGTCGGGATCTTGAAGGTCTCGATGCGCGGCGCGTGCTCGCCGAGTTCGGCGCGCGCGCTGGTGAGCGCCTTCGCCATCTCGCCGAGAATGTGCAGACGGCCTTCCTTGGCCTGGCCAAGGGCGACCTTCATGATCTCTTCGGTGATGCCGGCGATCTTGATGTCCATCTGCAGCGACGTGATGCCCTGATCGGTACCCGCCACCTTGAAGTCCATGTCGCCGAGGTGATCCTCGTCGCCGAGAATGTCGGAGAGCACCGCGAAGCGCTCGCCTTCGAGGATCAGGCCCATGGCGATGCCCGCCGCCGGACGCTTGAGCGGAACGCCCGCATCCATCAGCGACAGCGAGGCGCCGCAGACGCTGGCCATCGACGAGGAGCCGTTGGACTCGGTGATTTCCGACACGACGCGCAGCGTGTACGGGAATTCGTCGGCCTTCGGCAGCAGCGGATGGATCGCGCGCCAGGCAAGCTTGCCGTGGCCGATCTCGCGCCGCTTGGTGCCGCCGAGGCGGCCGGTCTCACCGACCGAATAGGGCGGGAAGTTGTAGTGCAGCAGGAAGGTTTCCTTGTAGCTGCCCTGCAGCGCGTCGATCCACTGCTCGTCCTCGCCGGTGCCGAGCGTGGTGACGACCAGCGCCTGGGTCTCGCCGCGGGTGAACAGCGCCGAGCCGTGGGTGCGCGGCAGCACGCCGACTTCGGCGACGATGTTGCGCACGGTCTTGAGGTCGCGGCCGTCGATGCGGCGGCTGGTGTCGAGGATGTTCCAGCGGACGATCTTGGCTTCGACTTCCTTGAACACGCCGGCAACGCGCAGCTTGGTGACCTTCGGATTCTCCGCGCCGGCCGGGAAGTAGTGCTCCATCACCTTCTGCTTGACGGCGCCGACGGCAGCGTAGCGCTCGAGCTTCGCCGGGATGGCGTAGGCCGCGCGCAGATCCTTCTCGATCAGGCCGAGAATTTCGGCTTCCAGCGCCTTCTCGTCCGGCACGTCGTGGTCGCGCGGCTCCTTCGCCGCCTTCTCCGCCAGTTCGATGATCGCCTTGATCACCGGCTGGAAATGCTTGTGGCCGAACATCACGGCGCCGAGCATGATCTCTTCCGTCAGCTCCTTGGCTTCGGATTCAACCATCAGCACGGCGTCGCTGGTGCCGGCGACGACGAGGTCGAGTTGCGCGTCCTTCATCTCGTCGAGAGTCGGGTTGAGCACATATTCGCCGTCGACGAAGGCGACGCGCGCGGCGCCGATCGGACCCATGAACGGCACGCCCGACAGCGTCAGCGCGGCCGAGGCCGCGACCATCGCCAGGATGTCGGGATCGTTCTCGAGATCGTGCGACAGCGTGGTGATGATCACCTGCGTCTCGTTGCGCCAGCCGTCGGCGAACAGCGGACGGATCGGACGGTCGATCAGACGGGAGACCAGCGTCTCCTTCTCGGTCGGCCGGCCTTCACGCTTGAAATAGCCGCCGGGAATGCGGCCCGCGGCGTAATACTTTTCCTGGTAGTCGACGGTCAGCGGCAGGAAGTCGACGCCTTCGCGCGGCGAATGCGCGGCGACGGCGGTGGCGAGAACGGTGGTGGCGCCATAGGAGGCCATCACGGCGCCGTCGGCCTGGCGGGCGATCTTGCCGGTTTCCAGCGTGAGCGTACGCCCGCCCCAGTCGAGTTCGACTCGGTGAGTCTTAAACATGGATGTCGTCTTTCATGGTGTCGGGTCCACCGGAAAGCCAAAGCAAGACGGCGAGACGCTGCCGCGCGATGCGCGACCGTGACAGCGTCCGGCGATCCTGCCATGGCTTCATGGACTGGACCCTGGGCGACCCTGTCGCCCGGTGAGATCGGCAATCCGGATCAATACTGTTGCGATTGCCGACAGATGAGAGCGGCCGCACCGTGCGTCCGCTCACGAAAACGCGCGGGACGGTCCCGCGCGCTTAAACCCCCGCTCAGCGGCGGATATTGAGCTTGTCGATCAGCGTCTTGTAACGCTGCTCGTCGGTCCGGCGGAGATGGTCGAGCAGCTGCCGGCGCTGCGACACGAGCTTGAGCAGACCGCGACGCGAATGATTGTCGTGGGTGTGCTTCTTGAAGTGCTCGGTCAGGTTGGTGATGCGTTCGGAAATGATCGCGACCTGAACTTCCGGCGACCCGGTGTCGCCCTTCTTGGTCGCGTTCGACTTGATGACTTCCGCTTTACGTTCCGTCGTAATCGACATCGGTCGATCCTTTACCGTTTGCCGGCGCTGCCAACGAGGCCGGCGAGATTGAATACGCGCTTGGGGATGATTTCGCCGCGGTCCATCTCGGCGAGCGCGATCAGACGATCGGCTGACGTGACATAGACCGGGCCGCGGATGATGGGAGCGTCCCGTCCGCGCACCAAAACGGATTGGCCCCTCTTGAGCCTCACCGCATCTGCCTGGCCAATGGCCAGCGCCGGGATGTCGTCCAGCGCGGTCTCGACAGGCAAAAGCGCATCGGCGAGCGACAGCTCGCCGGCGGCCGCTCTATGACACAGCGCCTCCAAATGTTCCAGCGAAATCATGAGCTTCGGCCCGAACCCGCCGACCGCCTCCCGGCGCAGGACCGATACATGGCCGAAACAACCGAGTTTCCGGCCCAAATCCCGAGCGATGGACCGGACATAGGTGCCTTTGCCGCATTCGGCGATCAGTTCCGCGTGGTCGGCGTCAGGCATGGCCAAAAGTTCCAGCCGGTCGATCTGCACCGGCCGGGCCGCCAGCACCACCTCCTCGCCGTCGCGGGCGAGGTCATAGGCGCGTTCCCCGGCGATCTTGAGGGCCGAGAATTTCGGCGGCACCTGTTCGATGCGGCCGATGAACTGCGGCAGCAGCGCGCGGATCGCCTCTGCCGTCGGGCGGGCGTCGCTGGCGGCGATCACTCTGCCCTCGGCGTCGTCGGTGTCGCGTTCCTCGCCGAACCGGATGGTGAAGGTGTAGGTCTTGCGGCCGTCCATCACGAACGGGACGGTCTTGGTCGCCTCGCCCATGGCGATCGGCAGGCAGCCCGACGCGAGCGGGTCGAGCGTGCCGGCGTGGCCGGCGCTTTTCGCCGAGAACAGGCGGCGGACCACCGACACCGCAAGGGTCGAGGTCATGCCCACGGGTTTGTCGAGGGCGATCCAGCCGTGGACGTCGCGTTTGTCGCGGCGGAATTGCTGCTTCGGCTTGCGGGGTTTTCCGCCCCCCTCATCCTGAGAACCGCCCGAAGGGCGCGTCTCGCCGTCGCTCTGCGGGCTTTGATGCGGCTCCTCGGCATGAGGCCGGTCGAGAGCGGGGTCGCGTTGCGTCACTGGTCGTCCTTGTCTGTCAGGTCGCGCGCGACGTCGGGCGAGCGGAGCAGCCGTTCGATGCGCTCGGCCTCGTCGAACCGTTCGTCGATGCGGAAGCGGATGTCCGGCGCGAATTTCAGGTTGATCCGATGCGCGATCTCGCCGCGCAGGAATTTCTTGTTGCGCTCCAGCGCCTCGAGCACCGGCTTCGCGTCATGGCCGCCGAGCGGCATGATGTAGATGGTGGCGAGCCGCAGATCGGCGGTGACGGCCACTTCCGGCACGGTGATCAGATGGCTCTCGATGATCGGATCGTGGATGTCGCCGCGGGCGAGCATCTCCGCGACGGCGTGGCGGACCAGTTCGCCGACGCGCAACTGCCGCTGCGAGGCGTTCGGGCCGGTGTCGTGTTTGGATTTCTTCTTGCGGCTCATGGCCAATGGTCTCAGTCTGATATTTTCGTTGTCGTCATGGCCGGGCCTGGTCGTTCGAAGAACGGCGTCGCTTCATTCGCTTATGTCCGGCCATCCCGGTAAGGAAGGCACAATGTGCCCGCCTAAGCGGGATGCCCGGGACGAGCCCGGGCATGACAGTGGAAAAAAGTGGAGACCGTTAAAACGAAGCCGTGAGATTTGGACTCACAGGCTGCGCTGCACCTGCTCCACGCGGTAGCATTCGATCACGTCGCCGGCGCGCATGTCCTGATAGGCTTCGAAGGCCATGCCGCATTCCATGCCGCTCGCCACTTCCTTGACGTCGTCCTTGAAGCGCTTGAGCTGCGAGAGCTTGCCTTCGTGGATCACGACGTTGTCGCGGATCAGACGCACATTGGCGCCGCGTTCCACGGTGCCGTCGGTGACGCGGCAGCCGGCAATCTTGCCGATCTTGGAAATGTTGAACACCTCCAGGATCTGCGCGTTGCCGAGCATGGTCTCGCGCAGCGTCGGCGCGAGCAGGCCGGACATGGCCTTCTTCACGTCGTCGATCAGATCGTAGATGATGTTGTAGTAGCGGATCTCGATGCCGGCGCGCTCCGCCGCCTCGCGCGCTTCCTTATGCGCGCGGACGTTGAAGCCGATGATCGGCACGCCGGACGCCTGCGCCAGGGTGACGTCGGATTCGGTGATGCCGCCGACGCCGCCATGCAGCACGCGCGCGGTGACTTCCTCGGTGCCGAGCTTGTCGAGCGCGCCGATGATCGCTTCCAGCGATCCCTGCACGTCGGCCTTGACGATCATCGCGGCTTCCTTCGCGCCGCTGTCCTTGAGCTGATGCATCATCTGCTCGAGCGAGCCGCGCATGGTCATCGCGCGGTTGGCCTGCTTCTCGCGCTTCTGGCGGGCGCGGTAGTCGGTCACTTCGCGGGCGCGGGCCTCGTTCTCGACCACGGCGAGGCGGTCGCCCGCTTCCGGCATGCCGGAGAAGCCGAGCACCTCGACCGGCATCGACGGGCCGGCGGATTTCACATTGGCGCCGGTGTCGGACACGAGCGCGCGCACGCGGCCCCATTCGGCGCCGGCGACGATCAGGTCGCCCACATGCAGCGTGCCACGCTGCACCAGCACGGTGGCAACCGGGCCGCGACCGCGGTCGAGCTTGGCTTCGATCACGGTGCCTTCGGCAGCGCGCTCCGGATTGGCCTTGAGGTCGAGCAGTTCGGCCTGCAGGCCGATCATTTCCAGGAGCTTGTCGAGGTGCAGGCGCTTGAGCGCCGACACTTCGACGTCGACCACGTCGCCGCCCAGGGATTCGACCTGGATTTCGTGCTGCAGCAGGTCGGTGCGCACGCGGGTCGGATTCGCATCCGGCTTGTCCATCTTGTTGATGGCGACGATGATCGGCACCTTCGCCGCCTTGGCGTGAGCGATGGCTTCCACCGTCTGCGGCATCACGCCGTCGTCGGCGGCAACCACCAGCACGACGATGTCGGTAACCTTGGCGCCGCGGGCACGCATCGAGGTGAACGCCGCGTGGCCGGGCGTATCGATGAAGGTGATCTTCTGGCCACCCGGCGCGGTCACCTGATAGGCGCCGATATGCTGGGTGATGCCGCCGGCTTCGCCGGAGGCGACTTCGGCGGAGCGGATCGCATCGAGCAGCGAGGTCTTGCCGTGGTCGACGTGGCCCATGACGGTGACGATCGGCGCGCGCGGCTCGAGGTGCCCGTCTTCGTCGGTCGAATCGAACAAACCCTCCTCGACGTCGGATTCGGCGACGCGCTTGACGGTGTGGCCGAGTTCTTCGGCGATCAGTTGCGCGGTGTCGGCGTCGATGACGTCGTTGATGGTCGCCATCTGGCCCTGCTTCATGAGCAGACGAATGACGTCGACGGCGCGCTCCGACATGCGGTTGGCGAGATCGGAGATCGAAATCGCCTCCGGGATCGTCACTTCGCGAACGATCTTTTCCTTCGGCTCGTTCGAGGCGTGGCCTTTGAGACGCTGCGTGCGGCGGCGGAACGAGGCGACCGAACGCTCGCGCACTTCGCCGGCACTGAGCGCGTTGACCAGCGTCAGGCGGCCGCGCTGCTTCTCGGCGCCGGGACGCGGCGCGGCGGGACGGGCGGGAACAGCCGGACGCGGGCTGGCGCCGCCACCGGGACGGCGACGCGGCGCTTCTTCTTCTTCGGCTTCAAGCGTGAGCTTCGGCGCGGCGGCCGGACGCTTCGGCTGCTCGTCGGCGCCGAGACGCTTCTTGGCGACCTCGCCGGCCTTGCGCTTGGATTCTTCTTCCTTCTTGAGGCGATCTTCTTCCTCGCGCTTGCGCGCTTCGGCTTTCTCGCGCTCGTCACGTTCGGAGGCCTCGCGGATGGCGCGGCGTGCGGCTTCTTCCTCGGCGATGCGGCGCTCTTCGGCGTCGCGCAGCTTGGAATCGGCAAGCGCCGCGGCGCGCGCGTTGCGCTCTTCGTCGGTCAGCGTGCGCAGCACGACGCCAGACGGCTTCGGCGCGGACGGCTTCGCGGCGACGGGTTTTTTCGGCGCTTCGACGGGTGGCGCTTCCTGTTTCGGCGCAGGCGCGGGGGCCGCGCTGCTGCCGCCGATGTTGCGGCGCTTCACGGTCTCAACCACGACCTGCTTGCTGCGGCCATGGCTGAAGCTTTGGCGCACGACGCCGGTCTCGGTCCGCGGCTTGAGCGTCAGCTTGCCGGGTGCGCTGAGTTTCTTCTCACCGGGGTTCTTGGTCTCAGTCATTCCGTTACGATTCCGATCCTCAAAACTCAGGCGTCCGCGCGTGGCGCCCCATGATGATTTTGTTCGTCAGGCGCGCAAAACCGCGCAAGGCGCGAAGCGCGTGCTACGAAGGTGGTTGTCGCGGGGCCGGCGAGCAGGGCTGCATGTACCACATTTGCGCGCCCGAGTGCCAAATCCAATTGTTCGACCGAAAATGCCTCGATGACCGGCAAATCGGCGGCGCCCCTCCGTAAATAGGCGTTTATCTTGCGCTTTCCATCCTCCGCGCCGTCTTTGGCGTGCAGAATGGCCACCGCCTGGCCGCGGGACAGGGCATTTTCGACCTTGGCGGCGCCGTGCAGCGCCAGACGGGCCTTGCCGGCCATTGCCAGCGCGTCGAGGGCGGACTGCTCCAGGAGCCGTTCGGTCAGGGCCGGGAGATCGCCCGCCGGGCGGACCTCGGCCTTGAAGCCGCGGGCAAACACGTTGCGTTTGACCCCCTCGGCCACCGCCTGCCGGGTCGCGGTGATCCACAGTCCGCGGCCGGGGAGCTTGCGCTTCACGTCGGGGATCACCGCGCCGTCCGGGGCGCGGACGAAGCGGATCATCGCGTCGACCGGCTGCGTCACCCGGGTCACCGCGCACAGGCGCTCGACCGCGGCGCCGGATTTCGGCCCGCGGTCCAGTTCCTCGTTGGTGGGGGTGATGGCGAGCACGAGTGTTGCGGTCTCCCGATCAGGTCGGCCCTCAGGCCGGCTCTCCGGCTTCCTCGGCGGGCGCTTCCTCTTCCGCCGGCTTGGCGAGATCGGCCTCGCTGATCCAGCCGGCCTTGACGCGGGCCTGCATGATCAGCGCTTCCGCCTCGTCGCGCGACACGCCGAGACCCTCGAGATAGCCCTTGTGATGGGTCACCTCGCCGTCCTTGCGCTCGCTCCAGCCGGCGAGATCGTCGGTGGCGCAGCCGGCCAGATCCTCGACCGTCTTCACATCGTTCTCGCCGAGCGCGACCAGGACGCGGCCGGTGATGCCGGCCACGTCGGTGAGTTCGTCGGCGACGCCCAGTTCCTTGCGGCGGGCATCGAGTTCGGCATCCTGCTGCTCGAGATATTCGCGCGCGCGCTGCTGCAGCTCCTGCGCGGTTTCCTCGTCGAAGCCTTCGATGCTGGCGATTTCCTTCTCCTCCACCATCGCCAACTCCTCGATCGAGGAGAAGCCTTCGGAGGCGAGCAACTGACCGACCACTTCGTCGAGATTGAGCGCGTCGACGAACACCTTGGTGCGGGTCTCGAAGTCGGCCTGACGGCGCTCCGATTCTTCCTGCTCGGTGAGGATGTCGATATCCCAGCCGGTGAGCTGCGAGGCGAGACGCACGTTCTGGCCGCGGCGACCGATGGCGAGCGAAAGCTGCGCATCCGGCACCACGACTTCGATGCGGTTCTTGTCCTCGTCGAGCACGACCTTGGCGACTTCCGCCGGGGCCAGCGCGTTGACGACGAAGGTCGGCGTATCGGCCGACCACGGAATGATGTCGATCTTCTCGCCCTGCAACTCGTTGACCACGGCCTGCACGCGCGAACCGCGCATGCCGACGCAGGCGCCGACCGGATCGACCGAGGAATCGCGCGAGATCACGGCGATCTTGGCGCGCGAGCCCGGATCGCGGGCAACCGCCTTCACCTCGACGATGCCGTCGTAGATTTCAGGAACCTCCTGGGCAAAGAGTTTGGCGGTGAACTGCGGATGCGTGCGCGACAGGAAAATCTGCGGGCCGCGCGGCTCGCGGCGCACGTCGTAGATATAGGCGCGCACGCGATCGCCGTTGCGCAGCGTCTCGCGCGGCAGCATCTCGTCGCGGCGGATGATCGCTTCGCCGCGGCCGAGATCGACCACCACGTTGCCATATTCGACGCGCTTGACGACGCCGTTGACGATCTCGCCGATGCGATCCTTGTATTCGGCATATTGCCGGTCGCGCTCGGCCTCGCGCACCTTCTGCACGATCACCTGCTTCGCCGACTGCGCGGCGATGCGGCCGTATTCGAGCGGCGGCAGCGGATCGGCGATCACGTCGCCGACCTCCGCGGCCGGATGCCGGCGGCGCGCGTCTTCGACGGTGATCTGGTTCGACGGGTTCTCGACGGCCTCGACCACCAGCATGTGGCGGGTGAGGCGAAGATCGCCGGTCTTCGGTTCGATCTCGGCATGCACGTCGGTCTCGGCGCCGTAGCGCGAGCGCGCGGCCTTGGCGATGGCATCTTCCATCGCACCGATGACGATCGTGCGATCGATCGCTTTCTCGCGCGCGACCGCGTCGGCGATCTGCAACAGTTCGAGCCGGTTGGCGCTGACAGCCATCGTTCAGTCTCCTCGATGTCCCGCCGGATGCTTGTGCTTGCGCTGGCGGGAAGGTTTGGATGGATTGCGCGGCGTGTCGCCGCTGTCGGATTCGTTTTCGCTGGTTTCGGTCGCGCGGTCGTCAGCCTTGGCGCGGCGCAGTGCTTCGGTGATCAGCGCATCGGTCAGAACGAGCTTGGCCTCGCTGATATCGGCGATGGTCACCAGCAGTTCGACGATCTCGTCGCTGCCGTCGCCTTTCTCTACCGCGGGCTCTTTGACCTTGGCGTGCTTCGACTGTTTGGCGCCGGGTTTACCGTGCTTCGGCTTGCGGTCGGTGTCGAGTTCGATGCGCGCGGCATCGCCCTCGGTGCCGAGCAGCGTGCCCTTGAAACGGCGCCGGCCTTCGACGGGCACCGCGGTCTCGATCTTCACGCTGTGGCCGGCATAGCGGTCGAAATCGGATTTACGCACCAGCGGGCGATCGATGCCCGGTGAGGAAATCTCCAGCCGGTAGGCGGTCTCCACCGGATCGGAGGCATCGAGCACCGGCGAGAGGTCGCGCGATACCGCCTCGCAATCCTCGACCGACATGGTGCCGTCCGGCCGCTCGGCCATGATCTGCACGGTGCAGCCGGCCTCGCCGGTGACGCGCACCCGCACCAGCCGTAATCCGAGCCCGGCAAGCACCGGCTCGGCGAGGGCGGCGATGCGCGCCGGCAGGCCCGGCTCGGCAATAAGCCGGGGCTCCGCAAAGGCGGCTTCGTCGGTCAGGGGCTGCGTCGTCTCGGTGTCGACCATCGGTCCGTGAAATCGGTAACAAAAAAGGCGGGCCCCGCAGGACCCACCCTCAAACCCGATCGGTTGTGAGAATGTCTATTACGGTGGGGAATATAGCGGTTTTCCGGCGTGACGCAAGGTTGGTCTGCCGGTCCGGCCGGCAGCGCCGGGAACCGGATAACCCTTCGTTCAGACCTTGATGCCTAAATTTGCGTAAAGCGGGGCGCGGGCGCCGGGGGACCGGGCACGACCAACGGCCTGCTTTTGACTTGCGTCGGTCGGTTGTTGGGTTGTGTCTACGAGTTCCATGACGGTTTCCGCATCGCTGATCCCCGAACTGGAGGATGTGGTCCAGAACGGCACGCCGGCACGGCGTGCGGCGATGCTGCGTCAGGTTACGACCCTGTTCCTCGACGGCGCGCCGCAATTCGCGGACCAGCACGTCACCCTGTTCGACGATGTGATGCTGTGTCTGGTGACGCAGATCGAAGCGCAGGTGCTCGCGGAATTGTCGCGGTCGCTGGCGCCGGTGGCGAATGCGCCGGCCGGCGTGGTGCGCCGCCTTGCCCATGACGACAACATCGCGGTGGCAGGGCCGGTGCTGAAGCTGTCGCCGCAGCTTGACGAGCCCGATCTCAAATTCATCGCCGAAACCAAAAGCCAGGCGCATCTGCTGGCGCTGTCGGGCCGCGACAGTCTGAGCGAGAAGGTCAGCGACATCCTGGTGGAGCGCGGCGACCGCAACGTCGCATACAGCGTCGCCGCCAATCCCGGCGCACAACTGTCCAACACGGCGTTCGCGCAACTCGTCGCCCGCTCGCAGGACGACAATGCGCTGGCGGAAAAGGTCGGCAGCCGCAACGACATTCCGCCGCGTCTGTTCCGCGACCTGCTGATCAAGGCGACCGACGTGGTGCAGCGCCGCCTGCTGGCGAGCGCGCGGCCCGAAACCCAGGACGAAATCCGCGCGATCCTCGAGCGTGTGTCGGGCGAGGTCGGCGCCAAGATCGGCGCCGCGCCGCGCGATTATTCCGCGGCGCTGGAGCGGGTGCGTGCGCTGCATGCAGACGGCCGGCTCGGCGAAAACGAACTCGCCGGTTACGCGCAGGCGCAGAGCTATGAAGAGACGATCGCTGCGCTGTCGGTGCTGTGCGCGGTGCCGGTCGATGTGATCGATCGGCTGCTGGCCGGCGACCGGCCCGACCCGATCCTGATCCTCGGACGCGCCGCAGGGTTCTCATGGGAGACGGTGCGCGCGATCATCGGCGTGCGGCCGGGCGGCAAGGGCACCTCGACGCAGGGCATCGAGGCCGCGCGCGACAATTTCGACAAGCTCACCGCGGCAACCGCGCAGCGCGTGGTGCGGTTCTGGCAGTTGCGGCCGGGAGCTTAAGACGCTGTTGACCGCTATTCGCGGCGGAAAATGAAATAAGCCGGCGTGCGGCCCTCGCGGATCGCTTTCGCTTCATAGCGCGTGCGCACGAAGCCCGGCCATGGCTCGCGCCAGTCGGCGGCAGTGCGTGCGGTCCAGGCGAAGCCGGGCGAGCGCAGCACGCGCGCCAATGTCCATCCGGCGTAATGCGGAATGTCGGTGGCGAAGCGGAATTCTCCGCCCGCGCGCAGAAGCCGCGCCAGCGCCTTCAGCGATTCCGTCTGCACGAAGCGGCGCTTCCAGTGTCGCCGCTTATGCCATGGATCGGGATAGAGCAGATCGATGCGCGTGAGCGATGCCGGCGGCAGCCACGGCAGCAGGCCGGCGGCATCGGCGAAATGCAGGCGCACATTGCGCAGGCCGGCGGCGTCGATCGCGACCAGCGCTTTGGCCATGCCGTTGACGAACGGCTCGACGCCGATGAATCCGGTGTCGGGATGCTGCGTCGCCTGGGCGATCAGATGCTCGCCGCCGCCGAAGCCGATTTCCATCCGCACGTCGTTCACAGGCGTTGCAAACAGCATGCGCAGATCGGCGGGCGCCGGCTGCGACAGATCAAGCGCGAGTTTCGGCAGCAGCGTGTCGAGCAGAGTGGCCTGTCCGTCGCGCAAGGGATGCCCCTTGCGACGGCCAAAAAACGCGCGCGGTTCTTTGGGGTCGGTCGTCATGAGTTGGATGTTAGCTGAAAAAGAAAATGGCCGGACGAGCCGGCCATTTCCGGAGTTCAGACCGCTGCGCTTATTTTTTGAGCATGATCTTTCCCGAAAACCGGATTCCACTTTTCGGGATCATGCTCTAGCGCACGGCGCTCTTGATCTGCGCGGCGAGATCCGTCCGCTCCCACGAGAAGCCGCCGTCCTTCTCCGGCGCGCGGCCGAAGTGACCGTAGGCGGCGGTGCGGCGGTAGATCGGCCGGTTGAGCTTGAGCGTGCGGCGGATATTGGTCGGGGTGAGCCGGAACAGCTGCGGCAGGATCTTCTCGAGCTTGCGCTCGTCGACCTGGCCGGTGCCGTGGGTGTCGACCAGGAACGACATCGGCTCGGCGACGCCGATCGCATAAGCGATCTGGATCGTGCAGCGGTCGGCGAGACCGGCGGCCACCACGTTCTTGGCGAGATAGCGCGCGGCGTAGGCGGCCGAGCGGTCCACCTTGGTCGGATCCTTGCCGGAGAACGCGCCGCCGCCATGCGGGGCGTAGCCGCCGTAGGTGTCGACGATGATCTTGCGGCCGGTGAGCCCGCAGTCGCCATCCGGGCCGCCGACGACGAAGTTGCCGGTCGGGTTGACCAGGAAGTCGGACGGACGCTTCGGCATCCAGCCCTTCGGCAGCGCGGATTCGACCGCGGTCCCGATCATCTCCTTGATCAGGCCGGGCGAATACTTCTTGCCGTTGCGGCTCTTTTCATTGTGCTGGGTCGACACGACGACCTTGGTGCAGCCGACCGGCACGCCGTCGACATACTGCACCGTGACCTGGCTCTTGGCGTCCGGCTGCAGGTCGGCGAGCGACCTGGAGCGGCGCTTGTCGGACAGCACCTTGAGGATCTTGTGTGAGAAATAGATCGGCGCCGGCATGAACGAGTTCTTTTCGTAGACCTCGCTCTCGTTGCAGGCGAAGCCGAACATCATGCCCTGGTCGCCTGCGCCTTCCTCTTCGCCGCCTTTTTTCTTCTTGGCGTTGACGCCCATGGCGATGTCGGGGGACTGGCCGTGCAGCAGCACTTCGACGTCCGCGCCGTGATAGGAGAAGCCGTTCTGGTCGTAGCCGATGTCCTTGACGACGCCGCGCGCGATCTCGGTGATTGCCTCGCGATCGACCACGGAGACGCCGTTGATGTCGCGGAAGAACTGGCCGCGGCCCTCGCCGGCGATGACGATCTTGTTGGTGGTGGTCAGGGTTTCGCAGCCGAGCCGCGTATTCACCTGGCTATCGTCAGCGATGCCGAGCTTGACGTCGCGTTCGAGGAACGCATCGAGGATCGCATCCGAAATCTGGTCGCTGACCTTGTCCGGGTGACCTTCCGAAACCGACTCGCTGGTGAACAGGTAGTTCTTGTGCGCCACTGCCGACACTCCCTCCGAAAGCGCGCCAATCCGCGCCAAAGAATTCTCACTATGAATCCGGGGTGTTCTTGCAGCGCGCCCGCGCAAGGTCAAGATGCGGGCTGCCGTGGGCGCAACCCACGCCGTGCGTCCCGCGATCCCGTTTCGGCCCCTGTCGCAATGGGCCGGCGCAAGCGAACCGATAGCTTGTTATTGGCCGGTCTGATCGTCGCCGGCCATTTCCTCGACCAGATCGACGATGCGCCGCCGCAGCTTGGCATCCTTGATCCGGACGAAAGCGCGCGTCAGCGCAAGACCGTCCGAGGTGGCGAGGAAGTCGGAGATGTAGGCGGGTGATGGCGCCTCGCTGAGGCCGTCCACTTCATGACCGGTCGCGGGTGCGCCTTCGAAGAAGAACGACACCGGGACCTGAAGAATGCTGGAGATCTGCTGCAGGCGGCTGGCGCCGATTCGGTTGGTGCCTTTTTCGTATTTCTGAATCTGCTGGAACGTCAGGTCGAGCGCATCGCCCAACTTCTCCTGACTCATCTCAAGCATCATTCTCCGCATGCGCACGCGGCTGCCCACATGCTTGTCGATCGGATTGGGCGCTTTTTTCACCATACAATTTCTTCTCCTCGTATCCCGATCCGCGCCCGACTATGTCTTTTTTTACCGCCGGCACTGTTCATATCTGTTCAGAGAACGCAATGGCGTTTTAAGGCAACGACCACTGCCAGGCAGCATAAATTTAAGTTATACTTCCCGATTTGTCTTTGAATTGAAGTATTTGACATCAAGCCTGACTTTAAAAGTGGCAACTCTGTGGCTTGATGTCTGTATTTATGCCGAAATCGACCAGTCGGTTGCAGTCGTGTGCTGGTACAATTCCAAGCTCTGCCGGTTACAGAACTCGGCGGAAACAAACTTCAAAGGCGCAAGCCTGGACGCGGTTTTTCGCTAAACACGCCGCCTGCGCCGCAACACCCATCCGAGCGCGGCGAGGACGATCAGGGCGGCCGGTGCGTCACCGAGCCGCGCATACACCGTTGCGGGCAGCGCTTTGGGCAGCGGGGCATCGAGCACGCCCTCGGCGCCGAGCGGAAGCGACGCGATGATCCGGCCCACCGGATCGACCACAGCGGAGATGCCGTTGTTGGCGGCGCGCACCAGCGGCAGGCCTTCCTCGATGGCGCGCACACGGGCCTGCTGGAAATGCTGGTAGGGGCCGGTGCTGATGCCGAACCACGCATCGTTGGTGAGGTTGAGAATCCAGCCGGGGCGCGGCTCGCTCGCCGGCAGGATGCCGGGAAACACGATCTCGTAGCAGATCAGCGGCAGGAACGGCGGCGCCTGCGGCGTCGTCATCACCCGGCGGCGGTCGCCTTCGAGGAAGCCGCCCGACACCTTGGTGAGCTGCATCAGGCCGAGCTTTTCCAGCAGCGACTGGAACGGCAGGTACTCTCCAAACGGTACGAGATGCACCTTGTCGTAGATGCCGAGGACCGAGCCTTCGCCGTCGACGGTGTAGATCGAATTATAGGCGCGGGTGATACGGCCGTTCGGCGGCACGGTTTCCGGCGCGCGCACCGACCCGGTGATCAGCACCGTGCGGCTCGGCAAGAGATCCGCGATCTGCGCCATCGCGTCCGGCTCGCGCGTCAGGAAAAACGGAAATGCCGATTCCGGCCAGATCAGATGTGTGACGTCGGCGACGCCGCTCGACTGCGGGCCGGTGGCGCGATCCGACAGCTTCAGATAGCGGTCCATGACCTGCTGCTTGGCGGAATAGTTGAACTTGGTGTCCTGCGGCAGGTTCGGCTGCATGATGCGCAGCTTCGTGCCGGGCACCAGCGCGGTCGGATGCGCCCACAGCGCCAGCGTGCCGTAGGCGGCCATGACGACGAGCGTCAGCATGGCGAGCGCCGGCGTGCGCCACGGATGCCGCGTATCGGCGCGTTCGTCGACGAGCACGGCCGGCGATGCGACCACCGCGATGGCGATGAAGGTCATGCCCCACATGCCGATCAGCGCCGCGTTCTGCGCCAAAGCGAGCGGCTGGGTCAGCGCATAGCCGAACAGATTCCACGGAAAGCCGGTGAGCATGTGACCGCGCAGCCATTCGGCGATGGTGAGCGTGACGGCGAGCGCGAGGATGCGCAGCGGCCCGCGCACCCAGATGAGCCGCGCGGCGGCGAGCCCCGCCGCCGTGAACAGCGCGAGATAAGCGGGCAAGCCCGCGACCGCGACCGGCAGCAGCCAGCCGAAAGTCTTGGCGTCGACGAGAAAGGCGTACCCGATCCAGTAAAGCCCGGCGACGAAATAGCCGAAGCCGAAACACCAGCCGGTCCACGCGGCGGACCACAGGCCGCCGGTGCGGCCGGCGGTGGCGCCATCGGTCAGCCAGACCAGCACCGGAAAGGTGATGAACAGGATCGGCCATGCGTTGAACGGCGCCACCGCGAGCGCGGAGGCGGCGCCGGCCGCGAGCGCGATGGCTGCGCGGCGCCAGCCCCCGGCCAGCACGATTCCATGATGCCAGCGTTTGAGCGTCACGTGGGCCCGGTTTTCGAAGGCGGGGTGCTGTCGTCGAACGGCGACGGCGGGGCGACGCCGGCAAGCACGGCATCGGGTTCGCGCCGCCGCGCGGCGGCGTCACGGCGGTCCTTGAGCCGGTAGATGCGCGCGCGCTTGACGCGGCGCGGATCGGCGTCGACCACCTCGATCTCGAATTGTCCGGGGCCGGGCACGATCTCGCCGCGCACCGGAACGCGGCCCGCGCGCGCGCTGAGATAGCCGCCGAGCGTATCGACGTCTTCGGCGGTGTCGCCCGGATCGAAATCGGGGCCGACCACGCGCGTCACGTCTTCTAGATTGGTGCGCGCATCGGCGAGGAACGAGCCGTCGGGCTGCGCCACCACCGCCGGCGCTTCGTCGTCGTCGTGCTCGTCGCCGATGTCGCCGACGATCTCCTCGACGATGTCCTCGATCGAGATCAGGCCATCGGTGCCGCCATACTCGTCGACCACCAGCGCGAGATGGATGCGCGTTGCCTGCATCCGCGCCAAGAGATCGATGCAGCGCATCGACGGCGGCGTGAACAACATTTCGCGCACGATCTGCGCCGACGACAGCGGCATCGCCAGATCGACCGATTTGAGGTCGAGCCCCGCCGGCAGCGGCTTCTTGCGCTTGCTGGGTTTCGCCGGCGGCTCGGTGGCGCGCGCGGTGATGTAAGCGATCAGATCGCGGATGTGCACCATGCCGATCGGATCGTCGAGCGTGTCGTTGTAGACGACGAGACGCGAATGCTCCGCCTTCTCGAACACGCGGATGAGTTCGCCCAGCGGAATGTCCTGCTGCACGGCGACGATGTCTGCGCGCGGCACGCGCACGTCGCTGATGCGGCGCTCGCGTAGCGCGAGGATGTTCGCCAGCATCGTCCGCTCGACCGGCGAGAAGCCGCTGGCGTCATCCGCCTCCAGCACGTCCCTGAGTTCGGCGCGGGTCGATTCCTGCGGGCGGCCGAACAGCGTGCGCAGGATACGCCGCAGCCAGCCGCGGCCATTCTCACTGGCGCTGATGACCACCGGCAGATGCCGCGGCTCGTAAGGTTGTCCGGGGGTATCGGTGGGCGGGCGGTCAGGCATGCAGCGCCGCCTCGATATCCGTATCCGCATAGGGATCGGCGATGCCCAGCCGGGCCAGAATCCTGCGCTCGAGCGCTTCCATCGTCTCGGCTTCGCGACTCATCTCGTGATCGTAGCCGATGAGATGCAGAAATCCATGCACCGCCAGATGCGAGAGGTGATGCAGAAACGCCTTGTGCTCGGCCTTGGCCTCGCGCGCCACGGTCTCGTAGGCGATGACGATATCGCCGAGCAGCGGCGATTTCGGACCGCCGGCCGCGGCGGCGGGAAACGACAGCACGTTGGTCGCCTTGTCGAACCCGCGCCAGTCGCGGTTGAGCGCGCGGATCGCGCGATCATGGGTGAGCATCACCGAGACCTCGAACGTCTTGCGGCGCGTCGCGGCGGCGGCCGCATCGATGGCGGTGCGGATCGCGCGCCTGGCGCGCGGCTGCGCGCGCCAGCGCGTGGAATTCGTCATGATGTCGACGGTGCCGCTCATTCCTTGTCGCGGGTTTCTCTGCCGCGCGTGGTGCGGGCTGGCGCCGCGCGGTCGTAAGCGGCGACGATGCGCGACACCAGCTCATGCCGGATCACGTCCTCGGCGCTGAACGCGGCAACGCCGATGCCCTCGACGCCTTGCAGGAGCCGCAGCGCTTCCGACAGGCCGGAAACCTGTCCTGCCGGCAAGTCGATCTGCGTGGGGTCGCCGGTGACGATCATGCGGCTGTTCTCGCCGAGGCGGGTGAGAAACATCTTCATCTGCATCGACGTGGTGTTCTGCGCCTCGTCGAGGATGATCGCGGCGTTCGCCAGCGTGCGGCCGCGCATGAAGGCGAGCGGCGCGATCTCGATATCGCCGTCCTCCAGCGCGCGGGCGACGACACGCTGATCCATCAGGTCCGACAGCGCATCGAAGATCGGCCGCAGATAGGGATCGACCTTCTCGCGCATGTCGCCGGGCAGGAAGCCGAGGCGCTCGCCGGCTTCCACTGCCGGCCGCGTGAAGATGATGCGGTCCACTTCCTTGCGCTCATAGAGCTGGATCGCATAGGCGACCGCGAGCCAGGTCTTGCCGGTGCCGGCAGGGCCGGTGCCGAACGTGAGCTGGTGATGCTTGAGCGTGCGGATGTAATTGTCCTGCGCGGCGGTGCGGGCGCGCACCGGCCGCTTGCGCAGATTGATCTCCTCGAAATTCGGCCGCGGCTCGCCGGGCGCGAAGTCGAACAGCGAGCCTTGCGCCAGCGCCTGCCGGATCGCGCCGTCGACATCGCCGGAGACGATGTCCTGCCCGCGCTGCAGCCGCGCATAGAGATCGTCGAGGATGCGGCGTGCCTGCTCGCAGGCTGCGCGCGAACCGCTGATCGAGACCTGATTGCCGCGCTGCTCGGCGACGATGCCGAGCCGCCGCTCCAGCAGCGCGAGGTTCTGACCGTATTGCCCGAACAGCGCCGAGGCGAGGCGGTTGTCGTCGAACGAGAGTTCGATCTGGGTGGTCGCGGTCTCGGCTGCTTCAGTCATGGTGCTGGTCGTTATGGGACCGGATGAGCGCAAACCTTCAATCTCCTGCAGCCGCGAGCGCCGGGCGGGGTTCCCGCGGCGCCGCTGCCGTGATGATATCGCCGAACAGACTGTTCACCATCAACCCCGTCGTGTGCACGCGAACGATCTCGCCGATCAGGGCGCGGTCGGCCATCACATGCACCGGTTGCAGATATGGGGAGCGGCCGACCAGTTGACCAGTCAGTTTGCCGGGCTTTTCCAGGAGCACATCGAAGCTGCGGCCGACGCACTGCTGGTTGAACGCCGCTTCTCGCTCGCGGATTTTTGCCTGCAGCGCATGCAGCCGCTCGGTCTTTACCGCGTCGGGAACCTGGTCGGCGATGCCGGCCGCCGGCGTGCCGGGGCGCGGCGAATAGGCGAAGGTGTAGGACGTGGTGAATTGAACCTCGTCCACCAGCGCCATCGTGTCAGAGAAGTCCGCATCGGTTTCGCCGGGGAAGCCGACAATGAAATCCGAGGTAAAGGCGATGTCCGGCTGCGCCTCGCGCAGCCGTGCGATCACGTCGAGATACTGCGCGCGCGTATGCTTGCGGTTCATCGCCGCGAGCATCCGGTCGGAGCCGGACTGCACCGGCAGATGCAGTTGCGGCATCAGTTGCGGCAGGTCGCGATGCGCCGCGATCAACGTGTCGTCGACGTCATTGGGATGGCTTGTGGTGTAGCGAAGCTGCGCGATGCCGGGAATGCGCGCGACGCGATAGAGCAAATCGGCAAGCGTGGCGCTGCCGCCGTTCTCCGCCGCGCCGTGATAGGCGTTGACGTTCTGGCCGATCAGCGTCACGGCGCGCACGCCGGCTTCCGCCAGCCGCTCGACTTCGGCGACGATGCGCGCCACCGGCCGCGACACCTCGATGCCGCGCGTGTAAGGCACGACGCAGAAGGCGCAGAACTTGTCGCAGCCTTCCTGCACGGTCACGAAGGCGGAGACGCCGCGCGCGCGGATCGCAGTGCGCGACGGCGGTGCCAGCGCGTTGAAGCGATCCTCGACCGGAAATTCGGTGTCGACCACCGGTTTGTGTGCGCTGCGCGCCAGCAATTCCGGCAGCTTGTGATAATTCTGCGAGCCGACGACGAGATCGACGGCGGGCGCGCGGCGAACGATCTCCGCGCCTTCGGCCTGCGCGACGCAGCCGGCGACCGCGATCTGCATCTGCCGGCCGTCGCGCGCCGCCGCATCCTTGAATTCGCGCAGCCGCCCGATCTCGGAATAGACCTTGTCGCTTGCCTTCTCGCGGATGTGGCAGGTGTTGAGGATGACAAGATCGGCGTCGTCGGCGCGCGCCGTTTCCGTGTAGCCCTCGCGCGCCATGAGATCCGCCATGCGCTGCGAATCGTAGACATTCATCTGGCAGCCGAACGATTTGACGTGCAGCTTGCGGGGCTTCTGTGGCGTGTCGCCGGCGTCAGTCATGCCGCGTAAAGGTCTGACCCTTGGTGCGAAAATCCGGACGGAACAAGCTCATGGCGGTCCGGGAATGGCCGCCGTCATAACGGCTTTTGCCGCAAAAAGGAATGCCGTCCGATTGCGGGCTATCCCGCGGGCTTTGCGGCGGCTTCCGCTGTCGGAGCGGCCGGTTCCGGCGCGCGGGGCGGCGCCCGATCGCCGGGGCCGCGACCGCGAAGCGTGTCGGCGGTGATCTGCCGCACCGCCTGCTCCAGCCGGCGGGTCAGCTTCTTGCGATCCGGCTCCTGGTCGGACGGGATCGGTTCGCCAAACGTCACCACGGCGTCGATGCCGCCGCGCGTCACCAGCGCCGAGAGGTGCGGCATCAGATCGAGATCGCCGTACCATGCGGTGAGGTAACGGTGCTGCCGGCCGAGCGGCATGCCCTGCACGCCGGTGTAGCAGATCGACAGCGGCTGGATCATCACGCGGCCCTTCAGCGTGTCGTGCACGCTTGCGTCACGCACCGCGCCGACCAGCGCCGAGCGGAACGGCAGCACGTGATTGCCATCGCTCGACGTGCCTTCGGCGAACAGCACCACCGGCACATTCTCTTTCAGCCGGTCCACCATGTCGTTGATCGCGTCGCCGGTCTGCTGACGGCGCTGGCGGTCGACGAACACGGTGCGTTGCAGATAGGCGATGATGCCGACCACTGGCCAGCGGCGCACTTCACTCTTGGCGACGAAGGCGACCGGCGCCACCGAGCCGATGGCGAGAATGTCGGCCCACGAGGTGTGGTTGCCGATCATCAAGGTCGGCTTGTCGAGCACCGGCGCGCCGACCATGCGCACGCGGATGCCGAGCAGCTTGCACAGGAAGCCGTAATAGAACACCGCGACGCGACCCCAGCCGGGCAGGCGCAGGGTCTTGAGCGTCCATTGCACGACGGCGAGCATCGCCACCGTGGTGAAGAACACGAAACCGACGAACAGGCCGCGCAGCATCCGTTCAGCTTTTCGTGGGATCGTCGAGCGGGACGGCGTAAAGCTCCAGCCGGTGATCCACCAGCTTGAAGCCCAGCTTGCGCGCGATCTCGCGTTGCAGGATCTCGATGTCCTCGGACTGGAATTCGACGACTTCGCCGGTACGCAGATTGATCAGATGGTCGTGGTGCGATTCCGGGCTCTGCTCGTAGCGCGCACGGCCCTCGCGGAAATCGTGCCGCTCGATGATGCCGGAATCCTCGAACAGCTTGACGGTGCGATAGACCGTCGAGATCGAGATGCGGTTGTCGATGGCGACGCAGCGGCGATAAAGCTCTTCGACGTCGGGATGGTCGTCCGCGGCCGCGAGCACGCGCGCGATCACGCGGCGCTGCTCGGTCATCCGCATGCCCTTCGACGCGCACAGCGCCTCGATGTCGCGCTTGTCCGACGGCCTGGTCGTGACCAGGCGATCGGCTTCTGATTTTGGCGACGATGAACTCACCATCGGTCTCCGGACGTGTCGAGCATCATAGAATAGCGTGATCGGCACCGTCGAGGCGGGGCCGTGCCTGCTTGGTTAAGGCAGATCGCGCCGCAATACCAGTGCATGAGCGGTGCCATCCGCGTCGCGGTAATAATTTGGCCGGCGTCCGACCTCGCGAAATCCGGCTCTGGCATAAAGCCGCCGCGCCGCCGCGTTGTTTTCGCTGACTTCGAGGAACACCGCGGTGACGCCGATGCCGGCGAGGCGGCGCAGATGCAGATCGAGCAGATCGCGGCCGAGGCCGCTGCCGCGCCGGCCCGGATCGACCGCGACCGACAGAATTTCCGCTTCGCCGCCGGCGCAGCGGGACAGGATGAAGCCGGCGAGCCGCGATCCCGCCGACGCGCGATGCGCGATCACCGCGCGATCGATGAGCAGCGTCTCGACTTCGTCTTCGCTCCAGCCGCGATGAAAGGAAGCGCCATGCAGCGCGGCGATGGCCGCTGCGTCGCGTGTCGAGGCTTCGGAGAGAACCGGCGCGTGGCGCGGCAGCAGCCGGCGAAGCAAGCCGATCATCGACGGGCCAGCTGCGCGGCGTCCTGCGGCTGCGCATCGGGCGCGCGCAGATACAACGGCTTCGGCGGCGTCTGCGTGTCGGTCGCGGCGGCGCCGAGCCGCGCCACCCACTCGATCTCCGGCGCGCGGCGGTCGTCGACCAGTGACGGTGGTTTTTCCAAAGTCGGCCAGGCGGACGCCATCATCCGTGCGCCGGTGCCGATGATGCGCGCGCCGGCGCTGGCGGCGACACGCACCGCCTCGCGCAGCGGGCTGATGCGCGGCGGCACCAGGGTGCGGCCGCCGGCGCCGAACACCTGCAGGTAGACGTGATCGTGGCGCGCGTCGATCGCCGCGACCACCGGCAGCGTCTTGTCGCTGGCGATCAGCGGCGCGGCATAGGCGGCGAGGGTCGACAGGCCGATGGCCGGTTTGCCGGAAGCGAGCGCGATGCCGCGTGCGGCGGCGATCCCGACGCGCAGGCCGGTGAAGCTGCCGGGTCCGACCGTCACCGCGATCCGGTCGATCTCCTTGAATTCGAGCTGCGCGCGATCCATCACCCGCGCGATCAGCGGCATCAGCGCCTCCGCGTGGCCGCGCAGCATCGGCTCCTGCTCGACGGCGAGCGGGGTGGGGCGCGCGGTGTCGAGCACCGCGGCGGAGCAGCTTTCAAGCGCCGTGTCGATTGCCAGGATTCGCATGGGATAATTTTAGCATCATTTACTGTCATGGCCGGGCTTGTCCCGGCCATCCACGCCTTTGTTCCAGAGCGAAGACATGGATGCCCGGCAGATAGGCGTTCGAAAGAACGCCGTTCTTCAAACGCGGCTATGGCCGGGCACGACAGCGTATGGGGCAGTGTCGCGCTGGCGCCTAAACCGGGCGGACCTCGGTGACGTCGGGCACGAAGTGCTTCAGCAGGTTCTGGATGCCGTGCTTCAGCGTCGCGGTGGAGGACGGGCAGCCGGAGCAGGAGCCCTTCATGGTCAGGAACACGATCCCGTCCTTGAAGCCCTTGAAGGTGATGTCGCCGCCATCGTTGGCGACAGCCGGGCGCACGCGCGTCTCGATCAGGTCCTTGATGGTCGCGACCGTGTCGGCGTCCTTCTCGTCGAAGAACTCGTCGTCGGCGGCCGTCGCACCGGCATCGCCGGCGAGCAGCGGCTCGTTCGACAGATAATGCTCCATGATCGCGCCGAGCACGGCAGGCTTGATCTCCTGCCACTCGCCGGCGGTCTTGGTGATGGTGATGAAGTCGTGGCCGTAGAACACGCCGCCGACATTCGGAATGTCGAACAGCTTCTGCGCCAGCGGCGACTGCGTGGCGGCGTCGCGGCTCGGCATGTCGAGTGCGCTGCCGGGCAGCACGTCCCGGCCGGGCAGGAATTTCAGGGTCGCGGGGTTCGGGGTCGGTTCGGTCTGGATGAACATGGATCTTGGCTCCTCGCCCGGATGACAGATCACGGATTCAAGGTCCGCGGGGCGTAGCGGCTCTTATAGCAAAGATAGGGCGGTGAATGGCACCCGCAACCGCGTCGGAAAGCCCCGATTCGCCTCAGACCAAGGTCTGAAACCGGCGGCAGAAAGCCGGCTTTAAGCCATGGCGTCCAGTTCTTCGTCGGACAGATGGCCGGGAACGATGGCGATCGGGATCGGGAACAGGCCGGCAATCCGGCCGATATTGGTGACCAGCGGGCCGGGGCCTTCCTTGCCGGTGCCGGCGGCGAGCACGAGGATGCCGATGTCGGCGTCGTCCTCGATCAGCTTGGAGATTTCTTCGGCGACCACACCCTCGCGGACGATCCGCTCCGGGGTGATGCCGGCGATGCCGTTGGCGCGGCCGGAGGCCTTGTCGAGCGCGGCATTGGCGGCGTCGGCCGCTTCCTGCCGCATGATATCGGCGACGCCGAGCCACTGCTGATTGCGGCCCTCGGTCTCGATCACCCGCAGCATGACGACGCCGGACTTGGTGCGCGCCGCGCGCCGCGCCGCCCAATAGACCGCGCGATCACATTCTTCCGTGTCGTCGACGACGATCAGATATTTGCGCTGATGTCCGCTCTCGAAGCTGCGGCGTCTCTGGCTCATCGTCGCTCCCTTGGAAAGGTCGTTCGGAAGAAAAACCGTGGCAATGGTGGCACGGCGTTCGCCCCGGCGACAAGACCGCCGGGCGGAACAAAGTTTCTTCTCTTTGTTCTATGACGCGATTATTTTTTCTGGACGAAGCCGACGATATCGCGGACGCCGCGCATGGTCGCGTCGGCGAGGACGCGGGCGCGATCGGAGCCATCGGCGAGAATGGCGTCGATATGCGACGGGTCCTGCGTCAGCCGCTTCATTTCATCGGCAATCGGGCTGAGCTTCGCCACCGCGAGATCGACCAGCGCGCCCTTGAAGGCGGAGAACTGCGAGCCGCCGAATTCGCGCAGCACCTCGGCCTTGGTGGTGTTGTTCAGCGCCGCGAAGATGCCGACGAGATTGTCTGCTTCCGGCCGCGGGTCGAGACCTTTCTCCTCGCTCGGCAGCGGCTCCGGATCGGTCTTCGCCTTGCGGATCTTCTGCGCGATGGCATCGGCATCGTCGGTGAGGTTGATGCGCGAATAGTCGCTGGCGTCGGACTTCGACATCTTCTTCGAGCCGTCGCGCAGCGACATCACCCGCGTCGCCGGTCCCTGGATCAGCGGCTCGGGCAGCGGGAAATACGCATCGCCGAAACCGCCCTCGCGGATCGACGCGCCGAAATCGTTGTTGAACTTCTGCGCGATGTCGCGCGCCAGTTCGACATGCTGCTTCTGGTCTTCGCCGACCGGCACATGGGTGGCGCGATAAACCATAATGTCGGCAGCCATCAGGTCGGGATAGGTGAAC
>JAEWJH010000005.1 GCA_023386635.1 Pseudomonadota bacterium
ATATTCCTGCGGCTCGATGACGTAGAGCAGCAGCACCGAACCCGACGTGTGGGCGACCCGCAAGGCGCTGAAAAAGAGCGCAGCCTCCACCTCCTCGCTATCGTCCACGATAACGAGATACATCCGACGGTGGCCTTCCTCGAAAACGCGGCGCTTTTTGCTCATGGCCATGTCTCATGCTGTCACGTTGCAGGTATGGCGGCAATCTCGGTGTTCGCAGCAAGACCGCCCGGTGAGCTATTCCGGTTCAGCAGCCGAGAAAACTCGACAATTGTCTAGTATCACCCTCAAGAGCGAATGAAGCCCATGATGTCTTTAACCTGATCCATGATCGGCTTGGCGATCGTGCGTGCCCGATCAGCGCCCTCGACAAGAATCTTATCAATCTCGGCGGTATCCTGCGAGAGACGACGCATCTCAGCACCGATTGGACCGATCTTTTCAACTGCGATTTCACCGAGCGCTTTCTTGAAGGTCGAAAACGGCCCACCGCCAAACTCGCGCAGCACCGCAGCGCTGTCGATTCCAGCGAGCGCGGCATAGATCCCGATCAGGTTCTCAGCTTCCGGCCGTCCTGCCAACCCGGCTTCTTCGGATGGAAGCGGTTCGGGGTCGGTTTTGGCTTTCTGAATTTTGCGCGCCACGGTGTCGGCGTCATCCATCAGATTGATGCGTGAGAGATCGGACGGATCCGACTTCGACATCTTCTTGGAGCCATCGCGCAGGCTCATCACGCGCGTCGCCGGTCCCGTGATCACCGGCTCCGGCTGCGGGAAGAAGACGCCGTCCGCATAGCCCGCCGCTACGATCTGCTCGCGGAAGTCGTTGTTGAACTTCTGCGCGATGTCGCGCGCCAGTTCGACATGCTGCTTCTGGTCTTCGCCGACCGGCACATGGGTGGCGCGATAAACCATAATGTCGGCAGCCATCAGGTCGGGATAGGTGAACAGGCCGACCGACACGTTCTCTCGGTCCTTGCCGGCCTTCTCCTTGAACTGCGTCATGCGGTTGAGCCAGCCCATGCGCGCGACGCAGTTGAACACCCAGGCAAGCTCGGCGTGGCCGGAGACCTGGCTCTGGTTGAAGACGATGTGCTTCTTCGGATCGATGCCGCAGGCGATGAACGCCGCGGTCACTTCCCGGATCGCCTTGCGCAGTTCGGCCGGCTCCTGCCAGACCGTGATCGCGTGCAGATCGACGACGCAGTAGATGCACTCATGGGTGTCCTGCAGGGCGACGAAGCGCGTGATCGCGCCGAGATAGTTGCCGAGATGCAGGTTGCCCGTTGGTTGCACGCCGGAAAACACCAGCGGCTTGAAGGCTGGGGACTGGGGGGCCGGTTCGGTCACGTCGCGTCGTCCTTTTGTGGGGCTCGAGAGCCCAAAGATGGCCCGTGCTTGCCACGCCGATGCGGCGGCAGGCAAGTCCGGGATCGAGTCCGGGATCGAGTCCGCTCAGCGCCAGCCGTGCCGAAGCGTGCGCAGATCGACCACGCGCAAGGCGTGCAGCAGCCCGCCATAGAGCAGCGCGCCGCCGGTCGTGAGCAGCAGGGTGATGGCGAGCGCGGGCCAACCCGGCCGGATCGATGCCGCCAGCGCGGCGGTCGCGCCGGCCACCGCCAGCGCCATCACCGCGGTGGCGGCGACGATGCGGACGAGCCGTGCCGGCGTCGCCGGATCGAGGGTGAGCCAGCCGCGGCGCGCGAGGATCACGGCGAGCAGCAGCGCGTCGAACCAGCCGGACACGGCGATCGCCGCGGCGATGCCGGTCGCGCCGTAGGTCGGGAACAGTGCGATGCCGATCACGATCACCAGCGCGAGGCCGGCGAGCGCCACCAGCATCGGCGTGCGCGTGTCCTCGTGGGCGAAGGCGATGCCGCCCATCACCTTCTCCGTCACATGCCCCGGCAGTCCGGCGCAGATCGCGGCGAGCGCGGCGGCCACCGCGACGCTGTCGGCGGCGCCGAACGCGCCGCGCTCGAACAGGCCCATGGCGATCGGATGCGCCAGCACCGCGAAACCCGCCGCGGCCGGGAGCACGAGCGCGAGCCCGATCTCCAGCGCATGGGATTGCGCGCGCGCCGCGCCCGCGGCGTTGCCGTCGAGAATGGCGGCGGCGATGCGCGGCGCCAGCACCGCCGAGATGACGATGGACGCGACACCGAGCGGCAATTCGTAGAGCCGGTTGGCGTAATAGAGCCACGACACCGCCGCCGTCGATGACGAGGCGATCATCGCGCCGGCGATGAGCTTGAGTTGCGGGATGCCGGCGGCGACCAGGCCCGGCAGCGCCAACGCAAAGAACCGCGTGGTCTCGCGTGTCAGCGCGATACCGCCGCCCATCGAGGTGCGTCCGAGGCGCAGAAAGCCGATGAAGATCACCGCGAACTGCGCGAGCCCGCCGGCGACGATCGCATGCGCCAGCACCGCGCCGGCGCGTGCGGGAAGGGTCGCGCCGATCAGCCATGCGACGCCGAGCGCGGCAAGCAGCGCCGCATTGAAGATAACGACACCGAGCGACACCGCGCCGACGCGATGCTCGGCATTGAGCACGGCGGCGAACACGGCGATGACGGCGGCGAGCGCCACATAAGGGCTCGCCGCGGCGAGATAGGTCGTGGCGAGCGCCGCGCGTTCGGCGTCGAACCCCGGCGCGATCACGCCGACGATGGCGTCGGCATAGAACAGTCCGATCAGCGCGAAAGCGCCGGCGATCAGCGCCATCGCCTCGAACACACCGCGGAAGAAACGCCAGGCGCTGGCCTCGCCTTCGGTCGCCTTGATCCGCAGCCATACCGGCACGAAGGCGGCGTTGAGCGCGCTTTCGGCGAGCAGCCGGCGAAAGAAGTTGGCGAACTGCAACACCACGAAGAAGGCGTCGGCCACGGCGCCGGCGCCGAGCAGCGCGGCGATGCCGACATCGCGGGCGAAACCGAGCAGCCGCGACGCGACGGTGGCGCCGCCCACGGTAGCGACCGCGCGGCCGAGCGGCTGATCGGAACGGTTGGGCTGCGGCATGGTGGGTGAGGCGCTCGGCGAATCCGGATGATTCACTTTAGCAGGCCCGCCAGAACGTTGCCGTCATTCCGGACGCCATGCGAAGCATGGCGAGCGGAATCCAGACAGGCAGGGATTTTCGATGGCGCTGGATTACGGGTTCGCGCCAAACATGGCGCGCCCCGGAATGACGGGTCTCCCTTTTTTCGGATCACGCTCTATAGTGCGCCGAAATTTTCGGAGATCTGACGAATGGCTACGCAGCAATACGACGTTCTTGGCATCGGCAACGCGATCGTCGACGTGATCGCCCGCGCCGAGGACGATTTCCTGGTCAAGCACGCCATGCAGAAAGGCGGCATGGCGCTGATCGACGAGGATCGCGCGCAGGCGATCTATGCGGCTATGGGCCCATCGACGCAGATTTCCGGTGGTTCGGCGGCGAACACCATCGTCGGTGCGGCGAGCCTCGGCGCGCGCGCGGCTTTCGTCGGTAAAGTGAAGGAAGACGAGCTCGGCAAGCATTTCGCTCATGACATTCGCGCCGCCGGTGCGTCGTTCGACACCAAGGCCGCGCATGGCGGCCCCTCGACCGCGCGCTGCTACATCATGGTGACGCCGGACGGCGAGCGCACCATGAACACCTATCTCGGCGCGGCGCAGAACCTGACGCCGGAAGACATCCATCCCGAAACGATCGGTGCGGCGGCGGTGACCTATCTCGAAGGCTATCTGTGGGATCCGCCGCTGGCGAAGGAGGCCTTCCGCAAGGCGGCGGACCTCGCGCATGCGGCGGAGCGCAAAGTGGCGCTGACGCTGTCGGACTCGTTCTGCGTCGATCGCTATCGCGCGGAATTCATCGAGCTGATCCGCACTGGGACGGTCGACATCGTATTCGCCAACGAAAGCGAACTGCATTCGCTGTACGAGACGTCGGACTTCGCCACGGCGGCGGCGCAGTTGAGCCAGGATGCGAAACTCGCCGTCGTCACGCGTAGCGAGAAGGGCTGCGTGGTGGTGTCGCGTCAGGGTGTCGAGGCGGTGCCGGCGCATCCGATCAAGGAGATGATCGACGCCACCGGCGCGGGCGATCTGTTCGCCGCCGGCTTCCTGGTCGGCCACGCGCGCGGCCAGGACAACAAGACAGCGGCGCGACTCGGCGCGCTCGCCGCGGCGGAAGTGATCCAGCATATCGGCGCGCGACCGCAGACGCCGCTGCGCGCGCTGGCCAAACAGCATGGTCTGACTTCATAGCGCCGGAGGCGCGGTTCCGGAGAAGGCGGTAACCGTTCGGTAACCAAACGTGGTTACCGATTGGTGAACGCCCATTTCCAAGGACCGCGCCAATGACCGTGCCTATGGCCGACGGCAAGGAACCGGTGCCGCCCGCTGCCGCCAGCGCGACGCCCGAGACGACAACTCCCAAGATCGCATCCGCGGAAACGCCCGCCGCCGACGGCGCAACGCCAATCATGGCGGCCGTCGAGTCGCCGCCGCTTGCACCGACCGAACCAGCCCCGGCTATTGCCCCGGAAGTCCGCGCCGACGTTCGCGAACCCGTCGGTGAACCGGCATCCGCGGAAACCACATCGGCGATCGCGCCGGCGTCGCTCACCGGCGGCTTGCTGCCGCCGTTGCGGATGCCGAAGCTGTCGCGCCGCACCCGCTGGCGCGGCATGATCGCAGCCACGATCGCCTTTGCCGCCGCTGTCGGTGCTGCCACCGGCGCCGTCATCACCGGCCCGCGACCGCCGCCG
>JAEWJH010000020.1 GCA_023386635.1 Pseudomonadota bacterium
GCGCTCAACCGCGCGGGCCTGCCGATCATTCTGGTCGAGCAGAAGGCGCCGCTGGTGCTGAGGCTGGCGCGCCGCGCTTACATAATGTCGGTCGGTTCGATCGCCGCGGAGATCGATCCGCGCCAGGTGAAGTCGCATGATGAACTCGCTCACTTCTATCTGGGCTGAAGCGCGGGGCAATCCGCTGCTGCTGGTGCTGTGGCTGGTGGTCGCGGCGCTCACCGCCTATGTGTTTGTCAACGGCGGCTACCTGATGGCGGTGCTGCAGTTCGCCTGCATTTATGTGGTGTTCGTCGCCGGCCTCAATCTGTTCATGGGCTTTACCGGCCAGGTGTCGTTCGGTCACAACGCATTCGCGGCGATCAGCGGCTACACCTCGGCGGTGCTCACCGCCACCTATGGCTGGGACCCGGTGCCGGCCGCGGTGCTCGGCATCGGCGGCGCGCTCGTCTGCGCGCTGATCGTCGGCTATCCGGTGCTGCGGCTGCGCGGTCACTATCTCGCCATGGCGACGCTGGCGATCGGGCTCATTGCCTACGAAGTCGCGGTGCAGTGGGATTCCGTAACGCAAGGATATATGGGCATCTCCGGCGTCGCGCCGCTCGGCGTCGGCCGGTGGACCATCACGTCCGACCGCGGCATTCTGATTTTCCTCATCATCATAGCGCTCTTGTCGCTCTTGATGGTGCGCGGCATCCGCCGCTCGCGGCTCGGCCGCTCGTTCGTCGCGGTCGCCGGCAGCGAGGATGCGGCGCGCGCGCTCGGCATCGACGTGGCGCGCACCAAGCTGCTCGCGTTCCTGATTTCGGCGGGCTATGCGGCGGTCGCCGGCTCGCTGTTCGTGCATGCGGTCGGCTTCGTCAGCCCGGAAGTGTTCGGCCTGCACATGGTCGTGCTGGCCTTCACGATGCTCTATGTCGGCGGCATCGGCACCATCGCCGGTCCGGTGTTCGGCGCGGTCATCGTCGCGCTGCTGCCGGAGACATTCCGCGGCTTCAAGGAATATCAGGATCTCGCCTATGGCGCCGCCTTGATCCTGATCCTCATCTACACGCCGCGCGGGCTGATTTCGCTGCCGGAACTGTGGCGTCGCCGCAAAGCGACCCGATCGGGAGGCGCGGCATGAGCCTGTTGCGTCTCGATCATGTCTCGCGCCGCTTCGGCGGCCTCGTCGCCACGGACGATGTGTCGCTGGAGATTCCGGGGCAGGGCATCTCCGCCGTCATCGGCCCGAACGGCGCCGGCAAGACCACGCTGTTCAATGTGATCTCCGGTTTCCTCGCGCCGAGCGCCGGCAAAGTAACGTTCGACGGGCAGGACATCACCGGCCGTCCGCCGGAGGCGATCGCGCGGCTCGGCCTCGTGCGCACGTTCCAGCTCGTGCAACTGTTCGATGACCTGACGGTGCTGGAGAACGTGAAGGTCGGCTTTCACATGCAGACGCAGGGCGGGCTCTTGTCCGCGCTGCTGCCGGGCCTCGCCAGCCGTAACGAAGAACAGATGGTGGAGGAGCGCGCCCGCGATCTGCTGCGCCAGACCGGCCTCGCCGCGGAGGCCGAGACCATGGCCGCGGTGCTGCCCTATGGCCGCAAGCGGCTGCTGGAAATCACCCGCGCGCTCGCGGCGAAACCAAAACTGCTTTTGCTCGACGAGCCGGCCGCCGGCCTCAACAAGCAGGAAACCGAAGCGCTGGCGGCGCTGCTGCGCGGCATCGCCGCCGCCGGCACCGCGATCTTGCTGATTGAGCACGATATGAGCCTCGTCATGAGCGTCACCGACCAGATCGCCGTGCTCGACTTCGGCAAGCTGATCGCGCGCGGCACGCCGGAGGAAGTGCGCGCCAACAAGGATGTGATCGCGGCCTATCTCGGCACGCAGAGCGAGGCCGCCCATGCTTGACCTCGTCGCGCAGTCGATCCTCAGCGGCATCGGCGTCGGCTGCATCTATGGCCTGATCGGCATCGGCTTCTGCGTCATCTACAACGCCAGCGGCATCGTCAATTTCGCGCAGGGCGCATTTGTGATGATGGGCGGCATGGTCACCTACACCGCGTTCGCCCGCTACGGACTGCCGCTGCCGATCGCGGCGACGGCGGCGATCATGCTGGTGGCGCTCGCCGGCGTGGTGCTTGAGCGCCTGGTGGTGCGGCCATTGTGGAACCGCGGCTCGACCATGTTCGTGATGATCCTGGCGACGCTCGCCGCGCAGATCGTCATCGAGCGGCTCGCCTTGCTTGCGGCCGGCGATCAGCCGCGCACGCTGCCGGTGTTCACCGACCGGCCGCCGATGCGCATCCTCGGCCTCGCCATCAATTTCCAGTTCCTCTGGATCGTCGCCTGCTCGTTGCTGGTGATCGTCCTGCTGGCGCTCTTTTTCTCCAGAACCAAGACGGGCAAGGCGATGCGCGCCTGCTCGATCAACCGCGATGCGGCCGCGCTGCAGGGCATTCCGGTCTCGCGGATGCTGGCGCTGGCGTTCGCGCTCAGTGCGGCGCTCGGCGCGTTCGCCGGCATCCTCATCACGCCGACACAATATACGGCGTTCAATGTCGGCGTGCCGTTCGCGATCTCCGGCTTCATCGCCGCCATCGTCGGCGGCTTCGGCCGGCCGCTCGGCGCGTTCACCGGGGGCATCCTGCTCGGCGTGGCGCAGGCGCTGGCCATCGTGTTTCTCGGCTCGGCGTTCAAGAATGTCGCCGCGCTGTCGATCCTGCTGCTATTCCTGTTCGTGCGTCCGACCGGGCTGCTCGGACCGGCCAAATAAAGACGAAGACACAAAGAAGGAGAGTGCCATGGATATTCACAAGATCGACTGGAGCCAGATCCCGTGGAAGGAGATCCGCCGCGGCGTCGAGCAAAAGGCGTTCTCGGGCAATGGCGCGACCATCGCGATGCATCGCCTGCATCCCAAGCACGAGCCGAAGCCGCACAGCCATCCGCACGAGCAGATCGCCTATATCGTCGAGGGCCGCATGCTGTTCCACATCGGCGACGAGGCGCATGAGGTCGGCCCGGGTGGCCTGGTGGTCATTCCCGGCGGCGTCACCCATTGGGGTGAGGTAATCGGCGACGAGACCGTGATCAATATCGACGTGTTCACGCCGAAGCGCCCCGAATACGCGCCTTGATCGCACAACACCAAAAGCCGGGAGGATTCATCATGCGCGTGCGTTTTCTGGCGGCCGCTGCCGCCCTGCTGCTGTCCGCCACCGCGGCAAGCGCCCAGAACTGGCCCTCGCGGCCGGTGACACTGGTGGTGCCGTTCACCGCCGGCACCACGTCCGACGTGATCGCGCGCGGGCTGATCGAACATCTGGCGAGCAAGCTCGGCCAGCCCTTCATCATCGACAATCGCGGCGGCGCCGGCGGCAATATCGGCGGCGCTGCGGCGGCGAAGGCCGCGCCCGACGGATACACCTTCCTGTTCGCGACGACAGGTCCGGCCGCGACCAACAAGCTGATGTACAAGGATATGCCGTATGACCCCGATCGCGATTTCGCGCCGGTGGTGCTGATCGGCAAGGCGCCGGTGATCATCGTTGCGAAAAAGGAAGCGCCGTTCTCCACCCTCAAGGAGATGATCGACTACGCCAAGGCCAATCCGGACAAGCTCACTGCCGGATTCCCCGGCAACGGCACGCTCGGTCACATCACCGGCGAATTGCTGCAGTCGCGCGGGGGCATCAAGCTGGTCGATACGCAATATCGCGGCAGCCCGCCGATCATCACCGATCTGATCGGCGGCCACATCGATGTCGGCATGGATTCCATGGCGGCCTATGTGCCGACGGTGAAGGACGGCAAGATCAAGGCGCTGGCGATTGCCGGCGGCAAGCGCTGGTCGAAGCTGCCCGATGTGCCGACCGCGTCGGAATCCGGCCTGCCGGGCTTCGAGGCCGCTGTCTGGTACGTGATCCTCGCGCCGACCGGCACGCCGGCGGACGTCATTGCCAAGCTGAACGCCGCGACCAACGAGTACATCAAGTCGGAGAAGGCGCGGACGTTCTTCGACAATCTCGGCGTCGAGGCATCCGGCGGTTCGCCGGCCGATGCCAAGGCGTTCATGGCATCCGAGGTCGAGAAATGGGGACCGATCATCAAGGCGGCAAAGATCGCGTTCTGAGCAGCGCGGGGCACAGCGGACGCGGCGGTTTTTTTCGAGACGCCCGTCTCTTCCCCCACCCACGTCTTATCCGCGATGCCGAAGGCGTGGATGCGCGGAACAAGTCCGCGCATGACGTGGTGCGGGCTGCGGCTCCATGGGCTTTGTTATTTCCCTCGCAGCGCGCCATGCTATAGGCCATCCCGTCCCGGCGGTTCTGAGAAGACGATCCGTTCGGGCACAGTGTCGTCCGAACGGATTTTTGTTTCGTGAGCAAACCGCTTCTTGATGTTCTCTCCGGCGAACGCCGGTCGCCGCCGCCGGTCTGGATGATGCGCCAGGCCGGGCGCTATCTCGCCGAATATCGCGCGGTGCGCGCCAAGGCGGGCAGCTTTCTCAGCCTCTGCTTCAATCCGGAACTCGCGGCCGAGGTAACGCTGCAGCCGATCCGCCGTTTCGGCTTCGATGCGGCGATCCTGTTCTCAGATATTCTGGTCATTCCCTACGCGCTCGGCCGCGATGTGCGCTTTGTCGAGGGCGAAGGGCCGCGGCTTGATCCGCTGACGAGCGCAGCGGAGATCGACAGCGTCAATGCCGCGCACGATCCCACGCGCCTCGCGCCGGTTTACGAGACCGTGCGGCGGGTGAAGGCTGCCTTGTCGCCACAGACCACGCTGATCGGCTTCTGCGGCGCGCCGTGGACGGTCGCGACCTACATGATCGCCGGTCGCGGCACGCCGGATCAGGGACCGGCCAAGGCGGCGTTCACCGCGCATCCGCAGGCGTTTGCCGGACTGATCGACAAGCTCGTGTCGGCATCCGCCGATTATCTCTGCGCTCAGATCGACGCGGGCGCCGACTGCGTGCAGATTTTCGACTCGTGGGCTGGCAGCCTCGGGCCGGAGGATTTCGAGCGCTGGAGCGTGCAGCCGACCAAAACGCTGGTTGCGAAAGTGCGGGCGCGGCATCCCGCTGCGAAGATCATCGGCTTTCCGCGCGGCGCAGGGCGGGGCATTCCGCGCTATGTGGACGAGACCGGGGTGAACGCCGTCAGTCTCGAAACCGCGATCGACCGCGATTTCGCGCGGCGCGAGATTCAGTCGCGTGTGCCGGTGCAGGGCAATCTCGATCCCGAGGTGCTGCTTGCCGGCGGCGCGGCGCTCGACCGCGCGGTGGATGACGTGCTGGCCGCGTTCGCGGACAAGCCGTTCATCTTCAATCTCGGCCACGGCATCCTGCCGCAGACGCCGGTGGCGCATGTGGAGCAGATGCTCGCGCGGGTGCGGGGACGCTGAAGTCCGCAGACTAAGTCCGTGCCTTGGCATCGAGCTTGTGGCCGATGCGCGCGACATCGACCACCATGCGCTCGTGCGTGCCGTTGCCGATTTCCTCGGTGTCGTCGCGCGCCGTCACCGTGAAGAACACGCGCCGGCCGTCGACTTTCGTGACCTCGGCATCGGCGGTGACGTGATGGCCGACCGGTGTCGCCGCGAGATGACGGATGTCGACGGCGGTGCCGACCGCGCTTTCGCCGGGCTCGAGATAGACCTTGATGGCGTTGAGCGCGGCATTCTCCATGGCCGTGATCATCATCGGCGTGGCGAACACAGGCGGCAGCATCGAATCCTTGAACTGATTGGCGAGATGCGCCGGCGTGACCTTCAGGGTGTAAGTGCCTCTGGCGCCGATCGGGATCGTCCGCATGGCTCCCTCATTCTTGCTCGAGGATGATTCATCGCGTCGCGAGGATCATGCTCTAGGTTCTGCGCCCAACATGCGTCACCGACGGCGCCAGCACAATCAGCACCACGCACATTATTCCCATCGGGATGAAGGTCGACTGCGGAATGCCGGTGAAATCCCACACCGCGCCGCAGATCACCGGAATGATGATCGCGCAGGTGTAGCTGATGGTGAACATCGCGGCGCTGACGCGGTGAACATCCTCCGGCGCCGCCAGCAGGGGCGGCAGCGCCAGCGCGAGGATCAGGATCAATGCGCAGAAG
>JAEWJH010000034.1 GCA_023386635.1 Pseudomonadota bacterium
AGCCACCACACACCCATGAGGTCGAGGATACCGACCCACAGGCGATCGAAGAATCCATAGTTCGACACGCCGCTGTGACGCTCGCGGTCGATGACATCGACATAGCCGATGCCATAGCCCTCTCGGCGCACCAGCGCCGGCAGGAAGCGATGCAGCCCGTCGAAATACGGCAGTCTCAAGAGAAGATCGCGGTAGACCGCCTTGAGACCGCAGCCGGAATCGCGCGTGCCGTCACGCAGCAGCGACCCGCGCACCGTATTGGCGACACGCGACTGGAATTTCTTGAAGCCGGTCGCTTTGCGGCCGACCCGCTGCCCGGCGACGAGGCCCATCTGCGGAGCGCCCTGTTCGAGCACGCGGATCAGGGCTGGAATGAACGCCGGATCGTTCTGCCCATCGCCATCGATGGTGACGACGATGGCACCGCGCGCCGCACCTGCCCCCGTGCGGACGGCGCAAGACTGACCGCAGGAGCGCTTGTGCGACACCCAGCGCAGCCATGGATGCTTCGCCGCGAGGTCCCTCAGCACATCCGGAGTCGCGTCGGTCGAGCCGTCGTTGACGTAGACGATCTCGAACGGCCAGTGCCCATCGAGCGCCGCAGCGATCTCCGCCACCAGTGGCGCGATATTCCCGGCTTCGTTCTTGACCGGCACGACGACCGAAACGGCCGGCGGCGGCGATGTGTGTTGACTGTCGGCCATGATGATCGCTGATCCCTGTCGGGGGCGCTTCTAGAGTTTTTCAGCGTGTCTTGGAAGCGGCCCCGGCGACAACCCGTTTGATCCGGCGCCACGACGGACCGGCCATGGGGGCGATATGGCCGTCCAGACTAATCTTGAAGCCGAGCCCGCGGGCGGCAAAGAAACGCAGCACCAGCCAGGCGCCGATGCCGCCGACCAGCGCGCCACCCAGCACATCGCTCGGATGATGCGCCGTCACCACCACCCGACTCACGAAAATAAGCGCGGCATAGATCCACAAGACGATCCGGGCGCGCGGGAACAATGCGCCCAAGGCGACGGCAATGCTCGCCGCCGCCTGCCCGTGCCCGGACGGAAAGCTCGCGTAAGCCGGCTTCCAGGTCCACGGGCTGAACAGATACGGATCGGCGGAGCCGCCGACGAACGGCCGCGCGCGCCCGATCAGCCCCTTCACCAGATTAGCGAACAGGCCGGGAAGCCCGATGGCAGCGAAGACGAACATCGCTCGCGTCGCGATACTGGCGATCAGCAGGCCCGCGCTTTGCGACACCGTGCCAGCGACAATGCCTGACGCGGCGACAATCAACCCGGCAGGCCAGAGCACCCAGCCAGATTTGCCATAGTCGGTGATGATGTCGAAGAAGCGGTGCACGCCATAGGGCAAGCCGCGCGCATCGACGATCGCCGCCGCATCGAGCGTCACCATCAGCACGGCGAACACCAGAACCGCCGACAGCAAAGCTGCCCCGACATGGCGACGTTCCCAGCGCTGCAGCCGCGCGACCGCCGGCCGCGGCGGCCGAACCAGTCGCGCGAACCAGTTCCGTACACGAACCTGCCACCGTCCTCTTTGGGCCGCTCGTTCGGTCACGCTGCTCATGAGCGATTGTCCGACTGATAGATCGCCAGCGTCACCGGTTTACCGACGCTGATGTTGTAGCCCTCGATCCGCTGCAACTGCGAATAGCGCAGCCCGATCGTATCCGCGCGCTGGGCGAAATTGCGATCGAGCCGCGCATCGATCACCGCGAACCGGCAGGAGCCGCCGAACAGGAAATCCGCCGCGCTGTTGGCATCGACGAAGCGCAGATCGCTGCCGACGAGGAACACGAGGCTCGGCTCCTGGAAACCGACGGCGACCACGTCGCGCTTGTCACATGACGACGCGCGTAGTGCGTTCGCGACCCCAAGGCTCGGGAACAGCGCGCTCATCGACGGCATGACCACGCCGTAAATCGTGATGGCGATCAGGACCGACGAGACGATAGCCCGCAGCACGGCCCGTTCCGGACCGTCTGTCTCATAGAGCCACCACGCCATCAGCGCCATGATGATCGCCGCCGCCGCGAACGGCCACGCCGGGAAACCGAGTTGTTTGTCGATCAATACGAGACCGACAAAGGCGGCAAGACAGATCACCGCGGCGAACAGGAACCAGCCGATCGTTCCATGGATCAGCCAACGCGCGCGCGACAGCACACCAGCCTCGAGCGCGCCAGCAATCAGAATGGCGATGGCGGGATAAAGCGGCAGCACATAATGCGGCAGCTTGGTCACGACGAGTTCGAGGACGATCCAGGACGGGACCAGCCACGCCAGAAGAAACTGCGTGCCGGGCTGCCGCCACGCGCGGCGCACTGCGGGCACCGCCATCGCCGCCAGCACCGAGCCAGGCCAGAACGTCACGAAGAACAGCAGCAGATAGGTCAGAGGCGGCGCGCCGTGGGCCTCCTGCCCGCTCGTCACCTTCGCGAGCATGTCGTCGCCGACCGACTTGGCGAAGAAGCTGTCGCCGGCCTTGCCGACGATCGCGACGAACCACGGCGCCACCAGCGCGATCATCCAGAGCAGACCGACCACCGGCCGCAGACCGGCGATCCAGCGTCCGGAGCGGTCAAGGATCGCGAGCGTCGCAATCGCGAAGCCGACGAACATGACGATCAGCGGGCCTTTGAGCAGAATGCCGCCGGCCATCGCCGTCCAGAAGATCGCGGCATTGATCCAGCCGCGCTCGATCACGCCGGTGCGCCGCCACGGCAGATAGACCCGCGCCATGGCACCCATGGCCGCGAGCGTGGTGAACAGCAGCATCGCATCGGTCTTCGCAAGCCGCGCCTCGACGCCGAGCAGCACGCAACTCGCCAGCATCGCCGCTGCGACGAGCGCCGTCCGACGCGTGACGAAGGCAAGCGCGGTCCAGTAGGTCAGCAGCACCGCGCCAATGGCGCCGAGGAGCGACGGCAGACGATAGAGCCAGATGGTCGGCAGCACCTCGTGGCCACTGATGCGCGTCGCGGTCTTCACGATCGCCGCCTGCAGCCAGTAGATGCCGATCGGCTTTTTGTAGCGGACCTCGTTCTGGAACCGGATGTCGACGTAGTCGCCCACTTCGACCATCTGCTTGCTGGCTTGCGCGAAGCGAGCCTCGTCGCGGTCGATCGGCGGGATCTGGAAGAAGCCCGGCAGGAACGCGAGCAGGGTCAGAGCGACCAGCACGGCGACCGCGCGGGCATGGGACGCCTGCGCATAGTCCAGCACCGCCGCCAGGCCGCGGCTGCGCCAGCTTGCGCGCTGGGTCGGGGATCGGGTGCCGGAACTGGCCGTGGTCATAGGGTTCGAGTCGCCATTGAGCGGCGGACCATAGTGCCAGAGAAGTCCTTGGGAAAGCAGCGTTACTGCAGACGTACCACGACGCTATCGGTGGCCCCGCGCGCGTCCATGACCGTCAGGCGGACAAAGCCGGCGCCGTCCGGGCGCACGAACACGGTCCGCTCCCGCGTCGGCGGCAACGGCGCGCCATTGACCATGACCGTCAGCGGCCGCTGCCCGCCCGTGATCTTCAAGGCCAGCGGGTCCTCGCCCGTCCGTTCGAGCCGGGCGCCATCCGGTGGGAACATGATCCGGGGCTTGTTGGCGGCCGCGAGATCGCGGCCGAAATACCGCAACGGCGGCGGCAGCCGGCTGGAATGGGCGAACAACACGCCCTCCGGCGGCCTCGGCAGCGGCGCCCATTGGCCGGAACGGCTGAACGCATCGAACAGGATCGGGGCTGCGGCCACTCGCCCGACCAGCCCCGGAACCGGCGCACCGTCCGGACGTCCGACCCAGACGCCGATGGTCATTCGGCCGTCGAAGCCAACCGCCCAGGCATCCCGGTAGCCATAGGAGGTGCCGGTCTTGAAGGCGATCCGGCCGTGCGGCGCATTGTCCGGCGGCGGCGCGCCGAGCAGCGCCTGCCCGACATACCAGGCGGCCACCGGTTCTATGAGGCGATGGGTCGCGGCTTGTTGGCCTGCCCGCTCCACCAGGGCGATGGCCTCGCCGCCCCGGGCCAGTGCCGCGTAGAGCATGGTCAGGTCGGTGAGCCGGATGCCGACGCCGCCGAGCCCCATGGCCAACCCCGGGGCTTCGCCCTTGGGGAGTACCAGCCCGGCGCCAGCCTCGGTAAGCCGCAGCGCAAGCCGCGGCACGCCGAGCCGGTCGAGGATCGCCACTGCCGGCACGTTCAACGACAGTTGCAGCGCCTTGCGCACCGTGACGGTGCCCTGGAACGTCAGGTCGAAGTTCTCGGGCGTGTAGTCGCCAAAGCGCACCGGCCGGTCATCGATCAGCGTGTCGGGATGGATCAAGCCGTCCTCGAAGCCGAGGCCGTAGATGAACGGCTTAAGCGTCGAGCCCGGCGAGCGCAGCGCGCGGGTCATGTCCACCTGCCCGGCGCGGCGCAGATCGAAATAATCCGGCGACGCGACGCGAGCACGGATTTCACCGGTCGCGTGGTCGACCGCGACCAGCGCCACCGACACGTCCGGGCCAAAGACCTGCATCCGCTCGCGCGCGAGCTGTTCCAGCGTTTTCTGAAGATTGGCATCGATGGTGAGACGATGCACCGATCGGGCGGGCGCGGCGGCGAGTGCGTCGTCCGCCGCATGCGGCGCGAGCATCGGCATCGGCTTGCGCGCCACCGGCACCGGTTCCTCATGCGCGCGCGCGACTTCGTTTGCGGCGATCACTTCCCGCTGCGCGAGCCGATGCAGCACCATGTCCCGTGCTTTGTTCGCCGCCTGCCGTGAGCGATCCGGACGGCGCTGTTCAGGCGATTGCGGCAGCGCGACCAGCAAGGCCGCCTCGCCCAAGGTGAGACGCCGCGGCTCCTTGCCGAAATAAGCAAGCGACGCGGCGCGCACGCCTTCGAGATTACCGCCATAGGGCGCGAGCGAGAGATAAAGCCCGAGGATCGCATCTTTCGACAGTGCCGCCTCGAGTTGCACCGCGCGCACCGCCTGCCGCAATTTCGCGGTGAGCGAACGCTCGCGGCGCGGTTCGAGCAGCCGCGCCACCTGCATGGTCAAGGTCGAGCCGCCGGAGACGATCGACCCGCGCTCGATCCATTGCAGCGCCGCGCGCGCGAGAGCGAGCGGGTCGACGCCGATGTGATCGCGGAAGCGACGATCCTCATAGGCGATCAGCAGATCCAGATAACGCGGATCGACGTCCTCGACCGTTGCCGGCAGGCGCCAGCGTCCATCAGTGGTCGCATAGGGCCGCAATAAAACGCCGTTGCGATCCACCACCGTCTGCGAAAACGCGATGCGACCGAGCGGCGGTAATGGCCCGAGCGCCATCACCCAAGCGCCGAACGCCAGCGCCGTGGCGACACTGACACCGCCACCGACCGCGACAATGATGCGCCACAGGCTCATGGCGTCGTCGTAATCTCCAGCGTTCCGGTGTCGGTCCGGCCGAACCGGTCGGGCCGGTACATGTCTTCGACCACCGCCTGCGGCAGCACATAGCGGCCGGGCGAGACGGCCCGCACAACATAGGCGACGGTGAACACCGTCTTGTCATCCTTGCTGCGCGTGAACGCTGCCGTGAAGCGGTCGTCACGGAATTGCGCGTTGACCGGCTCGACCGCGTTCTCGATCCAGTTGAGCTTGCCCGTCTCACCGGACGACACCAGCCGCGGATTGTCGATCTCGAAACCCGCTGGCAGGTAATCGGCGACGATGATCCGGCCGAACTGCGGCTGCGCCTCGGTCACCCGGAGCACCACCGCGAAGCGCTGGTTCTGCGTCACCTTGGCGATGTCCGCCGGCTGGCCATCGAGCGTGTAATAGAGCCGCTCGATCTTGAAGCCGCGCGATGCCGCGGGCTCCGGCGTGAGCGGCGCACCGCTGACCGAGAGTACCGCGCGCGCATCGGTGTCGCCGGTATTGGTCAGTTTGAACGGCGCATCGAGGTCACTGGCGCGCAAGCCACGGAAGAACGCACCCTTCTGCGGCCGCCCAGCCACGTCGAGCGTGATCGACCCGCTCTCTTTGCCGATGGCGCGCGCGGCGAGCACCAGCCAGGCCTGCTCCTGCGTCGACAACTGGGTGGCAAGACCGCGCGCGGCATCGACCCGCTGCACCGCGGCCTCGACCGTCGCGCGCGGCGCATTGCCTTCGGATGCGAGCGTCACCAGCGCCGCGCTGTCACGCAGCATCGAGCCGAAGTCGCTGCGACCCGCCTGCAGCATCGGCTGCTGTGGGATCGCGCCGAGCGCCGCGGCGAACACCCGCTCCGCGCGAACGCGATCGCCGAGCATACCGAGCGCCGCGGCGACCTGAGCCTTGGCAATCGGCGTCGCAAGATCGCCGGTCTGACTGTCGGCGATGTAACGCAGATCGCCGACCGGCGCCGCGCCGTTGCGCGCCAGCACATACAGCGCGTATGCCAGTTCACGCCCCCCGTTCTTCTTCGGCTCCGGCGCGGTGGCGACGTAATTGCGCAACCGGTCGATCGCCATCTGGAACGCCGTGTCCGGCACCTCGAACTTGCGCTCGCGCGCGCGGCTGAGGAAATCCGTGACATAGGCATCAAGCCAGATATCATCGCCGCCGACGCTCCACAGGCCGAACGAGCCGTTAGCCCCCTGCCGCGCCAGCAAGCGTTCGATCGCCTGGCGGATGCGTTCCTCGCCGTCGCGGTCGAGCGCGAGACGCCCCGGCGGCGCTATGTCGTTGATATAGAGCATCGCCACCGCTCGGCTGGCGATCTGCTCGGTGCAGCCGTAAGGATAGCGGTCGAGCGCCTGCACCAATGTCGCCGCATCGAGCGACGCCGAGAGACCCACCGACAGGTCGACGCGCCCCGTTCCGGGCACAAGATCGGCAAACGCATCCTCTGACACCGTGAGGCTTTCGCCTTTCGGCAGCGGCCGCACCGTGCGTCGCGTCAGCGTCGTCGTCGCGGGCTTCGTTTCGAGCGCGTAATCGCGGTCGAGCCTGAAGCCGTTTGGGCCGACGACCGAGAGCGCATAACGGGCGGTGCCGACACCCGTCGGCGGCAAGGTCAGCGACAGACCACGCCGCTCCTTGTCCTTGAGCGAGAGCTTGCGCTGCTCCTGTGCCGCAAAAGCGCCGGCGGAAACGCCGAGCGTCACGATGTAATCGCCGGCAGCGCCTTCCACATTGTCGAGCGCCACATGCATCGTCGACTTGTCGCCGATGCGCAGGAAGCGGGGCAAGGTGGCGGTGACAACCACCGGATCACGCACCACCACATCGCCCGACGCCTTGCCGACGCGATCGGCGGTGAACGCCACCGCCATCACCCGCACCGTCCCGGCAAATGCCGGGATGCTGAACGGGACCGAGGCCGTGCCGTCCGGTCCCACCGTGACAAGGCCGGAATAGAGTGCGAGCGGCGCCTGTGTCGGCGGCGCACCGGAGAGGTCGGCGCCGGCCATGTCGCCGCCGGAGCGGATCGCGCCGCGCGTGCCCTGCATGCCGTCGATCAACTGGCCGTAGAGATCGCGCAGCTCCGCCGTCAGGCGACGTTGCCCGAGATAGTAGTCATCCGGCGCCGGCGGCTTGTAATTGGTGAGGTTGAGGATGCCGACATCGACGGCAGCGACCACCACCTGCGCCTGTTCGCCGGCGCTCAGGCCGCCGAGCTTCACCGGCACCGTCAGCGTGGTGTCCGGGCGAATGGTCGCCGGCAGCGGCATCTCCATCGTCAGCACATGCGCGGCGCGATCGATGGCGAACCACTGCACGCCGATGGCGCGGCCGGGCATGCGCTGCGCCTGCGTGTCGAGCGGACGGCGCAGGGTCGCGACAACATAAGCACCTGTACCCCAGTGAGCGGCCACCGGGACCTTAACCGTCGCCTGACCGGCCTTGACCTCCTGCGACACGCTGGTGGCAAGCTTGTCGGTGACGATGTTGAGCGTCAGTTGCCCCGCCGTCCGTGCGGTGACCGCGACGGTCATCGTCTCGCCCGGTCGGTAGTCCGGCTTGTCGAGCGCGATTTCCAGGAGATCCGGCGTATCGGCGCTCGCTTCCGCATAGAAGCCGGCGTCGAACGGCACGGTGGTGATCAGACCATCCGGCCCGGAGACTTCGAGGCGGTAACGGCCCCAGCGCACGGCTAAGGACAGTTTCGCCGGCTCGCTGACCGTCACATCGAGCTTGCCATCGGCCACCCGCTGCGTGGTCTTGACCGGCTCGAACTGCCAGGCGTTGTTCTGTTTATACCACTGGTAGCGCGTATCGATCTTCAGAAGTTCGTAGCGCAGCCCCGCCGCCCGGCGTTTGCCGTCGGCGCCGACCATCACCACGTCGAACGTCGCGTTGTCGCCGTCACCCAGCGAGCGGCCATTGAAGCGCGGCTTCACGCCGATCATCGCTGTGGTCGTGGCGACCGGCAGCGTCACCGAGCGTTCGATGGCGCGACCACCCGCCTCCGCCATGCGCACCGTCACCTGCGCTTCCAGCGGACGTGTCGCGTCGGGCAGCGTGTCGAGCGTGACCGGTATCTCGGCTTTGCCATTTTCGTCGGTCTGCGGCAGGTCCGCGAGCGGCTGGCGCACCGCGGTGATCTGCTCGTCGGCAAGACCGAACTGATAGCCGGCAAATCCGGCACGCTCCTTCGCCGCCTGGATCACCACCTCGCCGTCGAGATCGAGACCTGAGGCCGGCGCGCCATACAGGAAGTGACCGTCTAGCGCGAACGACGTTTCGTCCTTCTGCGACAGCTCCTTCGCATCCGTTGTCAGCGCGAACTCCAGCCGGTCCGGAACATAGTCCTCGACCATGAAGGTGGTCTGGCCGACCGGCGCACGCTTCGGGTCCGTATAGGCCTTCACGCGCCATGTGCCCGACGTCGCCGAGGCGACGAGCGGCACGCTCCACGAGCGCCCGCCGAGCGCCTGATCGGCAATCACCGCACGGCGATAATCGACGCCGTCCGGCCGCTCGATCACCAGCGTCAGCGGCGTTCCCGGCGCGGCCTTGCCCTGCGCGTCGCGCAGCAGGGTCGTCACATGCACCGTCTCCCCGGAGCGGTAGACGCCGCGCTCGGTGTAGACGAAGGCATCAAGCCCGGCCGGCGCCACGCGGCCGCCGACACCACGATCCGACAGATCGAATGCGGGGCCTTTCAGATTAAGGAACACATAGTCGTTCTGCTCCCGCGCGATCACCAGCGACGGGGAAGATCCGCCCTCGCCGCGCGCGAGACCGGCATCGAAATGCGCGAGACCGGTCTTGTCGGTGCGTTTCACCGCCAGCACATCATTGGCACGCGAGATGAGCTGCACCTCGATGCCCTCACGCGGACCGGCCGAGGCCAGCGAATGCACGAACACATGGATGCCGTCCTGGCCCGACAGCGCCGTGAGGCCGAGGTCGGAGACGACGAACCACTGCGTCGCCTGTTCCTCGTAATCGTTGGCAACCGGTCCCTTCGGCACCGCCGCCATGGCATAGACGCCGGGCGCGAGCGTGCCGACCGCCTCGTCGATCGGAAACGCCGTCGTTACCTCGGCATTGAGCTTCATCTCGGTGGCGAGTTCGCCTTCCCAGACCTTGTAGCCGCGCTCGTTGCCGAGCCGGTCGAGTTCGTAGCGGTCGAGGTTGCGCTGGAAGTCGCGGCCCATCACCGCATCAATCAGATTGCGGTCGCTGATCCGGTAGATCTGGATGCGCACCGCCGTGGTGTTGACGCTCGCCACCGGAATGCCGCGCTGACCGGCTTTGGGCAACACATAGGCCTTGCTGGCGAAACGCGCGAACGGCTTGCGGTCGCGCACATAGAGCGTGAACGCCGCCGACTTCGGCAGCGTCTCGTTCACGGTCGAGGGCAGGCCCGCGCGCAACGTAATCTCGTAGCGCTCGCCGTGCTTCAAGCCTTCGACGCAGAGTTGCTTCTCGTCCACCGACACCGCGGGCTTCTCCATGCCGACCACCGCGACGAATGGCGAAAAGTCGGTGCGCTTGCCCGGCAACTCTTCCGAGAACTGGAAGCAGGCGCGCGGCGACGACGCATCGGAATCAACCGTGTAATCGAGAATGCGGAAGCCGTGGTCGAGCCGCACCCGCTCGTAGCGCGCGCGCAGATCGGCGACCTCTCGCTTCTCCAGCGAGAGCCGCATGGCGTCGAGCGCCGGCCGCCACATCTGCCGGTCGGCGAGCGTGCGGCCGAGCAACGCGAGAGCGTCCGCCTCTTCCGCGCCGGTGCTGCGCTGATAGGCGATGTAGGCGGCGATCGAGACGCGATCGAGCAAGGTCGCGCGCTCGCGGTCATTCGCCGGGCGGATTTGCAGCACGGTGCGCGCGAGCCGCAGCCAGGCGCCGCTGTCGTCCGGCGCCACGGTGATCAACTGGCCGAGCAGTTGCATGCCGCCGCGGATGTCGTTCTTCTGGAAGGCCTGATCGATATCGCGGCGGAGCACCGGCGCGGTCTTTGTGACCTGCCCTGCGTCCTTCTTGATCTGCTCCTCGAGCCGCGTCGTCGCCTCGTCGAACTCGGTACGCTGGAACGGCTTGTCGTCTGCGGCGGCGATGGCCGACCAGAGAACCAGAAGGAGAGCGAAGCCGGTGCGAAGGATGGCGGGGATCGTCGGCGTCATGGGTGGGCGTCCGGGCACGAGGTCAACGGCGAGTCGCTCAACTATCGGGCCGGTTTCCGGGCCTGTCGAGAACGGCGGACGGAGGGGCACGAGTTCCGTCCCCGCGCGGCCGTTGCAGGTCCGCCGGGCGGCCAAGGGCATCACCGGATAACACCTTGAAAGCCATCAGGCTTTCCCGCGAGCGGCTGCGGCACGTTGATTGATTTTGCCGCTGCAACCCGGCAAAACAGCACGGCAACGTTCTGTCGGCCTGAATCAGATACGGTTCCGGCCAGACATTGCCGCGGCATGCTCGGCGTATCGGCCCCGTAGCTCAGTTGGATAGAGCATCAGCCTTCTAAGCTGAGGGTCCCTGGTTCGAATCCAGGCGGGGTCGCCAACCTGAAGCGCACTGAACCGGGTGAGATCAAAGCCAGCTCTTTACGCGTCCCGCCCGATGCGTCGCCCCCTCTTGAAGTCCTCCCTGTGCTTCCTAATTTTCCAGCCGTTCGAAAGGAGGTTTTGGAGGCCCATATGATCTTGGAGCTTTTCACGGCGACCGTGTTGATATCGCTCGTATGCACCCTTGCTGCTTTTTGGGTGAATGACGGAGGGAGCCTGGCATGAAAACCATAGCCCCCGTTTCCCATCGGCCGTTCGACCCGGCGGTCCATGGGCCGCTCCATCCAGCGGAAAAGTATGCCCGTCCCTGGGACGTACTAGGCGACGAGAAGCTCACCCGCGCCGAAAAGCGCGCGATCTTGTCGTCGTGGGCTTCGGATGCCTGCGCCCTCGACTCCGTCCCCGCGTACCGAAAGCCACCCGGCGCGCCAGCGCCGGTATCATTCGACGACATTATCGATGCGCTCAAGGCGCTTGATGACGACGAGCCACCCCCGCGCCCGGGCGGGAGGTCCATGCGACACGTGTCTGGTCCCGATCAGGGGCCAGACCTTCGCTGACACGCATCACGGAAAAGATTGACTAACCCTTGCGACGAGCCTTTTTCGCGGCCTTCCGGGCGGCATAGCGCGCATCGCGTTCGGCTTTTTTCTCCGCTTCAAGACCGGCCTCTTGCTCTGCTTTCTCGGCGGCAAGCCGTGCGGCTTCGGCAGCGGCCTCTTGGGCGGCTCTCTCGGCAGCTTCCGACGCCAGCTGCTCCTGACGTTTGCGTTCGCGCTCCTGTTCGGCGCGCGCGACTTCGCGTTTGGCCTCACGCTCGACACGCGCCGCGGCAATGGCCTCGCGTTCCGCAAGCTTCGCCTTGAGTGCGGGGTTCTCCGGATCTGCCGCCCGTTTGAACTTTTCGAGCATCGCCTTTTTCGCATCGGCGGCGCGGTTGAGGCGGCTATTGAGAGTGGTGTCGTCTTTGCTCGTCATTGTCCTGTCTGACTTTACCCGGATGCGGCCAAAGCCCGCGGATCTTAATGGGGCCTCGCTAGCGCGTCATAATTCCTCGCAGCTGTGCAATCAAGCCCATTGGCTTCTGATATCGAAACCGCCCTTTGACCCCATATTATACGGCAGTCCGCACCAGACGGTTGTACGAGGCGAACGAAGAAAAAGTGGCCCCCTTTCGGGAGCCACTTTTGTTTAATCGAAGTGGTGATGGCGGCGCTTCTTGATAATAACGACCTTTTCAGCGCGATGGTTGCGCCAGCCATAGTGATGGCCGCGTGACCATCCCCGGTGAAGACCACGGTCATAGTGGCGGTAGCGGTGAACACCACGGTCATGGTCGCGGTCGCGCTTGATGACGACGGTTCTCTCTTGGGCGCTGGCGGCCGTAACAGGCAGGGCCAGGCCAAGAGCAGCGATGCTTGCAAAAGCCATAACGATAAAGCGCATGTCTATCTCCATTGAAAATGATCTTGCGTCCGACCAACAACTCGCTCTCAAACAGAGCGTTCCTGATAATGTTTTGAACAACCATTCATGGAAAAGGAGCAGCGTTAGGCTGGTCAGAAATCGGACTTACTGCAGGTCGAACCTTTCTCGAAAATCGTGTAGCGCCGCCAGAGCCACACGCTTGCTGTCCGGTGAAAGAGATTTCCCGGGGAGCGGCTCAAAATCGGCTTCCCACGTTGAAATCTCGCCATTTTGGACAGGCCGAATCCGTCCAACAATAATGTCAGCACACTCTGCCCTCCTGCTCAGGGCGTCTGTGAGAAGATTTAATAATTCTGTCGATGTTTTCTGTGGCTTCATGAGACCCGACGCTCAACACAGCATGTCCGCCCGTGGATCAGACTCGAGAAGCGCTGCAATTCCGCCAGCCTGACGAAGAAAAGCCCCGGCTTTCACCGGGGCTTCTGGAAACGAAATTACTCGTACTTGAACTGCGGCATCGCCTTGAGCGAGTCCTTGGTGGCGCCGCTCAGGATCGCATGATCCGGATACCACTTATGATCCACGCTCTTCGTCGTGTTCGCGGGACGCGCCGGGGCCGCGCCGGTTGTGGTCGTTGTGGTGGTCGACGACGTCTTCACCGGCTCGTCGACGAATTTGAGCTTGCTCATCTCGACCATGATGTCGTGCTGGCCCATGCCCAGGAAACCACCCACGCCGATCACCACGCCGGCCACCTTGCCGGACTTGTCGATCAGAATTTCGCTGATGTCGCCGAGCTTCTCGTTCTGGTCGTTATAGACATCCAGACCGTTGAGCTTCGTCGCCCGCCAGACGCTGCCAGCCGTCACCTGATGGGCGGGAGCGGTGGCCGCCGGCGCAGTAGCTGCCGGCGGAGCGGAGGGAGAAGCGGCGGGAGGGGCGGATTGCGCAAAGGCTGGGACGACCAGCGCTGCTGCAACGAGACCGCCGAGAACGGGTGCGAATTTCATGTGTGGTTCCTCCAAAGGTTGACGATGCCTCGGAAACGCAGAGCTGGCAGTCGGAGTTCCAAAGGAACACTCTGGCCCAAAAAACGAGATCCTGGAACGTGAGCTGTCCTGATGCATTAAAGGAGCGGCGGATGCTCTATCTCCGGAGGGCACCGTTTCTTCAGCGGTCTTCGGCGGATCAGCCTCCCCGAAGACCGCTTTGATGCACCGTTGTGACCAAAAAGCCGTGGCGTCTGATAAACATCCTTAAAACGATATCTTCATTTCCATTGATAATGACTCCGAGCGCTTATTCGGAGACACTAGTTGATCAAAGCCCGAGCGGTATCTTAGGAACTGTTTTGCGGCTCGCGGATTAGGTATGGCGAAATTCAACGTGCTGGTGGGCTATTCCGATGCAGCGGGAAGAGGCAACAAGCGAACCTTCCTTCACGGCGCTAGAGGTCGGTCTCATAGTGATCGGCTTAGCTTTTTTGGTTTTCGCTCTAAGCTCGTATGTCGGTGCAACTCAGATTCATCTCGTGTAACAGCAGGCGAGATGCGTGTTGCACCCCCGTCCGTAGCAGATCTGTCGCCAGTCTCCCTTGAGGCAAGCTTAAAGCGGCGTCCTCATTTATCGTCTTTCCCCATATGAGGAGTCGCGAAGCCCCCTTTCAACTTCACCTCGCGGTATTAGGTCTCGCGGTTGCCGCGCCTCTTATTGTAGCTGCCGGCGCAAGTTCCTGGTTATATGTCCGCTCCCAAGCGCAGCTGATAAGTGATCGCACGCAAGTCGGAGCGCGCGATATTTCCACGTTGATCGACCATGCACTGAACGAGGCGGCGAAAGCGCTTAAGGTATTAGCCCTCTCCGACTCCCTCCAGCAGGACCGA
>JAEWJH010000036.1 GCA_023386635.1 Pseudomonadota bacterium
TTACGGAGCGCCGCAGGGCGCGCGTGTCTCCGATCGCAAGGAGATGCGCTCCGGTGTCGTCGCGAGGCGGCGCTGGATAATGAAGACGTTGCGCCACGCGGCGCTCCGTCGCCCCTCATCTATGGAGGGGTTAGGGAATACGGGCGCACCCGGCGCCGGCTAAAGAACACGGGCGATGACGCATGCCTGTTCGTCATCGGTTGTCTGACAACCGCATCGGGAAGAGAGAGGCAGGCGCGGCTTTCGATCCGCCTCATCCTGAGGAGCGATGCGCAGCATCGCGTCTCGAAGGACGAGGCGGCCACCGCACCGCGCCCGCCTCATGGTTCGAGACGCATCGCTGACGCGATGCTCCTCACCATGAGGCTCCGAGAGAGAGCCGACCGCAGTCATGCGCCGCTGAGAACCGCATTAACCAGTTAGCAACCATACCGAGTCAGGAGTAGTGCAGGGTACTCCGCATGGTTTCGCGCACAGAACGAACGCCTTTCGGCGAATGGTGGTGGACGGTCGACCGGCTGTCGCTGGCTGCCTGCGGCGCGCTGATGCTGACCGGCATCGTCATGTCGCTGGCCGCATCGCCGCCCGTCGCGGCACGGCTCGGTCTCGACCCGTTCCATTTCGTCAACCGGCAGATCTTCTTCACGATCCCGGCGGCCTTCGTGATGATCGGCGTGTCGCTGCTCACGCCCCGGTATGTGCGGCGGCTGGCGCTGATGGTGTTCATCGTCAGTCTCGTCATGGTGGCGCTGACGCCGTATTTCGCCGCCGAGATCAAGGGCGCGCGGCGCTGGCTGGTGATCCTCGGGGTCAGCATCCAGCCGTCCGAGTTCCTCAAGCCGTCTTTCGTCATCATCATCGCCTGGCTGTTCGGCGAATCCTCGCGCCGGCCGGAAATGCCGTCGACGCTGTTCGCATTCCTGCTGCTGATGCTGGTGATCACGCTGCTCGTGCTGCAGCCGGACTTCGGTCAGACCATGCTGATCGCGCTCGTGTGGAGCGCGCTGTTCTTCATGGCCGGCATGCGGGTGATCTGGGTGTTTGGCCTCGCCGCCGCCGGCGCTGTCGGCCTGCTGGTTGCCTATTCGACCATTCCGCACGTGGCCTCGCGCATCAAGCGCTTCATGGACCCGTCGTCCGGCGACACGTTCAACATCGACATCGCCACGGAATCCTTCCTGCGCGGCGGCTGGTTCGGCCGCGGCCCGGGCGAGGGCACCGTGAAGCGGATGCTGCCGGAAAGCCACACCGACTTCGTGTTCGCGGTGACGGCCGAAGAATTCGGCGTGATCTTCTGTCTCGTTCTGGTCTCGCTGTTCTCGTTCATCGTCATCCGCTCGCTGCTGCGCTCGATGCGGCATGAGGAGCCGTTCCTGCGCTTTGCCGCGGCGGGCCTGACGATCCTGTTCGGCCTGCAGTCGGCGATCAACATGGCGGTCAATCTGCATCTGATGCCGGCCAAGGGCATGACCCTGCCGTTCGTCTCCTATGGCGGGTCGTCGCTGATCGCCATGGCCTACGGCATGGGGATGCTGCTCGCCTTGACGCGCGAACAGCCGAAGGCGGCCATGCTGCCGCCGAATTTCGTGCTCGTGGAAGCATAAATGAAAGCGAAGCGGGGCCAACCTCTGGTGCTGCTCGCGGCGGGTGGCACGGGTGGGCATCTGTTTCCGGCGCAGGCGCTCGCGGTTGCGCTGGGCAAACGCGGCGTCAGCGTCGCGCTCGCCACCGACCGCCGCGCCGCGCACTACGACTTTCCGGCCGAAAGCGTGCATGTGATCCCGAGCGCGACCATGCGCGGGCGCAATCCGGTCGCTCTGGCGAAAACCTTTGGTTCGCTCGGCTATGGCACGCTCAAGGCGTGGCTGATGATCGGCAAGCTCGCGCCCGATGCGGCGGTCGGCTTCGGCGGCTATCCGACCGTGCCGCCGCTCTATGCCGCGACCTTGCGCGGCGTGCCGACCGTGCTGCACGAGCAGAACAGCGTGATGGGCCGCGCCAATCGCTTCCTTGCACCCCGCGTCACCGCGATCGCCACCGGCTTTGCCGAGGTAGCGAAGATGAAACCGGCCTGGCAGACGAAAGCGACCTTCACCGGCAATCCGATCCGTCCGGCGGTGATCGCCGCCGCCGGCAAGCCATTCACCGGTCCGGGCGCATCCGGCATGTTTCGGCTGGTGGTGTTCGGCGGCAGTCAAGGCGCGCAGATCATGAGCCAGGTGGTTCCAGCCGCCGTGGCCCGCCTGGATTCGACATTGCGGGCGCGGCTCTCGGTGGTGCAGCAGGCGCGGCCGGAAGATGCCGACGCCGTGCGTGACGCTTACGACAAGCTCGGCGTGATCGCCGAGGTCGCGACTTTCTTCAATGATCTGCCGGCGCGGATGGCGCAGGCGCATCTGATCATCTCCCGCTCCGGCGCCAGCACCGTGGCGGAAGTGGCGGCGATCGGCCGGCCGGCGATCTTCGTGCCGCTCCCGCATGCGCTCGATCAGGATCAGTTGGCCAATGCCGGGGTGCTGCAGAAGGCCGGCGGGGCGATCCGAATCAATCAGCCGGATTTCACCCCGGAACGGTTGTCGGCCGAGGTCGCGGCGCTGGCGGAAACCCCGGAACGGCTGTCCCGCATGGCCGAGGCCTCCCGCACTGCGGGCACGGTTGACGCGGCCGAGCGATTGGCCGATCTGGTGCTGCGGATCGCCTCCATTCGACGCTAAAGGATTTCTCCATGAAACTGCCGCGTGACATCGGACCGGTGCATTTCGTCGGCATCGGCGGCATCGGCATGAGCGGCATCGCCGAGGTGCTCGCCAATCTCAACTACACCGTCACCGGTTCCGACGTATCTGACAGCGCCAATGTGAAGCGGCTGCGCGAGAAGGGCATCAAGGTCGAGGTCGGCCACAAGGCCGAGAACATCGACGGCGCCGATGTCGTCGTCGTCTCTTCGGCGATCAAGGCTGACAATCCGGAACTGGTCGCCGCGCGCGCCAAGCGCCTGCCGGTGGTGCGTCGCGCCGAGATGCTGGCCGAACTGATGCGGCTGAAAAGCTGCGTCGCCATCGCCGGCACCCACGGCAAGACCACCACCACCTCGATGGTGGCGGCGATGCTCGACGCCGGCAATTTCGATCCGACCGTGATCAACGGCGGCATCATCAATGCTTACGGCACCAATGCGCGGCTCGGCGCCGGCGACTGGATGGTGGTCGAGGCGGATGAATCCGACGGCACGTTTCTGAAACTGCCGGCCGACGTCGCCATCGTCACCAATGTGGACGCCGAGCATCTCGATCACTTCAAGACGTTCCAGGCGGTGCAGGACGCGTTCCTCGCCTTCATCGAGAACGTGCCGTTCTACGGCTTCGCGGTGATGTGCACCGATCATCCGATCGTGCAGCGCATCGTCGGCCGTGTCACCGACCGCCGCGTCATCACCTATGGCGAGAACCCGCAGGCCGACGTGCGGCTCGTTGACCTCGACAACCGCGACGGTGTTTCGACGTTCACGGTCGTATTCCGCGACCGCGCGGGCAAGACCGTGCACGAGATCCGCGACCTGAAACTGCCGATGCCCGGCCGCCATAATGCGCTCAACGCCACCTCGGCGATTGCGGTCGCGCATCAGCTCGGCATTCCCGACGACGTGATCCGCGGTGCGCTCGGCAAGTTCGGCGGCGTCAAACGCCGCTTCACCCGTGTCGGCGACTGGAACGGCGTCACCATCATCGACGATTACGGCCATCATCCCGTTGAGATCGCGGCGGTGCTCAAGGCCGCGCGCGACTCGACGAAAAAGCAGGTGATCGCCGTGGTGCAGCCGCACCGCTATACGCGGCTGAAGTCGCTGTTCGAGCCGTTCTCGACCTGCTTCAACGACGCCGATGCGGTAATCGTCGCCCATGTCTATCCGGCCGGCGAGACGCCGATCGAGGGTGCGGACCGCGATCATCTGGTCACGGCGCTGCGTGCGCGCGGCCATCGTCAGGTGATCCCGCTCGACGGTCCGGAAAAGCTCGCCGGCATCGTCAAGGACATCGCCAGGCCCGGCGACTATGTGGTGCTGCTCGGCGCCGGCAACATCACGCAGTGGGCTTACGCGCTGCCCGGCGAACTCGCCGCGTCATGAGCTTTCCCGACATCGTTCCCGCGCTGAAAACGCAGATGCCGGAGCTGCGCGGCCGGCTGATGGCGGCGCAGCCGCTGAAGGAGCTGACGTGGTTTCGCGTCGGTGGTCCGGCGCAGGCTTTCTTCATGCCGGATAGCGAGGACGACCTTGCTTATTTTCTCTCGAAACTGCCGGCGGAAATTCCGGTCACGGTGGTGGGCCTCGGCTCGAACCTGATCGTGCGCGACAAGGGCATTCCCGGCGTCGTCATCCGCCTCGGCCGCGGTTTCAATGAGATCACCGTCGACGGCGACCGGGTGACGGCCGGCACGGCGGTGCCCGACGTGAAGGTGGCGCGCGCCGCCGCCGATGCCGGCCTTGCCGGGCTCGCCTTCTATCGCGGCATTCCCGGCGCGATCGGCGGCGCGCTACGCATGAATGCCGGCGCCTATGGCGGCGAGACCAAGGACGTGCTGATCGAGGCGCGCGGCGTCGACCGTCAGGGTCGCGTGCGGACCTTCAGCAATGCCGATATGGGCTTCACCTATCGCCACAGCGCGGCGCCGGAGGACGTGATCTTCACCCGTGCGGTGTATCGCGGCACGCCGGGCGATAAGGCCGAGATCGCCGCGGCGATGGACAAGATCACCGCCTCGCGCGAAGCGACCCAGCCGGTGAAAAGCCGCACCGGCGGCTCGACCTTCAAGAACCCGGAAGGCCACAAGGCCTGGCAGTTGATCGACGCTGCCGGCTGTCGCGGTCTGTCGCGTGGCGACGCGCAGGTGTCGGAGCTGCACTGCAACTTCCTGATCAACCGCGGCACCGCGACCGCGCAGGACATCGAAGGGCTTGGCGAGGAGGTGCGCAAGCGCGTGCACGACACCTCGGGCGTGACCCTCGACTGGGAAATCAAGCGGATCGGCGTCGCCTGATTTTTTCGCTGGTCGCGTTTTCTTCACGCGAACCGGTGCCCACTTCGCTTGAAAACGCTCCGACTAGAGCTTCAGCAAATCCTCGAGCGGCGCCGGCGTCACGCGGAAAGCGCCGTCGAACGGATGCTCCTGCAGCGCGATCAGGCCGAGCGTCACCACTGCTGCGAGTGAGAACACCACCAGCGCGGCGGCCTGCGCGCCGCGGCGTTCGAGGTGCATGACGCCGATGGCGATCTGCGTCATCACGCCAAGGATCAGCACCGTGACCCATTTCAACGTATTGGTGCGGTCGGAGGCGAGCGCAAGCCGCTCCGAGCGGGCGACGCCGATCCGGGTCGCGGCCTGCATCATCGCATTGTGCACCACCGGTCCGGAGTCGCGCGCCAGATCGGGATGGCTGACCTCGCGCAGCAGAGTGTCGTAAGCCGCGCGGGTCTCGGGCGCATTGCCCAGCTTCGCCATGGCCGGCCATTCCGTCGTGGTCGCACTCTCTACGTAGCGCTTCAATGCGGCGCGGATCGCCTGCATGTCGCTGACCGAGGCGACGCTGAGGGTGTACAGGTTGCGCAGCTCGCTCGCCTCGGTCTGCACCGCCCGCACGGCATGCTGGTTCCGTTCGCCGACGTCGCTCGCGAGGAAGCCCGTCAGCAGCGCGAACAGGATCGCCACGGTGGTGTCGAGACCGACGATCCCGGTGCGGCTCTTGATCCGCGCGCGCATCGGTGAGTGGAAGATGACCCAGCACAACGCCGTTCCGGTCGCCAGATAGAGGATGGCGAGCGATGCGAATATCGCGAAGGCGGGGAGTTCGAGCCACGCATGCATGGAAACCGACCTTGCAATCGACTTGATCGTTACGATGACGGGACTTGGCGCTAGGCCGATTCCCGCAAATCAGCGATGTTATCGACTGATTCGCAGATCAGCATCACAGGTTCTGCCATGACTCCAAAAGCCGGTGCAAAGCACGTTGCGGTCCTCAATGGCGGCTGGTCGGCGGAGCGAGAAGTATCGCTGCGCTCCGGCAAGGCGAGCGCCGATGCGCTGGAGCGCAAGGGCTATCGCGTCACCCGCATCGATGTCGGCCGCGACATTGCCAACGTCCTGACGCTGCTCAAGCCGGACGTCGCGCTCAACATGCTGCACGGCTGTCCGGGTGAGGACGGCACCATTCAGGGGCTCCTCGAGATCGTCGGCATCCCCTATAGCCATTCCGGCGTCGCCGCCTCGGCGATCGCGATGCAGAAGGACGTGGCCAAGCCGATCCTCGCGGCCGCGGGCGTGCCGGTCCCGGGCGGCGGCGTGTTTACCCGCGCGGAGATCGCCAAGGGGCATGTGATTCCGCCGCCCTATGTGATCAAGCCAATCGCCGAAGGCTCGAGCGTCGGCGTGTTCATCGTCCAGAAGGATCACGCGCATCCGCCGCAGGAACTGAACCGGGCCGACTGGACCCATGGCGACCGGCTGATGGTCGAGCCGTTCATCGCCGGCAAGGAACTGACCTGCGCCGTGATCGGCGACGGGGCTACCGACGTGATCGAGATCACCACGGACCTGCGGTTTTACGACTATCAGGCGAAATATGCCCCTGGCGGCTCGCGCCACCTGCTTCCGGCGCCGATTTCACCAATTGTTAACCAAGAGGTCCGAAGACTAACGCTAGCGGCTCACCGCGCGCTGGGCTGTCGTGGGGTTACGCGCGCCGACTTTCGCTACGACGACACGCTTGAGGGGACGGTGGGACTGTTCTGCCTCGAAGTGAATACCCAACCCGGCATGACCGAGACATCGCTCGTGCCGGAGCTCGCCGCCCACGCGGGCATAACGTTTGAAGAGCTGGTTGGATGGATGGTCGAGGACGCCTCGCTCAACCGATGACGGGAACCGAAAACGGATTCGGCCGCTTCGCGCGCGCCGCGCGGTTCCATGTCCGCGCGACGCCGCTCGGTTGGGTCTTGCACCGGCTCGGCACGTCGTTGGTTGCATGGCAGCCGCCGCGCGGTTTCGGCGTGGCGACGGTGACTGCGCTGATGCTGGCCAGCGGCTGGTACGGCGCGGTGCGCGGCGATCATCTGACCGAGGTCGCGCAACAGTGGCACGACCTGTGCGACGAGGGTGCCAATCTGCTCGGCTTCCGCCTCGCGGAAGTCACTCTGTCCGGCAACAAGAACCTCAACCACAACGAAATCTTCGCCGCCGCGGGACTGACGACCCACACCTCGCTGCCGTTCCTCGATCTCGCCGCCGCGCGCGAGCGGCTGCTGTCGGTGCCGTGGATCGCCGAAGCGACGCTGAAGAAGTTTTATCCCGGCACGCTGGAGATCGAGATCAAGGAACGTGACGCCTTCGCGCTGTGGCAGCGCGACGGCAAGGTGTTCGTGATCGCCGTCGACGGCAAGGAGTTGCAGCCGTTCGATGGGACGCGCTTCGCACGCCTCCCGCTGGTGGTCGGCAACGGCGCCGGTCCCCGCGCGCATGAGTTCCTCGACCATCTCGCGGCCTATCCGCAGATCGCGCAGGATTTGCGCGCCGCGGTGCTGGTGGCGCAGCGGCGCTGGAACCTGCGGCTCAAGAACGGCCTCGATATCCGCCTGCCGGAAACCGATGTGGACGGCGCGCTCGCCACGCTGACGCGGCTCGACCGCGAACAGAAGCTGATGAGCCGCGACATCGTCGCCGTCGATCTGCGCCTGTCCGACCGCGTCACCGTGCAGCTGTCGGAAGCGGCGGCGCAGGCGCGTGCCGAGGCGATCAAGGACAAGAAAAAGGCCAAGAAGGGAGGCGACGCATGAGCGTCCTCCATTTCGGCCTGACCCCGAAGATGAAGCCGGTATCGCTGCGCCGTTCCACCGTCGCGGCCGCGCTTGATGTCGGTACCGACAAGATCGTCTGTCTGATCGCGCGGCTGAAGCCGCAGTCGCCGCAGGAAGTGCTGCGCCGGCGCAGCCACGGCGTCGAGGTGTTCGGTTTCGGTCACGTCGCCGCGCGCGGCATGAAAAGCGGCGCGATCAGCGATCTCGCTGCCGCCGAGGCGGTGGTGCGCCAGGCGGTGCACATCGCCGAGAAGAGCGCCGGCGTCGAACTCGAATCCGTGGTCGTCTCGCTCTCGGCCGGCCGCATCGGCAGCGAGCGGTTCAACTCCACCGTCGATCTCTCCAGCGCCGTCACCGACAGCGATATCGGCCGCGTGCTCGCCGCCACCAGCCGGCATTCGGCGCGCGACGGGCGTGCGGTGCTGCATTCCATGCCGATGAGCTTCGCCATCGACGGCGCCAAAGGCATCCGCGATCCGCGCGCGATGCTGGGCCGCCGGCTCGGCGTCGACATGCACATGGTCACCGCCGACGTGTCGGCGGCGCGCAATCTGATGCTCACCGTCGAGCGCAGTCACGTCGATGTCGAGGCGATGGTCGCAGCGCCCTATGTGGCGGCGCTGTCGGTTCTTGCCGACGACGAAGCCGATCTCGGCGCGGCCGTGATCGACATGGGTGCGGGCACCACGACCATGGCGGTGTTCTCCGGGGGGCGTTTTGTCCATGCCGACGGTTTCGGCCTCGGCGGCTATCACGTCACCATGGATCTCGCGCGCGGTCTCAACGCGCGCATCGCCGATGCCGAGCGAATCAAGACGTTCTATGGCACTGTGATCGCCGGTGGTTCGGACGAACGCGACATGATCACCGTGCCGCCGATCGGCGATGACGAACGCGAGCCGCCGCAATTCGTGTCGCGCGCCTCGCTGATGCGGATCATCCGGCCGCGGGTCGAGGAAATTCTGGAGATGGTGCGCGATCGGTTGGCGGTGTCGCCGCTGGCGGCGGAGCCGCGCGCGCGGATCGTGCTCACCGGCGGCGCCAGTCAACTTGTCGGACTGCCGGATCTCGCGGCCCGGATCCTGGGACGCAATGTGCGGATCGGGCGTCCTCTCGGCGTCTCGGGTCTGCGCGATGCTGCACGTGGTCCGGCCTTCGCGGTGGCGGCCGGTCTGCTGGTCTACCCGCAAGCCGCGCATCTTGAACATTTTGAACCGCGGCGAACGCGGCAACTGATGACAGGCACAGGTGGCTACATCTCACGGGTTGGGCAATGGCTCCGAGAAAGCTTCTAACCCTCCCGCAAACCCGAAAGGCAACGTGGCAGGCGCCGCGACGAACGAGGCACACATGACGATCAACCTGAAGATCCCCGACATCCAGGAACTCAAACCGCGGATCATCGTGTTCGGCGTCGGTGGCGCCGGCGGCAATGCCGTTAACAACATGATCACCGCCGGCCTGCAGGGCGTCGACTTCGTCGTCGCCAACACCGACGCGCAGGCGCTCGCCAGCTCCAAGGCCCAACGCATCGTCCAGATGGGCCTGCAGGTGACCGAAGGTCTCGGCGCCGGCTCGCAGCCGGAAATCGGCCGTGCGGCGGCCGAGGAGGTGATGGACGAGATCCGTGATCACCTCAACGGCGTGCACATGGTGTTCGTCACCGCTGGCATGGGCGGCGGCACCGGCACCGGCGCCGCGCCGGTGATCGCGCGCGTCGCCAAGGAGATGGGCATCCTCACCGTGGGTGTCGTCACCAAGCCGTTCCACTTCGAAGGCCAGCGCCGCATGCGCTTCGCCGAGATCGGCATCACCGACCTGCACAAGGTCGTCGACACGCTGCTGGTGATCCCGAACCAGAATCTGTTCCGGGTCGCCAACGAGAAGACCACCTTCGCCGACGCCTTCGCGATGGCGGACCAGGTGCTCTATTCGGGCGTCGCCTGCATCACCGACCTGATGGTCAAGGAAGGCCTGATCAATCTCGACTTCGCCGACGTCCGTGCGGTCATGCGCGAGATGGGCAAGGCGATGATGGGCACCGGCGAAGCGTCGGGCGAGAAGCGCGCGGCCACCGCGGCGGAAGCGGCGATCGCCAATCCGCTGATCGACGATTCGTCGATGAAGGGCGCAAGGGGCCTCTTGGTCTCGATCACCGGCGGCAAGGACCTCACCTTGTACGAGGTCGACGAGGCTGCCACCCGCATCCGCGAGGAAGTCGATCAGGACGCCAACATCATCGTCGGCGCCACTTTCGACGAAAGCCTCGAAGGCGTCATCCGCGTGTCGGTTGTTGCCACCGGCATCGACAGCGCGCAGATCGCCGCCCAGGCCCGTGCCACGGAAACGCCCCGCGTCGAAGCGCGGGCCGAGCCCAACCGTCTCGCCGAGCTCAACGCCACGCGCCGCGTCGAGAGCCAGCGTCTGGCGGACCGCATCGAGCAGGAAACCCGGTCGGCGATGATGGCCGTCCGCCATGCGCAGCCGAAGGTTGAGCAGTCTGCCCCGGCGCCGGTGCAGTCGGTCGCCGCCAGCGATGCCGCTCATGCGGCAGTCGCCGCCGCGCTGATGCCGGCCGCTGCCGTGGAAGACGTCTCGATCCGTCCGATCCCGCTCAAGCCGACAATGTTCGAGCCCGCTTCCGTCGAGTCGGTCGCGATGACCGAGGAGCCGCCGCCGGAATCGTTCATCCCGCCGCAGGCGGAGCAGACCGGGATGCGCAAGCCGCGCATGCCGCGCGTCGATGAGCTGCCGTTGCCGACCCAGGCCCAGATCAAGGCAGCCCGGGGCGAGGTCGAGCCGGAGCACCCCGGCCGCCAGCGCATGGGCCTGATGCAGCGCCTCGCCGCTGTCGGCCTCGGCCGTCGCGAAGAAGCGGCGATCGAGCCGCCGGTGCCGGTGGCGCCGCGTCCGGTCACGTTCCCGCCGCGCCAGGCCCGTCCGGCCGAACCGCCGGTGTCGGAATATGCCCGTCGGAGCGCCCCGCAGGGTCTCGACCCCCATGGTCGGCCGGCTCCTGTGCAAAACAGCGCGGAGGACGATCAACTCGATATCCCGGCCTTCCTGCGGCGGCAGGCCAACTGACGATCAGAAACCCCGGCTTCGGCCGGGGTTTTTGTTTTAGGTATTTGTTTTTAAATAGCTTTTCAGTATCGCCGGGCGCCCGAGGGTTAACCCTCAAGATTAATGGCGTCATTCCGGATCAAATGCGGCGAAATCGCGTAACAGTCCGTAACACAACGTCAGTTGGCGATGACGGGGGCCTGACTTATTCCCTGTGCTGCAGAAGCGGCTCAAGTCTTTGAGATATCTGGCTTTGACGCCGCTGCCAATCGCCCGTCGGGGGCGCAGCCGGATCGACCGGCCGGACAGAGACGGATCGAGTTGATGACAATCGCGAAGCCGGGCGCCACCAAGTCGGCGACCAACCTGCAGACCACGCTGCTGGCATCGGTGTCGGTGTCCGGCATCGGTGTCCACTCCGGTTCGCCGGCGACGCTGACGCTGCATCCCGCTCCCGCGCATCATGGCATCGTGTTCTCGCGTCTCGGTCGCGCCGGTGAGCCGGATCGCGAAATTCTTGCCGATGTGCGCGCCGTCACCGCCACCGATTTCGCCACCGTGCTCGGAGATGCCAAGGGCCCGCTGTGCTCGACCGCGGAGCATGTGCTTGCGGCGCTGCGCGGCCTCGGCATCGACAATGTGGTGGTCGAGATCGACGGGCCGGAAGCGCCGATCATGGACGGCAGCGCCGCCGATTTCATCGCCGCGATCGACAGCGCCGGCATTCGCACGCTGGACGCGCCACGCAAATACATCGAAGTGCTCAAGACCATCCGCGTCGCCCGCAAGGATGGCGCGAGCGGCGAACTCGCGCCTTATGCGCGCGGCTTCCGCGTAGAGGCCGAGATCGATTTCTCAGAGCCGCTGATCGGCCGTCAGAGCTACGCGCTCGACATCACCCCCGACAGCTTCCGCCGCGAGGTGTCGCGCGCGCGCACTTTCGGCTTCATGCGCGACGTGGCGCGGCTGTGGAGCGCCGGTTACGCGCTCGGTGCGTCGTTCGACAACACGCTGGTGATCAGCGACAATCAGGTGATGAACCCGGCAGGCGTGCGTTATCCCGACGAGTTCGTGCGCCACAAGGTGCTCGATGCGGTCGGCGATCTGGCGCTCGCCGGTGCGCCGCTGCTCGGCGTCTACCGCTCGGTGCGGGGCGGTCATGCGCTCAACCACGCCGTTCTCTCCGCGCTCATGGCCGACCCGACCGCCTGGCGGCTGGTCGACCCGGCGCCGGCCCGCCGGCCGCGCTCGGTGGTTGGATCGCTGGTCGAGCCGCTCGGCGTGCCCGCCAGTGGCCTGCCGGCCGGTCTCGCGGTTCCGGCCTACGGTCCCAGCGTCTCGTAACGGGACAGCGTTAACCTTCCGCCACATTCCGGGCTGAATTTCCCGGTTAATCGCGGTTGTCTGTCGCGACAGACGCGCAACGGCCTGCCGAAGGCTCTCGATGACTTGGCCCGGCGGCGGATTTTCGATACGTCTCTGGCTGAATGGCCCGCCGCCGATCGGCCGGGCGAGGGGATCGGACATAGTGATGCTGAAACGGGCTTTCGGGCACAAGCGCGGCCGCGCCATTGCTGTGCGTCTGCTGATGCTGGCGATGATCTCCGTCACCGTCCCCGCCTGCAGCACCTTTAACGACTGGTTCGGCAAAAAGGACGATGTCCTGCCCGACCAGCCGGCCGACAAGCTCTACAACGAGGGCCTCTACCTGCTGAACCAGAAGCGGGATCCCAAGGACGCGGTCAAGAAATTCGAAGAGGTCGACCGTCAGCACCCGTATTCGGAATGGGCGCGCAAGTCGCTGATCATGCAGGCCTATGCGCAGTATGAAGCGCGCGACTACGACGAGTGCATCAATTCGGCGAAGCGTTATGTATCGCTGCATCCCGGCAGCCCGGATGCCGCCTATGCGCAGTATCTGATCGGCGCTGCCTATTTCGACCAGATTCCGGACATCACCCGCGATCAGGGCGCGACTGACCGTGCCATGCAGGCGCTGGATGAGGTGGTGCGGAAATATCCGACCACCGAATACGCCGCGAGCGCCAAGAAAAAGCTTGAAGTGGCGCGTGACCAGCTTGCCGGCAAGGAAATGGCGGTCGGCCGCTACTACCTTGAGAAAAAGGATTTCACCGGCGCGATCAACCGCTTCAAGGTCGTGGTGACGCAGTATCAGACCACCCGCCATGTCGAGGAAGCGCTGATGCGGCTGACCGAGTCCTATATGGCGCTCGGTATCGTCGCCGAGGCGCAGACGGCGGCGGCGGTGCTCGGCCACAACTTCCCGGATAGTCCGTGGTACAAGAACGCCTATTCGCTGGTGAAGACAGGCGGGGCGGAACCGCGGGAAAACCGGGGTTCCTGGATCAGCCGGGCCTTCAAGAAGGTCGGCCTGGGTTAATCGGCTTAGTTCAACGGGACTGGGCTGACCACTCTCCGCCGGCTTCTCTATCCACATCGCCGTTTGCGCATTCGACGCGGCCGGGGCTTGTCCCGGCCTTCGGCCTCTTTGATGATGCGAATCTGTCAGTAGTCACAGCCGCCGGCCGGTGCCGGAGATGGCTGCTTCAGGTACGACACGCCCTATGCTTTCCCGGCTTTCGATCCGCGACATTGTTCTGATCGATCGGCTCGACATCGATTTCGCCGCGGGCCTTGCCGTGCTCACCGGCGAGACCGGCGCCGGCAAGTCGATCCTGCTCGATTCGTTTGCGCTTGCGCTCGGCGGGCGCGGCGATGCCGCGCTGGTGCGGCAGGGCGTCGATCAGGGCCAGGTCACGGCGGTGTTCGAGGTCGGCGCGAAGCATCCCGCTCGCGCGGTGCTGAAAGCGAACGACATCATCGCCGATGACGATCTGATTGTCCGCCGCGTGCAGTTCGCCGACGGCCGTACCCGCGCCTTCGTCAACGACCAGCCGGTGAGCGTGCAGATTCTGCGCCAGCTCGGCGAGGCGCTGGTGGAGATTCACGGCCAGCACGACGATCGCGCGCTGGTCGACGTCGCCCAGCACCGGCAACTGCTCGATGCCTATGGCGAGCTCGACGGCAAAGCGGACGCACTGGGCAAGCTGTGGCACGCACGTCGCGCCGCGCGCGAGGCGGTGGAGACGCATCGCGCCGATGTGGAGCGCGCCAAGCGCGAGGGCGACTGGCTGCGCCATGCGGTCGACGAACTCACCAAGCTGGCGCCGGAGCAGGGCGAGGAAACCGCGCTCGCCGAACGCCGCACGCTGATGATGCAGTCGGAAAAGATCGCCAGCGATCTGCGCGACGCGCACGACATCGTCGGCGGCAACGATTCCATCGTGCCGGTGATCTCGTCGGCCGTGCGCCGGCTCGAACGGCGCGGGGCTCAGGTGCCGCAGATGGTCGATCCGGCGGTGAAGTCGTTCGATGCGGCGCTGAATTCTTTGGAAGAAGCGCGCGCCCATCTCGAACAGGCGCTGCGGCTTGCCGATTTCGACCCGCACGAGCTGGAGCGGATCGAGGAGCGGCTGTTCGCGTTGCGCGCGGCCGGCCGCAAATACAACACCCCGGTCGACAGCCTCGCCGCGCTTGCAGAGAAATACACCAACGATCTCGACCTGATCGACGCTGGCGAGGAGCGGCTCGCCGCGCTGGAGAAGGCGGCGACGGCGGCCGACGACAGTTATTTCGCAGCAGCGGCGGCGCTGTCCAAGGCGCGGCAGAAGGCGGCGACTGCGCTCGACAAGGCGGTCAATGCCGAACTCAAGCCGCTCAAGCTCGAGCGCGCGACGTTCTCGACGCATATGGTCAGCGATGTCGGTGCCGCCGGTCCTGCGGGCATCGACAAGGTCGAGTTCTGGGTCCAGACCAATCCGGGCACGCGGCCCGGCCCGCTGATGAAGGTTGCGTCGGGCGGCGAACTGGCGCGCTTCCTGCTGGCGCTCAAGGTGGTGCTGGCGGACCGCGGCTCGGCGCCGACGCTGGTATTCGACGAAATCGATACGGGTGTCGGCGGCGCCGTGGCCGACGCGATCGGCATGCGGCTCGCGCGGCTCGGCCGCGGCGTGCAGGTGCTCGCCGTCACCCATGCGCCGCAGGTCGCGGCGCGTGCGAACCGGCATTACGTCATCAGCAAGGACGGCAAACCCGGCGACAAGGGCAAAGGCAAGGATAGGGGCAAGGACAAGCGCGTTGCCACCTCGGTCACCGAAGTGGCGGCCGATCATCGCCGCGAGGAGATCGCGCGGATGCTCGCCGGCGCCGAGATCACCGCCGAAGCCCGCGCCGCGGCCGAGCGGCTGATCAAGTCCGCCACCGGCTGACGCCATGCCGCGTTACGATAAATCGCTCGACGTCGATGCGATGGCGCCGCGGCAGGCGAAGCGCGAGCATGCGCGGTTGCAGGCGGAGATCGCCGAGCACGACCAGCGCTACTATCAGCAGGATGCGCCGACCGTCTCCGACGCCGAATACGATGCGCTGCGCCGCCGCTACAATGCGATCGAGCAGAAATTTCCGGACCTTGTCACCCAGGGCAGTCTGTCGCTCACCGTCGGCGCGGCGCCGGCACGCGGCTTCGCCAAGGTGCGGCATACGGTGCCGATGCTGTCGCTGGACAACGCCTTCAGCGAGGAGGACGTCGCCGATTTCGTCGAGCGCATCCGCCGCTTCCTGAAGCTCGCCGACGACGAGCCGATCACGTTTCTCGCCGAACCGAAGATAGACGGCCTGTCGATGTCGCTGCGCTACGAGGATGGCGAACTCGTGCGTGCCGCGACGCGCGGCGATGGCACCGAGGGCGAGGACGTCACCGCCAATATCCGAACGCTGAAAGATGTGCCGCAAAAGCTCAAGGGTCGCAATCTGCCGGCGGTCTGCGAGATGCGCGGCGAGGTCTATATGAAGAAGGCCGACTTCCTGGCGCTCAACGAGCGGCAGAAAGCGGCGGGCGGTCAGGTGTTCGCCAATCCGCGCAATTCGGCGGCGGGCTCGCTGCGGCAGAAGGACCCGAGCGTCACCGCGACGCGGCCGCTGCATTTCTTCGCCTATTCGTGGGGCGAGTTGACCGCCGTGCCGGAGAAGACCCAGTCGGCCATGGTCGAGTGGATGGCGGCGCGCGGCTTCGACACCAATCCGCTGTCGAAGGTCTGCAAGTCGGTGGAGGAGCTGATCGCGTTTCACCGTTCGATCGGCGAGCGGCGCGCCAGGCTCGATTACGATATCGACGGCGTCGTCTACAAGATCGACCGGCTCGACTGGCAGGAGCGGCTCGGGTTCGTCTCGCGCAGCCCGCGCTGGGCGATCGCGCACAAATTCGCAGCGGAGCGCGCCGAAACGGTGCTCAACGGCATCGAGATCCAGGTCGGCCGCACCGGCGCGCTCACGCCGGTAGCGAAGCTCGAGCCGGTGACTGTCGGCGGCGTCGTCGTGCAGAACGCCAGCCTGCACAACGAGGACTATATCAAGGGCATCGGCGCGAGCGGCGAGGCGATCCGCAACGGCACCGATATCCGCATCGGCGATACGGTGGTGATCCAGCGCGCCGGCGACGTGATCCCCCAGATCGTCGACGTGGTGCTCGACAAGCGGCCGAAGAACGCGAAGGCGTACAAGTTTCCGGATGTGTGCCCCGCCTGCGGCAGTCATGCGGTGCGCGAGGTCAATCTGCGCACCGGCAAGGAAGACGTGGTGCGCCGCTGCACCGGCGGTCTCATCTGTCCGGCGCAGGCGGTCGAGCGGTTGCGGCATTTCGTGGCGCGCGATGCGTTCGACATCGAAGGGTTCGGCGAGAAGCAGGTCGAGGCCTTCTATGCGGATGGCCTCGTCATGGAGCCGGCCGATATCTTCACGCTGCGACAGCGCGACGCGCGCTCAGCCAAGAAGCTCGCGGACCGCGAGGGCTACGGCGAGACCTCCGTCACCAATCTGTTCAACGCCATCGATGCGCGCCGCAAGGTGTCGCTGAACCGGCTGATCTATGCGCTCGGCATCCGGCATATCGGCGATATCAATGCCAAGCTCCTGGCGCGCCACTACGGCACCATCGAAGCGTTCGAGGAGGCGGCGACCGCGGCCGATGTGCCGACCGACCGCAAGGACAAGGGTAACGAAGCCTGGCAGGAGTTGAACTCGATTGAAGGCATCGGCGACGTGGTCGCCGAGGCAGTGGTCGAGTTCTTCAACGAGAAGAAGAACCGCGCGGCGCTCAAGCGGCTGCTGGTCGAGATCGAGGTCGAGCCGATGGAGCAGGCGCGCAGTGACACGCCGGTCGCCGGCAAGACGGTGGTGTTCACCGGCACGCTGGAGAAGATGACCCGCGACGAGGCCAAGGCCATGGCCGAGCGGCTCGGCGCGAAGGTGTCAGGCTCGGTGTCGAAGAAGACCGACTATGTCGTCGCCGGTCCGGGTGCGGGATCGAAGCTGAAGGACGCGCAGAAGCATGGCGTCACCGTCATGGATGAAGACGGCTGGTTCAAGCTGATCGGTCGTTGATTTCGGCGTCTCTGCCGCCCAGCCCATAATAGAACATCAGGGCGACGCTCAGAACGCCGATCATCATCAACGGCACTGACAGCGCTCCGCCGTCATGCACCAGGATATAGGAGATGCCTTGCGCGATGGCGGCGCCGGTCGACATCTGCAGAAAGCCGCTGATGCCCGATGCGGCACCCGCCGCCTGCGGGCGCACGCTGATCGCCGCGGCAATCGAGTTCGGCAGCAGCAAGCCATTGCCGACCGACACGAACAGTTGCGGAACGAAGAAGATCCAGATTTGCGTGCCGACCGTTGCCAGCAAAATGACGGCGGTTGTGGTGGCGATCAAACCGAGGCCGATCCCGGCCTTGATCATGGTGTGAACGCCATACCGCGTCGACAGCCGCGAGGCAATGAAGTTGCCGATCATGTAGCCAAGTGACGACAGCGTGAACCACACCCCGTATTCCGCCGACGTTGCGCCGATGATGTTGACGACGACATGCGGTGCGCCGCCGATCAGCACGTAATACGGCGCGGTGCCGAAGGTGGAGGTCAGCGCGTAGCGGTAGAAGCGGCGGTTGGTCAGTAGCGCGTGCCATTCCCGCCACGAGACCGCGCTGCTGTCCGTGCCGCTCGCTCGTAGCGGGTTGGTCTCCGGCAGCGCCACCACTGACCAGATCAGGACGATCAATGTGACGATCGAGACGGCCAGGAAGATCGATTCCCAGCCGAACACTGTGTCGAGCAGTCCGCCGATCATCGGCGCGACCATCGGCGCGATCACCATGGCGCTGGTGACGAGACCGAGCATCGCCGCGGCGCGGTCACGGTCGTAAAGATCGCGAACGATCGCGCGGCTGATGACGATCCCGGTTCCGGCCCCCAGCGCCTGCGCCACCCGCGCGGCGATCAGCCACTCGATGCTCGGCGCGGCCATCGCCGCGAAGCTGGCGAGACATGCGAGCGCGATGCCACCGAGCACGACCGGTCGGCGGCCGAACCGGTCGGACAGCGGTCCCAGCAACAACTGCCCCGATGCGAGGCTGAGCAGGAACAGCGAAAGCGTGAGCTGGACGGTCGCCGCGTCGGTGTTGAAGCGTGTGGTCAGCTGCGGGATGGCGGGGACGAAGATGTTGAGCGCGACCGGCCCGGTCGCCGAGAGCGCGACCAGCAGGACGAGAAACCGCTTGCGCGGAGGTGCGGCCGCCGGAACGGAATCGGTCATCAGTTGTGCCCGAGCGGCTCCGTCGCGGCGGCAAGCCAGGCGCGGGTGTCGTCGTCGACCAACGGTGACAGCGTATCGCGCGCCCGTGCATGGTAGCGGTCGATCCACCCGCGTTCGCTCGCCGACAGCATGGCCGGCTCGATCAGGCGGCGATCGATCGGCGCCAAGGTCAGCGTCTCGAAAGCATCGAGCGTGCGTTCCGCGCCGGCCGGTTCCGGACCAGCCACGACCAGAACGAGATTCTCGATGCGGATGCCGTAGGCGCCGGTCTTGTAGTAGCCGGGCTCGTTCGAGAGGATCATGCCGCGCTCCAGCGGGACGGTGCCGAGCTTGGAGATGCGGGCGGGGCCTTCGTGCACCGACAGATAGCTACCGACGCCGTGGCCGGTGCCGTGATCGAAATCGAGTCCGGCCTGCCACAGCGGCAGCCGTGCCAGCGTGTCGATCTGCGCGCCGGTGGTGCCGCGCGGAAACACCGCGGTGGCGATGGCAATATGCCCGCGCAGCACGCGGGTGAAGCGGTCGCGCATCTCCGCGCCCGGTGTGCCGACCGCGATGGTGCGGGTCACGTCGGTGGTGCCGTCCTCGTATTGCGCGCCGGAATCGATCAGGAACACTTCGTCGAGGCCGATCCTGCGGTTGGTCGCGTTGGTGACGCGGTAATGCACGATCGCGCCGTTCGGTCCCGCGCCGGAAATGGTCGGGAACGAAACGTCTTTCAGCAGGCCGGTGTCGCGGCGGAAGCTCTCCAGCGCGGCGACAGCGTCGATCTCGGTCAGCCTGCCATGCGGCGCTTCGCGGTCGAACCAGGCGAGAAAACGCACCAGCGCAGCGCCGTCACGCCGATGCGCGGCGCGGCTGCCGGCGATCTCGGTCTCGTTCTTCACCGCTTTCATCGCTGTCACCGGATCGGCGACGCGGGTCGTATGCGCGCCGGCGGATTCGAGGCGGCGCGTCAGCGCGTCTGCCCCGGTGCCGCGATCGAGCTGCACGGCGCGGCCCTTGAGGGCGTCGAGATCAGCGAGGAAGGACGAGGGATCGCGCACGTCGGCGAGGTCTTCGAGTGCGGCGCGGGTTCGGTTGTCGAGTTTGCCGGCGGCGACATAGAGCGACGGCCGACCGCTCGTCGGCACCAGCGCGAACGCGAGCGGCAGCGGCGTATGCGCGACATCGTTGCCGCGGATGTTAAATGCCCACGCGACATTGTGCGGGTCGGAGATCACCAGCGTGTCGATCCGCTGATCGGCCAGCGTCTCGCGCAGGCGCGCGAGCTTGTCGCCGGCGGGTTCGCCCGCGTAGCGCGCATCGTGCAGATGTACCGCGCCATTCGGCTCGGCCGGGCGGTCGGTCCAAACGCTGTCGATGGGATTGCCGTCGAGCGGCACCAGGGTCGCGCCGGCGGCGGCGCAAGCCTTCGTCAGTGTGTCGACCGCTTCGCTGGTGTGCAGCCACGGATCGTAACCGACCCTGGCGCCGTGGCGTAGATTCGCGCGCAGCCACTGGCCTGGCGGCTGCTCGACCAGATGCGCGATCGCGAACACGCTCGTGTCGGTCTGCTCAGGCGCCTGCACCTGATAGCGGCCGTCGACGAACAGCGCCGCGCGGTCCGGCAGCACAATCGCCGCGCCGGCCGAACCGGTGAACCCCGTGAGCCAGGCGAGCCGCTCATCGGCCGGTGCGACATATTCGTTCTGCTGACGGTCGGCGCGCGGAACAATGAAACCGTCGAGGCCGCGTCGCTGCAATTCCGCGCGCAAGGCGGCGACGCGCGGCGCGATCTGCGCGCGGTCGCTGACGTCGTCGAATGTCTGGAAACGCGCCACGAACATGAGTCGCACCATAGGGATTGCCCGAAACGGCGGCAAACGAAGCGGTCATGCGCTGTTGCATCATCGTCATGCAGGTTGCCGACGCGGCAGGCACCAAAACGCACAAGCGTTAATCGCCGTTAACCCCGCATGCGAAACTGCAAAGCTGCCCTCTCGCACTTGCGAGTGGCGCTTTGTTGCGATGCAGCATAGGTTGCTTTCGGGTCAGGGGAAATGCCGGGAGTGTCCTCAAACCTTCTGGATAAGACGGAGACACACCATGGTTCTGACGAGTTTTATCGCCCGCCTTTATCGCCGTTTCCTCGAAGCGCAGAAGCGCCGCGCCGAGCGGGAAATCGCCATGCACCGGCATCTGCTGCCGCATGATCTCGAAGTGTATGGCAACCGGCTGATCCACCGCAGCGAAGACGCGCTGCCGTTCGGCCGCTAACAGCCATCTCCGGTCATCCGCGGTCGCCGGGACCGCGGAGAGACCGCGGCTTGCGCGCGAGCGGTTTGCGCATCAGCAGCGTAATCCACTGATCGAGCGGAAAGCGGCGCTCCAGCACCAGCCCGCGCGCGCGATAGGCGGCCAGCGCCGCATGGGCGTGCACCGGCAACAGTCCCGATAGGACCACATAGCCGCCCGGCGCCAGCAGCGCCGCGATCGGCGTCGCCATCCGCACCAGCGGACCCAGCAGGATATTCGCGAAGATCAGATCGTAGGGCGCGCCGTTGCCGATCCGCGCATCGGCGACACCGGCGGCGCGCAGCGCGACAACCGAAGTTGCCGCGCGGTTGAGCGCCGCGTTGGCGCGCGCCGCCACCACCGCGACCGGATCAATGTCGGAGGCGATCGCGCCCACATGCCAGCGCCGCGCCGCGGCGATAGCGAGCACGCCGGTGCCGGTGCCGACATCGAGCACGCGCTGCGGTTTGAAATGGCGGGCGAGGGCATCGAGCGCCAGCAGGCAGCCGCGCGTGGTGCCGTGGTGGCCGGTGCCGAAAGCGAGTGCCGCCTCGATCTCCAGACCGATGCGGTTCGAGCCGACGCCGGCGCGGTCATGCGAGCCGTGGACGCGGAAGCGGCCGGCATCGACCGGGGTGAGGCCGGCGAGGCTCGCCGTCACCCAATCGATCGCCGCGACCGTCTCGAACGTCAGGTTCGCCCCGGCCGCGTCATTTCCCGCCATCTGGACCAGCGCGCGGATCGCCGCTTCGTCCGGCTGGTTGCTGAAATGCACCTCCACGCACCAGCGGCCGTCGTCGCTCTCGAACGCCGCGGCGGCGGTGTCGTCCGGCGGCAGGCTTTCATGCAGTATGGTGGCGATGCGTTTCGCCGTGGCTTCGTCGGTGAAGGCGCGGGCGAGAACGGTGGGGGCGGGAGTCGGAAGGAGAATGGGAGCGATCCTGCGCGGCGGGATGCCGACGAATATTCTAGAGTCTTTCACCGTTTCTTTGAACCACCTTTTCTTTGAACGGTGAAAGACTGCAGATTTTTACTTTATCGCATTTTCTCCCACGCGAACCGGCAACCACTTCGCTCGAAAATACTCTAAAGCCGAACCGCGCGGCGGCGATCCCTTTTCACCGAAAAGTTTTCATCCGTGCGCTTTTAAACCGGCCACTACCAGCTGTTGAACACCCCGCGCGGGCGATCATAGAACCGGCCCGGCGCGTCGGGATATTCGTAGCGGCGCGGCGCGATCTCCTCGCCGTAATAGCGCTCGCGCGCGGCCCGTGAACGGCCCGGTTGATAACCGTAATACCGTGCATCGGCCTGCGCTTCCATCCGCGCCTGCGCGCGGGCTTGTTCAGCACGGCTTTGCGCCGCCCGGGCGGCGGCGCGTTCACGCTCCAGATCCCACCAGTTGGCGTCGCCGTTGCCGCCCCAGCCGTCGGCGACGGCCGGATCCCGGGCCGGATCGACCGCACGCGGCGCGCGCCGCGCCATCGGCACGCCGGCGCCGGAAGGAATTTCGCCCCGAAGCACGACGCGGGTGTTGAGTACGCCGTCCTGCTTCACCAGACCGAACAGCAGCCGTGCATGGTCGGTGGAGAGCCGGACGCAGCCATGGGAGGCCGGCGTGCCGAGCCGCTTGGCGTCGAGTGTGCCGTGGATCGCGTGGCCCTGTTGCGTGAAGAAGATGGAATGCGGCATCGGCGCGTCATCCCATTCCTTGGAGTAGTGGTCCGCTTCCATGCGGAAGGCGCGGAAAGAACCGCTCGGCGTGTCGTGGCCGGCTTTGCCGGTGGAGACCGGCCAGTTGTAGAGCTCGTGACCGTTCATCTCGACGGTCATGCGCTGCGCGCTTTTGTCGACGGTGATCAGGATCGCTGCGCTCGCCTGCGTGACGGTGAGCGCAGCGAAAGAGGCCACAGCGGCAGCCAAAATCCACAAACGTTTCATCAAACCAACTTCTCCGGATGCCAGGCATCCACATAACGTCACGGCGCCCTGGAGCATAAGGCCAGTCGACTGTGTTTGTTCCGCTGCTGCGACGCAAGGCCCCGCTCTTCATGAGCGCGTGGGCGCGTCAGTTGCCCAATTCCAGCACCCAGTACCGCCGGCCGGATTCCGCGCGCGCTGAGGCGAGGCCGTAACCGGTGACATCACGCCGCAGCATATTGGCGCGGTGGCCCGACGAGCGGCTCCATTGCCGGATGGCGCAGGCTTCGTCCTCGCAACCGTAGGACACATTTTCCGCCGCTGCGCCCGAGCTCACCGCATCGAGCCGCTGCCGGAAACCGGCATGGTCGAGGCGGTTGCGGGCGGCAAGATCGCGCGCATGAGCATCGGCTGCGGCGGCGAGGCCGGCATGAAATTGCAGCGGCGGCCGCTTGTGGCTCGCTCGGAAGCTGTTGAGGTCCATTGCCTTCAGGTCCACGGCCTTCAGGTCCATGGCCGCCGCGCCGGTGGTCAGCGCACACCCGGCCAGCGCACACCCAACCAACACATATCCGACCAGCACCAAGGGACATGCAGCCATCAGGCGGCGGAACATCTTGCATCCCTCACAGTTGGGGCAATACTCGACCCCGGTTCCATCAGCATCATAGCCGTGTACCCGACATGCCGCCTAAATTCCCGACCCGGACCGATGCTTATGTGCAGTGCGGCTGCGGCGGCACCATGGCGATCGCGACGGTGGAGCCGATCCCCGACAAGCCGCTGGTAATGCGCCACACCTATCGCTGCCTCGACTGCGGCCGCGAGGAGCGGTTCGAGGTGGCCAAGAAGGGCGTCGGCGACTAGCGGCCGGAACCAGTTTCCCCCTTCCGAGTTATTTTGCCCGACGCGACCGCGGTGGCCGCGATGCGAACGACCGTGCCGGACATTGAACCATGCGTACGATTCTTCTGATCATCGCCATTCTGCTGGTGCTCGGCGCGTTGCCGACGTGGCCCTATAGCGCCGACTGGGGTTATTACCCGTCCGGCGGTCTGCTGGTCGTGCTGCTGATTCTCGTCGTGTTCGTCCTGTTGCGCCGCACGCCCCGCTAGAGCGTTTCCCTGCACGCAATTGCCGATGTGTTGTCATCGCGTGTCGCGCGCAAGATGTCGCGGCGCCGCGACGCCGAGGCGCAGGATCGTGATACGAATGCAGACAACAAACTGTCACGTTCGCGCGTTAGTGCGGCAGGCGATGCGACCGCCTCATTGGAATACGACGATGGAAATGCCCGCCAAGCTCGCTGACGTCACGCTCGCCGATCGCTCGCTGGTTGAAGCGCTGACGCTCCGCCCCAACAGCAAGTCCTCTCACATTCGCCTGACACGCGTGTTCGACACGGAGTTGACGCGCACCATCGGCGATGCCTTCGATGCCGTGTGGGCCGAGGTGGTGAAGGACCCGCGCTATTCGCCGGCGGAGCTTGAATTCGCGCGCGGCTATCTTGCTGAACGCATCATCGATCTCGCCCAGAAAGGCGAGGCCGATCCGGCGCGGCTGCGCGAGGAGGGCTGCGCGCTATTTCATCTGGTGCAGGCGGCGCAAGCCAACGCCACGAGGGCGGGAACGTCAGAAGCGTCCGCCGCGTTGTCGTCGCACGGCGCGCCGGGTGACAACCGGCCGTAACGGGGACGATCGACGCAGCTGATTTTGCCGGTTTCTGGCTGCGGCAACAACGCATCGGTACGCGTTTGGTCTGACCTGTTCCCGGCGCGCTACTTTTTCTTGTTAAGCGACGTCGTTCCCATATGCCCGTATTCATTGCGCGCATCCGCGGCTTGCTTTGTTGTCCCGGAAGAAGACGTGGATGCGCGGAACACGTCCGCGCATGACGGCTGAGAGAGTGGGCACACACTCTCTCTCTTTCTCTCTCAAAGCCTCATGGTGAGGAGGCGCACCGGAGCGCATCGCGCGAAGGCGGAGCATCTCGAACCATGAGGCGGAGCGAAAGTTGCGTGTCTCGCTCTCCGCCGTCAGGCCCGGCTTTGTGACGGGCTTGAACCGGCAGGCGCTCCGGCGCGACTATGGGTTATCGCCCTTGACCGGAGTGACGCGCCATGACGTACCGTGCCCTGAGCCTCCGCCTGTCGCTGGTCGCCGCCGTCTGTGCCGTCGTCGGAATGGCCCATCCGGCGGCGGCCGAGATCGAGAAATTCATGAATCCCTGCGATGGCGGGGTTTGCGCCTTCTTCCGGGCCTCGACCGCCGTGCCGGAAGGCTGGGCCGAGCACGCGGAGGCGACCCGCGAACTGCGGGTGCAGATGCTGCTGCCCAAGGGCCAGGACTTCGATGAAGCCCCGGCCAAGATCTACACGCTGGTGCGGTACAACGCCGGCCGCAAGCTGCAGGTTGCCGATATCGTCAAGGATACCTATGCGGATTGGCGCAGCCGCGCCAAAGCCGCCAAATTGGCCGCCACGCCGGAAAAGCTCGCCGATATCGCCCGCGCCGATGGCAAGCCGGCCTTCGTCAGCCATCGGTTCGAGGCGCCACGGCTGAAGGAGCAAGGCTTCGAGCGCACCTCGATCACAACCGATACCGACAAGGACGGCAATTCGTTCTTCGTGATCGTCGTGCTGTCCGCGAATTCCCGGGATGCATTTGTGAAGGCCGAAGGTGCCTACAATTCGATCCTCAAATCGTATTAACTCGGGGCATGCCGAAACGCGATTTGCCGAAACGCGCCTATGAGGATTTTCCCCCCGGTCTCGAACTGACCCTCGGTCCGCGCCACGTGACGCGCGACGAGATCGTCGCCTTCGCGGCGGAGTTCGACCCGCAGCCGATGCACCTCGACGAGGAGGCCGGGCGCCGCTCGATGCTCGGCGGCCTCGCCGGCTCCGGCTGGCACACCTGCTGCCTGATGATGCGGCTGATCGCCGACGAGATGCTGGCGCAGTCGACGTCCATGGGTTCGCCCGGCGTCGAGGAGATCAAATGGATCGCGCCGCTGCGGCCGGACAGCGATATCACCGTCAAGGCCACCGTGACCGGTGCGCGGCGCTCGCGCAGCCGTCCGGAGATGGGGCTGGTCAATTTCCGCTACGACGTGCACGACCAGCACGGCACCCACATCATGGCCGTGACATCGACGATGATGCTCGGGACCCGCGAAAGCCAACCGGCATGAAGTTCTTCGACGATCTGCGCGTCGGCGACCGGTTCGAGGTCGGCCAGCACCATTTCTCGGCGGAGAGCATCAAATCCTTCGCGACGCGCTTCGACCCGCAGCCGTTTCATCTCGACGAAGCGGCGGCGGCCAAGTCGCATTTCGGCGCGCTGTGCGCATCGGGCTGGCAGGTGGCGATCGTCTGGATGCCGCTGATGGTGGCGTTTCGCAAACGCCTGGCCGAGGAGATGCGCGCGCGCGGCGAAACGCCGGCGGTCACCGGACCGGCGCCGGGCATTCGCGATCTGAAATGGCTCAAGCCGGTCTATGCCGGCGACACGATCACCTACGCGACCGAGATCACCGCGATGCGGACGTCGTCCAGCCGGCCGGAATGGGGACTGGCGACGCTGCTGACCACCGGCGACAACCAGAACGGCGAGCGCGTGATTTCGTTCGACAGCATTTCGTTCGTGCCGCGTCGGGTCTGATGCGGAGAGCATGACGATGACCGCGGTGACGCCGCAGACCGATCTCGATGCGAAGCGCCAAGATACCAAACGCGTCGAGCGCCGTGCCGCCGGTGTCGCGTTCGGCGCGCACGCGCTGCACGACGGCTATACCGACCTCATCTATGTGATGCTGCCGGTGTGGCAGGCCGAGTTCGGTCTCGGCTATGCGGCGCTGGGCGTGCTGCGCGGCCTGTTCTCCGGCACCATGGCCGGCCTGCAAATCCCGGCGAGTTTCATCGCCGAGCGTTGGGGGGCGCCGGCGGTGCTGGCGCTCGGCACGCTGCTGACCGGCGGGGCCTATATGCTGGCCGGCTGGAGCGGCGGGCTGATCATGCTCGCGGTCGCGCTGTTTCTCGGCGGCGCCGGATCGAGCACGCAGCATCCGCTGGCGTCGGAATTGATCGCGCAGGCCTTTTCCGGTCCGCGCTCGCGCAAGGCGCTCGGCACCTACAATTTCGCGGGCGATATCGGCAAGATGGCGGTGCCGCTCGCGGCCTCGCTGCTGCTCGTTGTGCTGCCATGGCGCGAGGCGCTCGCCATTCTCGGCGGCTGCGGCATCGTCGCGGCGGTGGCGATCTTCGTGCTGATGCCGCGTTACGCGCCGGCGCAGGCGACGCCAAAAAGCGCCAACGGCGGTCCGCTGCGCGCGCCGCGCCGGCTCGCCTTTCCGGTGCTGACGACCGTGGGCGTGCTCGACAGCGCCACGCGCATGGCGTTCCTCACCTTCCTGCCCTTCGTGCTGACCGCGAAAGGCGCGAGCCTGCCGACGGTCGGCGTGGCGCTGACGCTGGTGTTCGCCGGCGGCGCGGTCGGCAAACTCGCCTGCGCGTTTCTCGGCGCGCGGATCGGCACCATCGCTACCGTGTGGGTGACGGAGATCGTCACCGCGCTCGGCATTGCCGCGCTGTTGCCGCTGCCGCTCGAGGGCGTGCTGGTGCTGCTGCCGATCGTCGGCATCGCGCTCAACGGCACGTCGTCGGTGCTGTACGGCTCGGTGCCGGATCTCGTTCCGCCGGAGAAGCGCGTGCGCGCCTTCGGCATTTTCTACACCGGCACCATCGGCGCCGGGGCGATCTCGCCGGCGGTGTTCGGCGCGCTCGGCGATCTCATGAGCGTCACCGTGTCGATGCTGTGCATCGCCGCGCTCGCGCTGCTCACCTTGCCGCTGATCACCTGGCTGCGGCAGGATCTCGCCGATCGGCCTTAATCGCGTCGGAAAAAAGCCGGACCGATTTGTTTCGCCGCGACGTAAATCGTGAGCCGGTTCCCTTCGGTGTGTGGAACGTCGGCTACGAGCCCGGCGTTGGCTCGCTGATTTCCACCACAGCAGGAGTTTCTCATGACGTCTCAGGTCCGCCATCATGTTTGCCTCGCCGCGAGCGCGCTTGCGCTGCTGGCAGGAACGGCGGCGGCTTCCGCCCAGACGACGGTCATCACCCGCGAGCCGGTTGAAACCCGCACGGTGGTGACGACGGAGCGGGCGCCGCTGCAGCTCTCGCCGTCGCAGCGCACGGTGATCTATCGCACCGTCACGCGCGAGCGCGTGGCGCCGGTGCCGCCCCCGACGGTGCGTTACGAGGTCGGCATGCGGGTTCCGGATACCGTGGAACTGCAAGCCGTCCCGGACACCGTGGTGACCGAGGTTCCGGCGATCCGGTCCTACAAGTACATGACCGTCAACAACCGGGTTTGGCTGGTCGACCCCGCCACCAGCCAGATTGTTGCCGAAGTTGACGAATAAAGAGTCAGACAGCCCGGCTGCCGCATAAAACGGCAGCCGGGCCGCTTTTCGGCCCCCTTAGACCAAAGTCGCCCAAATGGGCGTTTTTGGAGGAATTCCAACGGTTTCCCGTTTACCGTCAGACCGGCCATGCGCCGGGGGCGGTAGATTTTTTTGCGGTGCAGCGCCATATTGTGGAGCGGAGGTTTTTGACATGAACGCGATCAACTATCAGTCCCCCTCGGAACTGTTCCCCAGCCGCAGCCGCAAGTCCCGCCGCCCGATCGGCTACAAGCGGTTTCCGACCGCTGCCGAGGCGATTCGCTTCGCCATCGAGGAAATGCCGTCGGACGCGCTGCTGGGCGCTTATCTCGAGGTAGGCGAGCGTCGTTTCGATGGAAACGGCATCCGGCAGCTTTATGAAAGCTCCGAATATCCTTTACCGCGTCGCACGTCGAACTGACGGCGACAGAGAGCGGCAACGACCCAGGCCAATTAACCCTCAGCCGTTCTTAAGCATGACGAATGGCCCCGCGTGGGGCCATTTTCGTGCCGGTTTCGCAGCGCATCGGAACGAACGATCAGCGCGCGCGTTTGTGGGGGAACGACATTGCTACAGGCGAAGGCTAGAATGACTGACAAGATCACTTTGGGCGGGATTGGTTATCTGCTCGCGGGCATCACCGTGTTTGTCACGGTGATGGGGGCGATGGTGGTGATGGACTACACGTCGGGCCGCATGGACCTTGACGGCACCATGAAGTCCGCGACTACGCTGCGCCGCTAACAGACCGGGGCGGCCGTTTCGTCCGCCTTTTCTGTCGAGGCTGTAGGCGTTGTTCGGGATGTTGCTCCGACTCGCGTCTAACTCCGGTTTCCTTCATCAGATGTTCGCGGACAGGCAATCCGATAGGGTGGATCGATGACGATTCGCCCTGTTTTTTGCTGTCTGGCTGGCCTCGCCCTTGCGCTGATGTTTCTCACTCCTGAAAGCGAAGCGGCGTCGCCGCGGCAGGCCGGAAAGCTGCCGCGCGGCTTCGTCGATGTCGCGACACTCGTTCCCGGCATCGTCGCCGATCTGCGCTATGCCACCGCCAACAATTTCGTCGGCGCCCGGATCGACGGCTATCGCGCCGCGCGCTGTATCCTGACCCGGCAGGCGGCGGAGGCGCTGGCCGCCGTGCAGCAGGACTTGGCGGAGCGCGGCCTCGGCCTCAAGCTGTTCGACTGCTACCGGCCGAAGCGGGCGGTGGCGCATTTCGCGCGCTGGGCGCGCGATCTCAAGGCGACCGCGACCAAGGCGCAGTATTACCCGGCGGTCGACAAGAATGACCTGTTCAAGGAAGGCTATATCGCCCATCGCTCCGGCCATTCGCGCGGCTCGACCGTCGACCTGACGCTGGTGCGTCTCGCCAACGGAGACGAACTGGACATGGGCACGCCGTTCGATTTCTTCTCGCCGAAATCCTGGCCGACCGACACCTCGATCGGTGCCGACCAGCAGTTCAACCGGCGGATCCTGTTCGAGGCGATGACGCGGCGCGGTTTCCGTGACTACGACAAGGAATGGTGGCACTTCTCGCTCGCCAACGAGCCGTTCCCGCGAACCTATTTCGACTTCGTGATTGAATAGCTATGCCGAACGTGCAAACGACAACGGCCGGACTGACGTCCGGCCGTTTCCGTTTTTGCGGATGTTTCGCGATCAGCTGTCGTGGTCGCGGTTGGTCGGCTGCGCTTTCCACTGGGTCATGCTTTCGGCGATGATTTTCATCGCCGTCATCGCCGCCGCATTCAGGCTCGCATAGCCGGCGATCTCGCGCGACACGCGCTCGCCCTCGCTGCGCAGCATGTCGCGCACGCTTTGCAGTTCGAGGATCACCTTGTCGATCTCTTCCATCGAGCCGCCGGACACGCGGCGGATCAGATCGTTGATGTCATGGTTGTGCTGCGTGTTCACCGGTGCCCCTTGTGTTCCGGCGAGCGGCGTTGCGCCGGGCAGGCCGCTCTCACGCGGTGTGTTGCGCTCCTCGCGAATGCGTCGGGGCGCAAACTGGTCGCGGCGCACGAATTCGCGGATATCGCTTTCGACTTTCGCGGCGGCATCCTCTGCCGGGTCGATATCCTTGCGATCACCTCTGATCACCGTCGCCATTGAGGTCTCCTTACTGTTGCCTTGAGCGCAGCGTTTGCGCTTGTGCTTATGGCGACATGGAACTGTGACCTTTCCACGTTCAGGATCGCTGCGATTTTAATTTTATCCCGTAAACCCCGAGTTCCATGAATGACAATTCATATTACCGATATTTTTCAATGGGATAGCCCTCGGGCGTGAACCGATTCCGGTTTGCCACGTTGATGGCGGGCGACACTTCCATTCCAAGGAGAGCAACATATGAAAATGATTATTCTGGGCGCGCTGGCCGCCATGACGATGGCCGTCGCTATTCCCGCGAGCGTGCAGCAGGCGGATGCGCAGCCGGTGGTGCGTGAAAAGGTCGTGATCAAGAACGGGATGCACCGTCATCGCCACATGGAGCGACGTCGCTGCTTCACCGAGCGCACCCGTATCCAGCGTCCGGGTGGCCGTACGGTCATCAAGACCCGCCGCGTGTGCCGTTGATCGTTCTGACCAATCTGACCAAGTGATTTGCCACGGACGGCCCCGCTGATACGGGGCCGTTTCGTTTTCGTATCCGGCTTTGACAGCTTACCGGTCCGCATGCGCTGATCCTGCGGTCGATTCTATTGTCAGCGACGCGAGGCCGGCCATGCGACTGTGGAAGACGATCCTGATGTTCGGCTTTGCTGGCACCGTCATCGCGCTTCCGGCGATCGCGCACGCGCAGGCGATCACCCGCGGCCGTGCCATCGTCGACCGGCCGAAGAAAGCCGCGCCGACCCAGCAATGCCGCGTCATCAATGTGCCGGTGACGCAGCCGAACGGCAGCGTGGTCATGCAGCCGCGCCAGATTTGCGGCTGATATCCAGGTCTGCGGTTAGCCGTTAGGCGACGCGCGAGAGGTCGAACTCCCGGCCCAGCGCCTGCTCGGCGGCGTCGAGCGTGTCGAACAGCACGCGGACGCTGCGGAGCTGGCCATCCTCGGCGGTGGCGAATTGCGCCATCCTCACGGTGAGGGTGCGGCCGCTGTGGCGATCCTGCGCGGTGAGGCGCAGCAGCGTCGCGACGTCGTTGCCGTCGATCAGCACGCGCTCCGGCTCGCAGCGCGCCAGCGTCACGGTTGCCGCCAGATCACGGAGCGCCGCCAGCACCGCTGCGCGGCCCTTGCGCTGGCCCATGAAGGGAAACAGGTCGACCGGCCCGTACATCACCCATTCGACGTCGGGGTGCAGAAACGGCTCGATCGGTTCGGGGTCGCGCGACGCCAAAGCGTCGCACAACGCGCGGGAAAACCCGCGCAGGATGTCTGCGGTCACGATGTGAATTCCAAGTCCCTGGTGGGGCGACCCTGGGATCCTGGCGTCAACCCGCCGGATGTATCGCCGCTCGGCAAAACGGGCGCAAAGTACCCAAATAACTGGGCGCCCGTATCATTTGATACAATCTACTGTCCCGCATTGCGGGGTAGGCGCTGCGCCGCATAGCTGCAATTCCCGCGGTCTCCTCCGCAGTCTGCGATCGAACGGTACCATTGCTAGTGGAACCGGTTTCCCGCGTCGCGTTGCCATTCAACGTTCTATGCGGGGATGGCGTTGCCGGGTCTCCAGCACCCCGAGCCACATCCTGCGGGAGGCGCTCATGACTCAAACGATCGATAGCCCTCGTTTCAACCTGCTTCCCGCTCGCCGGGCTGGCCCGATCCTGCTGGCGGTATCTGCCGGTTTCATCGCCGGGTTGTCGCTGGCCGTCCCGGCGCAAGCCGACACCGTGCCGCGCTACGACGTGCAGCGGGCTTGCCGCGGCGCCGCCGAAGCCGCGGTTTCGCCGGGCCGCACCAGCCAAAGTTGCGAGGACGACGAAACCAGCGCGCGGGCGACGCTCGACAAGCAGTGGAGCGATTATCCCGATGCGGATCGCGCGCGTTGCGTCCGCGCGTCGAGCCTCGGCGGACCGGCCAGCTATGTCGACCTGCTCACCTGCCTCGACATGGCGAAATCGGTGCGGGCTCTGCCGAAGGACCGGCAGGACCCGCTGGGGATCCCGCCCGCGTCGCGCTGAGGGTAACGTCGCCAGGACGTGGGGTTGAGGCAGGCGCGCGTGCGATCGTGTATAAGCCGCGCATCCTTGTTCGATGCGAAAGGTTTTGCCGTGACCGTGTCTCCCGCCGTGCTGAAAGATCTCGCGCCTACCGGCCGCCTGCGCGCCGCCATCAATCACGGCAACACCATACTGGCGCAGAAGCATGCCGACGGCTCGCTTGGCGGCGTCACCGTCGCGCTCGCCCGCGAACTCGGCAAGCGGCTCAACGTGCCGGTCGATCTCGTGCCCTATGACGCGGCCGGCAAGGTGTTCGCGGCGATACCGCAGCTGGCCTGGGACGTGGCGTTCCTCGCCATCGAGCCGGTGCGCGCCGCCGAGATCGAATTCACCGCGCCCTATGTGCTGATCGAAGGCTACTTCATGGTGCCGAACGAGTCGGCGTTGCGCACGCCGTCGGAGGTCGACCGCGAGGGAATCCGCATCGCCGTGGCGAAGGGTGCGGCCTACGACCTGTTCCTGTCGCGCACCTTCAAGCACGCGACCCTGCAGCGCGCGCCGACCGGGCCGGAAGCGCTGCAGATGATGCTGCGCGAGAAGCTGGAGGTCGCTGCCGGCGTCAAACAGCACGTCACCAAATTTGCCGCCGAACATCCCGGCCTGCGGGTGATGGATCAGCGCTTCATGGCGATCGAGCAGGCGATGGGCACGCTCAAGGGCCGGCTTGATGGCGTCGCCTATCTCAAGCCGTTCATTGAGGAGATGAAAGCCTCGGGCATGATCGCCGCCGAACTCAAGGCGAGCGGGCAGAGCGACGCCGCGGTGGCGCCGAGGGCATGATCCCGGAAAGCGGGGACCGGTTTTCGGGTCAGATCCTGCGCGAAGACTATGAGAGCGATGGTCTAACGCCGTTGCCCTAGCGCTTCTGGTTGCGCATCGTCTCGTCGATGCACTTGTCCACGGCGGCAGACTTTTGATCGAGCGACATCTTCGAGCTGTCGTATTTCATCCAGCAGCGCGCGCTGGCCTGAGCCTCGTCGAGCGGGACCTCCACCTTGGCTTCGGCCGCATTGGCGGTCCGCGATGCCGGCGACGCGGCGGGTGTTGCAGGGCCGGCTGCCGGTGCGGCGGCCGCGACCGTGGTGTCCGAACTGCTGTCGGTGACACAGGCGCCGAGCGCCAGCGTCGCGGCAAGGGCTATGGCAAGCGGCGCTTTGGGCCACACCGAAGATATCGTCGACATGCAGAAACTCCCGTCACCGCCCCCGGCGAACGCGCGCACTCTAACGCGCCGCGACGGGAAATAAAGGGGTGAGATGCAGGATGATCGCCAATCGTTCTACACTCAATGGAGCAAGGCCGACCTGGAGTGCTTCATGCCCAAAGCCGTCAAAAAAACAGCGAAAAAGAAACCCGTTGCCAAAACAGGCGGCAGCGACGCCGGCGTGCGGGCGGGGGACAAAGCCGCCTCCGCGCATATCGACGCCCGCATCAGGGAATTGGGCGACTGGCGCGGCGCGATGCTCAAGCACGTGCGCGCGATCATCCACAAGGCCGATCCCGACGTGGTCGAGACCTGGAAGTGGCGCGGCGTCCCGGTGTGGGAACATGATGGCATCATCTGCACCGGCGAGAGCTACAAGGCGGCGGTGAAGCTGACCTTCGCCAGGGGCGCGGCGCTCGACGATCCGGCGAACCTGTTCAACGCGAGCCTCGACGGCAATGTCCGCCGCGCCATCGACCTTCATGAGGGCGATAAGGTCGACGAGAAGGCGCTGACGGCGTTGATCCGGGCGGCGATGGCGCTGAACCAGAAGAAGAAAAAGAAGTAGCAGCACGTACCCTCATGGTGAGGAGCCGCGCCGGAGCCGCAGGCGAAGGCGGGGGCGTCTCGAACCATGAGGAGAGAGGCACCGTGGCCGTCTCGTCCTTCGAGACGCGGGCTTTGCCCTCTCCTCAGGATGAGGCGGGTTGAAAAGTCGGACCCCGCCCTCCACGTCGTGCCCGCGCTTGGCGCGGGCATCCACGTCTTGTGTCGGTGCGGGAAAGTAAGTCGTCACCGCGCCGTCCGTTGTCGCCATTCCGATGGCCGCTCGAACGTGCCAGCCCAGAGGCCGCGCTTGGCGTCGCGCGCTTCGCGCTCGGCGGTGCTGTAGCGGCCATGGCTGTGCGCTTTCAGTTCAATGGCGTAGCCGGCGCGCAGCATGGCCTCCGACAGATCGGTCTCAGGGTTATTGCCTGACGTGCTCTTGACCGTGCAAACCGCCACGGTGCGGTCGTAGCTGGGCGTCTTCTCCGCCGGCGCACAGGCAACCGTGTGTCCGCCGATCAGCTTGCCGAGCGTATCGCGCGCCGCCAACCCGCACGTGACATCACTGCCGTCGGCCGAGCGGCAAAGCTGGCGCAGTTCCGGCGCATCGATGCCGAACAGGCGAATGCGCGCCGCGCCGATCTCCAGTGAATCGCCGTCGACCACGCGCACCGCACCGTTGATCGTCTCACCCGGCGTCACGTGACCGGTGACAGGTCCGGCGATCCGACCGCTAGGCGCTTGTTCCCAGCGGCTGTAGGCCCACGCCGCCAACGCCACCACGCCGAGCACGATCCATGACGGCACTTGCCGACGCGGTGCACGCGGCGGCTCGGACGGCCTTTGCCAGCGGCTCGGCCGGACCATTACCGGCGACTGCGCGGCTTGAAACCGCCGCGCATGCCGGGCCGGCCCATGGTCGAGCGCGGACCGTCGGACGATTTACGCGCCGGGATCGATTCCACGCCGGGCCCCATCTCGTCGAGGTTCGGCTTGCGCGGTCGTTCTCTTGAAGACGGGCTTCGCCCTTCCGTGTTGGCAGGCCGATGCGGTTTCACCTCGTGCCAGCCGGCGATGCCCATCTCGTCGAGATCGGGCTTGTGCGGGCGGGAGCGGGGATCGGAATCGGGCGCGGCCATATCGCGCGCGGCGCTGCGATCCTCGATCTTGCGCAACGCGGCGCGGGCGGAGGGACCGCCCTTGGAGCGCAGCTTCGGAATCTGCGCCTGCACGATGTTGCGCGCGGTCGGGTCGTCGAGCACCGCCATCTCGGTCTGGCGCAGGCGTTTGAGTTCGTCGCGCAGCCGCGCCGCTTCCTCGAAATCGAGATCGGCGGCGGCAGTGCGCATGCGCTCCTCGAGATCGGCGAGCACGGCCGCGAAGTTATGGCCGATGGTCGCCGCGTCTTCGAATTCGCCGCTGTCGCCTTTCTTGCCGGTAGAGACGAGCACGTGATCGCGCTCATAGACGCTGGAAAGAATGTCGCCGATCGACTTCTTCACGCTCTCCGGCGTGATGCCGTTGGCGGTGTTGTAGGCCATCTGCTTCTCGCGGCGGCGGTTGGTCTCCGCCATCGCCCGCTCCATCGAGCCGGTGACGTGATCGGCATAGAGGATCACGCGGCCGTCGATGTTGCGCGCGGCGCGGCCGATGGTCTGCACCAATGAGGTCTCGGAGCGCAGGAAGCCTTCCTTGTCGGCATCGAGAATGGCGACCAGCGCGCATTCGGGAATGTCGAGGCCCTCGCGCAAGAGGTTGATGCCGACCAGACAGTCGAATGCGCCAAGCCTGAGATCGCGGATGATCTCGATGCGCTCCAGCGTGTCGATGTCCGAATGCATGTAGCGGACGCGGATGCCCTGTTCGTGCAGATATTCGGTGAGGTCTTCCGCCATGCGCTTGGTCAGCACTGTGACCAGCGAGCGATAGCCTTGGCGCGCGGTCTCGCGCACCTCGCCGATCACATCGTCGACCTGCGTGCGCGCGGGGCGCACGTCCACGGGCGGGTCGATGAGCCCGGTGGGGCGGATCACCTGCTCGGCGAACACGCCGCCGGATTCTTCCATGTCCCACGGGCCGGGTGTGGCCGAGACGGCGACGGTCTGCGGCCGCATCGCGTCCCATTCCTCGAACCGCAGCGGGCGGTTGTCCATGCAGGAGGGCAGGCGGAAGCCGTATTCCGCCAAGGTCGCCTTGCGCCGGAAGTCGCCGCGATACATGCCGCCGAGTTGCGGCACGGTGACGTGACTCTCGTCGGCGAAGACGATGGCGTTGTCGGGGACGTACTCAAACAAGGTCGGCGGCGGCTCGCCCGGCCTGCGGCCGGTGAGATAGCGCGAATAGTTCTCGATGCCGGCGCAGGAGCCGGTCGCCTCCATCATTTCCAGATCGTAGCGCGTGCGCTGTTCCAGCCGCTGCGCCTCGAGCAGACGGCCCGACTTGTTCAATTCGTCGAGCCGCCATTTCAGTTCCGCCTTGATGCCGTGCATCGCCTGAATGAGCGTCGGCCGCGGCGTAACGTAGTGCGAATTGGCGTAGACCTTGACGAATTCGAGATCGTCGGTGCGCTGGCCGGTGAGAGGGTCGAACTCCTCGATCTTCTCGATCTCGTCGCCGAACAGATGCACCCGCCACGCGCGGTCTTCATAGTGCGCCGGGAAGATGTCGACGGTGTCGCCGCGCACGCGGAACGTGCCGCGCGAAAAATCGCCGCCGGAGCGCTTGTATTGCAGCGCGACCAGATCGGCGAGCAGTTGCCGCTGGTCGATGCGGCCGCCTTGTTTCAGCGTGAAGGTCATCGCCGAATAGGTCTCGACCGAGCCGATACCGTAGATGCACGACACGGACGCGACGATGATCACGTCGTCGCGTTCGAGCAGCGCGCGCGTCGCCGAGTGGCGCATGCGGTCGATCTGCTCGTTGATCGATGATTCCTTCTCGATATAGGTGTCGGTGCGCGGCACATAGGCTTCCGGTTGGTAGTAGTCGTAATACGAGACGAAATATTCTACCGCGTTGTCGGGGAAGAAGCTCTTGAACTCGCCGTAGAGTTGCGCGGCCAGTGTCTTGTTCGGCGCGAGGATCAGCGCCGGGCGCTGTGTCGCCTCGATCACCTTGGCCATGGTGAAGGTCTTGCCGCTTCCCGTGACGCCAAGGAGCACCTGCGTGCGGTCGTTGCGCTTCACGCCCTCGACCAGATCGCGGATCGCCTGCGGCTGGTCGCCCTTCGGCTCGAACGCGGATTTGATGACGAAGCGCTTGCCGCCTTCGGATTTCTCGGGGCGCGGCGGACGGTGCGGCGTCCATACCTGTCCGCCGATTTCCGGCCGGCCTTCGCGCAGTAGCCTGTCGAGCGATTCCGCGGTGGCGGTGACGCCCGAGGGAACAAGATCGCGCTCCTCCGCCGCGTCTGCCTCTTCGGCCTCCGGCATGCGATAGCCGAGCACTTCCGCGAGCTTGCGGTTGATCGACGGCGGTGATGTGGATTTGGATAGTTCCGGCCCGAGCAGGGGACCGCGCTTCGAATCCGCGTCGGCGGTGAAGCCGGCCTGCGGCGCTTCCTCAAATCCTTTCGGCGTCGATTTGCGCGCGGTATGCGCGGCGGAGAAGTCGCGTCGGCGGTCGAATGAATTGTCCGGCGGCGGCTTGATGCCGCTGTCGCCGGTCTGCGAGCCGACGCCGGCGGTTCCCTTGCCCAGCGCCGGATTGAGGATGTCGGCCAGCGCCGGGTCGAGCGCGCCCATCTCCGGCCGCGAGGCCTTGGCGCGGGTCGGCTTGGCCGGGTCCTTGGAATGCCGGGCGGGGTGCCGGCCCGGCTTCGCGCCTGATTTATCGGGATTTTTTGCCATGGAAAGTCGAATATGGGACGAGTCCCGCGGCGAGAAAAGGGCGGTAAAATGCTTTGTTGAACCCGCCGGTACACCGGCGCGTCCAACGGACAGGAAACGCCGTCTGCCGGCGGCGCGGGAGGGCATTATCATGGCGATCGGTTCGCACAGGCTTGGAACACGGCTCGCTATCGCAGGCCTGCTGGCGCTGTCTCTCGCGACCGCGGCGCGGTCGCAGCCAAGTTCGCCATCAAGTTCTCCATCAAGTTCTCAATCTTGGACCGAGGCGCCCTATAACCCGCCGGTCGGCAGCCGCTGGATCGTCACCGCCCAATCGGTGGCCGACGAGCAGCGGCCGGATGGCGCGCGGCAGAACAAGACCCTGTCGCGCTACGAACTCACCATCGAGGAGAAGACCGCGACCGGCTATCGCATCACCTATGTCAATCGCGCGCTCGAGGTCGACGGCAACGCGCCGGGCCTGAAAGTCGTCGCACCGGCGTTCGAGGCGATGCGCGGCATCGTCGTGCGCGCATCGACCGATGCCGGCGGCAAGCCGGTGTCTATCGACAATCTCGACGAGGTGCGCGCCACTATGCGCACGGTGATCGCGCGGATCGTCGACCGATTCAACGACAAGCCGCAGGTCGGGCAGGTGATGCGGCAGATGATGGAAAACATGTTCCTCGCCGATGGCGTCGCTGCGACCACCGCTTATCTGGAGAACATGCCGCAGCTCGCCATGGGCCAGAACACCGGGTTGAAGCCGGGCGACGCGCGCGAGACTGTGGAGCAGACCAAGGCACCGGTCGGCAACGGCACCATCAAGACCAATCTGACCACGCGCATGGTCTCGTGGAACGACAGCGACCGTAAGGTCCGCTACGCGCAGGTGCGCGCCATGGATCCGCAGGGACTGCGCGATTTTCTGCAATCCTTCGTCGCGCAGATCGGCGATGCCGCGAGCCCCGAATTCCGCTCGCCGCAGATGCAGGAACTGCTGAAGAAGACGGATTTCTCCATCGACAGCACGACGCTGATCGACGTGGAGAACGGCATGACCCGCGCCATCGACGAGACCTCGACCACACGCGTCAGCCTGATGGGTCAGACCATGTCGAAGCGCGAGAACCGGCGCATCACCGTGACGCCGGCGCAGTAATCTCTCAGCGTCTCGGGAAATCGGCGTTGATGCGCGCGAAGCTGCCGTCGCCGCGGATCGCGGCGATGCCGGCATCGAGTTTGCGCGCGCTCCAGACGAGGGCCGTGACGACGGCGAGCCGCTGATGCAAACGCGAGGCCACGCGCATGTCGATGGGTCAGGGTTGATCGTGACGTGATTGTGCATGGCGGGTGTGCCGCAACAAGTGCCGGTACGATCGCACAGAATTGCAGGGGCGGTGCGCGCGCGCCGCGATTGACCGTCGGCGACGGCGATGATCGACTCCTCATGCCGCTCTCGTGCGTGCTGGAGGTGTTCCTTGGCCAAGCATTCGATGTCACGTCGCAGCCTGATGCTGTCGGCCGCCGCGGCGGGCGGCATCATGGCGTTACCGCGCCAGGCGCGCGCCGCGTTTCCGGATCGCCCGTTGCGTATTCTGGTCGGCTTCGCGGCCGGCGGCACGGTCGATTCCGTGGCGCGCGTGCTCGCCAACGGGATGGGTCCGATCCTCGGCCAGCAGGTGGTGATCGAGAACAAGCCGGGCGGCAGCGGCAGCATCGCTGCCAATGCGCTGATCGCATCGCCGGCCGACGGCCACACGCTGCTGTTCGGGATTTTCTCGCTCGCGGTAGCGCCGGCGCTCGCCAAGCTCGCCTATGACACGATGCGCGACCTCACGGCGGTGTCGCAGGTCGCCAGTGTGCCGCTATTCATGCTCAACACCGCGCACACGCCGTTCAAGACCGTCGCCGAGCTGATCGCCGCGGCAAAGGCCGCGCCGGACACGATCACTTATGCGTCGGCCGGTGTTGGCTCGTCCGGCCACATGGCGGCGGAACTGTTCACGCGACACACCGGGATCAAGCTGATCCATGTGCCGTTTCGCGGCGCCGCGCCGGCGACGCAGGCGCTGGTGGCAGAGCAGGTGCAATTGCTGTTCGACACGCCGACCACGACCATGCGCGATCTCGTCGCGCAGCAAAAGCTGCGGGCGCTGGCGGTGATGAGCGACAAGGAACTGCCGGCGTTCGCCGGCATTCCGCCGATCGGCGGCATGGGGCTGGGCGGCGATCTCTCGGTTCAGGCGTGGCAGGGCCTGCTGGTCCGCACCGGTACGCCGCCGGACATCATCGCGACGCTGAACAAGGCGATCGTCACGGCGATGAATTAGCCGGACACGCGCCAGCGCATCGCCGCGGTCGGTGTCGAGCCAATGGCGACCAGCGCCGCCGCGTTCGATGCGTTCTTCAAATCGGAAGTCGCGCGCTGGACCGATGTCGCCAGACGCGCGGGCATCAGCGCGCAGTAGTTGTTTTACGCGATCGGCGGCGCTTTCAACGGCCCGCGCAGGCCGGCGGTGATGCCGAGCACGATGCCGGCGAGCGCGATCATCGATGCGAACGCCAGCGTGGAGAGGCCGGTGAGGCCCTGACCGATGGAGCAGCCGAGCGCGCAGGCGCCGCCGACGCCCATCATCGCCGCGCCGCTCATGGAGCGCAGCATGTGGCGCGGCGAGCGATAGGCTTCGAGTTCGAAGCGGCCGGTGCTGATCGCGGTGAGGAAAGAGCCGAGCAGCACGCCGAACACGGTGACGATGCCGAAGTTCAGCGCCATGCCGGTGGACAGCATGATGTACTGCACGCTGTCGGCGATCGGCGCGATGAAGGTGAGCGACGTGACCGGCACCGGGTCGAAGGATTCGCCGCCGAGATGGCCGGTCGTGTACCAGCCGGCGACGATCAGCAGGCCGATGGCGATGCCGGAGACCCATTGCAGCGTCGCGCGGCGCAGTGGTTCATGCGCGAAGGCGAACACGATCAGCGCGCCGGCGATCACCGCCGTGGCGACGATGCGCGCCGCAGTCGCATCGAGCGCGAGGCCGAGCAGGCTTGGCAGGGAATTGACCGGCGGCGTCACATTGCTGGCCTGCGCGGCGGCGGCGCGCAACGGGCCGATCAGCCCGCGCAACGTCATCTGCGCGGTGATGCCGAGGGTGACGACGACGACGAAGGAGCGGAGATTTCCCTTGCCGAGCAGCACGCTGGCGCGCGAGCCGCAGCCATTCGCCAGCACCATGCCGTAGCCGAACACGAGCCCGCCGGCGAACATCAGCGGCGCCGAGAACGCCGCCTGGAGATAGATCGACTGGCCGAGATCGACGAGGCCGGCGGCCGCCAGCGCCTGCGCGCCAATCATCGCCGTGGCCATCGCCAGCGCGTAGCTGCGGATGCGCACGCCGCTGTTCTCGTTGAGCCACTGGCGCAGGCTGGTCAGCAGGCAGAAGCCGCTGACGAGGCCGACCGCGCCATAGACGAGGCCGATGGCGAACCCGGCGATCAGAACGATGTTTTCGGAGAACAAAACGGTCGGCCCCAGTGATTAAGCGCCTTCATCTGGAGCATCTGTGCCAACGGCGCAACCGTTTCTGGAATATTTCACTCCGAATGCATGGATTTGCTGCTGCCGTGAGTGACGGGAGAATGTTTCGATTGCGGGAGGGAGAGGGGAGGGAAAATTTGTCCAGTGCCGAGGCCGCTGAAAGCAGTTCGAGGCAAGCTCTCTCAGCCGTCATGCCGGCACTTATTGCGGGCATCCACGTCCTTGTTTAGCGGGAAAGGAAGGCGTGGATGCCCGGACGAGCCCGGGCATGACGGGGCTAGAGGATGGCTCGTTGGCGGGAACCGTCACTCCGCCGCCTGCTGCTCCGCGACGTCGATGAAGCCGCCCGATTGCCGCCGCCACAGCGCCGCGTAATGGCCGCCGGCCTGCAGCAGTTGCGCGTGCGTGCCCTGTTCGACGATGCGGCCGCGGTCGATCACCACCAGCCGGTCCATCTGCGCGATGGTGGAGAGGCGGTGCGCGATGGCGATCACCGTCTTGCCCTGCATCAGCGTGCCGAGGCTCGCCTGGATCGCGGCTTCCACCTCGCTGTCGAGCGCGGAGGTCGCTTCGTCGAGCACCAGGATCGGCGCGTTCTTCAGGATCACGCGGGCGATGGCGACACGCTGGCGCTGGCCGCCGGACAGCTTCACGCCGCGCTCGCCGACCTGCGCGTCGTAGCCGTGGCGATGCTTCCAGTCCTCCAGTCCGAGGATGAACTCATGCGCGTGGGCGAGCTTCGCCGCGCGCTCGATCTCCGCGTCGCTCGCGCCGGGGCGGCCGTAGCGGATGTTGTCGCGGATCGAGCGGTGCAGCAGCGAGGTATCCTGCGTCACCACGGAAATCTGCGAGCGCAGGCTCTCCTGCGTGACATTGGCGATGTCCTGTCCGTCGATCAGGATGCGGCCGTCCTCCAGTTCGAAGAACCGTAGCAGCAGATTGACCAGCGTCGACTTGCCCGCGCCGGAGCGGCCGACAAGACCGACCTTCTCGCCGGGTGCGATGTCGAGCGTCAGCCCGTCGATCAGTCCGTTCTCGCGGCCATAGCCGAAGCGGATGTCGTCGAAATGGATACGGCCGTCGTTCACCACGAGGTCGGTCGCGCCGGGCTTGTCGGCGAGTCCGATCGGCTTCGCGATCGACACCATGCCTTCCTGCACTACGCCGATATTCTCGAAGATTTCGGTGACACGCATGGCGACCCAGCCGGCGATGGAGACGATCTGCCACGACAGCGGCAGCGCCATCGCCACGGTACCCACCTCGACCTTGCCCTCCATCCACAGCCAGATCGCCAGCGCGCCGGTGGCGGTGACCAGCATGGCGTTGAGCAGCGACAGCAGGAACGAGAACAGCGTGTTGAGCCGCAGCGAGGCATGGAACAGGCCGGTGTGCTCGTCGAAGGCTTCGCGCACATAGGCGTCTTCCTGCCGCGCGCGGGCGAACAGCTTGACGGTGAGGATGTTCGTATAGGTGTCGACGATGCGGCCGGTGAGCACCGAGCGCGCCTCCGATACATCCTTGGAGCGGTCGCGCATCCGCGGCACGAGAATGCGCAGCAGCACGAGATAGGCACCGAACCAGACATAGATCGGCAGCGCGAGCCGCCAGTCGGCCGACGCGAGCAGGAAGATCGCGCTCGATCCGTAGACGAGGATGTACCAGACGCCGGTGATCAGCGCGACGAGGCTCTCGCGCACCGCGGGTCCGGTCTGCATCACCTTGTTGGCGATGCGGCCGGCGAAGTCGTTCTGGAAGAACGCCCACGACTGCCGCGCCACGTGCCAGTGGTTCTGCCAGCGGATCATGTTGGAGACGTTGGCGGAGATCGCCTGATTGGCGACGAGGTTCTGCGCGGTGATGGCGAGCGGACGTATCAGCAGCACGATCGCCGCCATGCCGGCGAGCAGATGCCAGTGCTCGGCGACCAGCCGTTGCGGTTCGTTCTGCGTCACCAGCGTGACGATGCGGCCGATGAAGGCGGGGATGGTCGAATCGAGTAGCGCGACCGCGAGGCCGGCGACGAACAGCGCGACGAACAACCCTTTCGCCTGCCGGGCGAAGTGCCAGTAGAACGCGACAAGTCCCGCCGGCGGCGTGTCGGGTTGCGACGCGCCGGTCGGATGCAACGATGTCTCAAAGCGGCGGAAAAGCATAGCAAGGGCTCGGCGCGTAAAGGCACGCGCCCGCCCGCAGGCGGTTCATCCGTTTACGATCAGGCCGTGCTGTCAAAGAGTATGGAGGATTCTTAAGTGAGCTTCGTGTCCGCAGCGTGGCGGCCGGAGCGGTTTACACCGGTTGCAATGCAGACCTGCCCTGCTCACGTCCGCGCTGCTGCCGGAGACGGGCAGCGAGATAGAGCGCGAACGCGGGGGCGATGAGGCCCGGGCCGGGGACATGGATCTGGCCTAGGCCAAGTTGCAGCAGCGGCAGCCAGAACAGAAGCTGCGCGATGAGCCGACCCATATTGTCGAGCAGCCCGCCACGCAGCAGCGCGACGGCGGCGACGGTCAAAGCCAGCGTGTCGTAGGACAGGAGCGACGGCGTCGCCGCGATCGACGCGGCGAGGAACAGCGCGGCGAGGATGCGCGGATCGGCATCCCGATGTGCACGGAAGATCCGCCACACCAGCACCGCCGCGGCGAGGCTGACGAAGCTCTGGATCGCCGTGGCGAGCGGAAACGCGAAGCCGAGTCCGCGCAGGTTCATGTAGACGGTCGGATAGAACGGCGTGGCGATGCCTGCGGGATCGCGCAGCACGATGCTCTGCGTCGGCAGGCCGCGCGCGATGAAATCGATCCATATTTGCGTGCCGAACATCGCGGTGGTGATGCCGGCGATCACGAGCGCGGTGATGGCGGCGGTCACGAACACGCGCCAGCGGCCGGTAGCGGCGAGCATCACCGGAAACAGAATGCCGAGTTGCGGCTTCAGCGTCAGGCAGCCGATCAGCACGCCGGCGAGGAGCGGCCGTCGATCGAGTTGCATCAGGATGAGGATCAGCATCGCCGCTGTGATCAGCGCGCTTTGTCCGGAGATGAAGCAGAACACGGCGGCGGGAGACGCCAGCAGAGCGACGAGACTGGCCGTGTCGAAGCCGGCGCGGTGCAGCACGCCGACGAAGACGGCAAGCCCGAGCAGCGTCCAGCAGGCAAGCGCGGCGAGATAGGGCATCTGCCCAAACGGCGCGGCGACCAGCATCAGGCTCGGCGGATCGGCCCAGCTTTGTCCCGGATAGCCGGAGCCGAGCAGCGCGGTCAGCGCGTTCTGATAGGACGTGATGTCGTACCAGTAGCCGGGGTCGGGCAACGCCGCGGCGCGGCCGTACATCCAGACGTTGAGAAAATCGCGACCGACCACCAGCGAAGCACCGTCGCGCGGAATGCTGACGCCGTCATGCACCGTCGCGCCGTAGGCGACGACGGCCGCCACGACGAAAAACAGGCCGAGCCAGAAGAACGCGCGCAGCACGTCGCGGTCGCTGGTACCGGGCGGTGCGGACCGATGGCCGGTGCGAAGGCCTATGGCGGCGGCGGGAATCACCCGCCGACACTGCAATGGCCGCGGTTACTTTTCGGTAACCATGCGCGGCGTCATGCTCACCGCGTCGCAATACGTTGAACGAGCGCGCGCTTGCGCAGGCAGTCGGGGCACAGACAATCCTCCGCCGCATCGTCCGGCACCGGCATGCGATAGTCTTCGGTGCTGCACCAGCATTCGCCCGTGAGGCCGCAGCCGAACACGGTGCCGCAATCCGCGCAGGTGACGCGGCGGGCCGTGGGGGCGATGTGCTTCGATTCAAACATGAGCGGTCATCATCAGGGCATTTCGCCGCCACCGATATAGCCGCCGATGCGCCAGCCGGCATCGGTCTTGATGAAGCAAAGCTGATCGGTCGCGAGCGGCCGCAATTGCGCGGCGGCGACATAGCCGGTCTTGCCGTTGGGTAACGCCACCTTGGCATAGCCGGCGTCGCCGTCGGGCCAGACCAGCACATGCAGCAGCGCCGCGCCAGGCGTGGCGATGGATTTGGCACCCGCGAGCGGCCGGGACAGGACCGGCACTGTGTCCGCAGCCGGATAGGCCCAGTCGTAGAAGTCGCTGCCGGTCGCGGTCATCGCCGCCCGCAGCGCCGGTTCGTTGAACACAGGATAGGCCGGCGTGCAGACGACGCCGGCGCGGCCCGGAGCGGGGACCGGTGCGGGATCGGCGGCGAAGCGGGCAAGCGCGGCCCAGCCGTGGCTGGCGGGGTCGTTCAGCGCCAGCGCCTCCTGTAGCAACGCCGCACCCGGGGTCTCGGCGGCGGGCGGCAGCGTGCCGACCTCGCGCTCCCAGAAGAAGCTCTGCGTCGCGGTGAGGTCGCCGACCGCGGCAAGGTCCTTGCGCGTAGCGGCCTCGGCCAGCCTCTGCCGGAACGCGATGAAATCGGCGTCAGAGACGGGCGCCGTCCGAGCGATGGAGATCGTCGCATAGCGGAGACGTGCGGCCGCGTCCGCCGGCGGGGCGAACCCCGTCAGCGCCAGCACCAGCAGCAGCACCCCGATGATCGATCGTATCCACATGATCCGCCCGTCCGGCGCGCAAGCTCGCACAACCGGCGGCGCGATCCAGAGGGGGAGCGGGTCTGATGACGCTTTTTTTATGCGGCGGGATGGCACAGGCGGAGCGTTTTCAAGCGAAGTGGGGACCTGCTCGCCTGAAGAAACGCGACAAAATAAGGAATCAATAGCGATGCTACGGTGTCAGCCGACGAATCTCACGGAAACCCCCGCCATGTCGTTCCTGCCGCCGACCGTCGCGCCGATCGTTCTGCTGATCGGCTCCAATATCTTCATGACCACCGCCTGGTATTGGCACCTGCGCTTCAAGGAGGTGCCGATCATCCAGGTGATTGCCATCAGCTGGGGCCTCGCGCTGGTTGAATATTGTCTGGCGGTACCGGCCAACCGCATCGGCAGCGAGGTCTATTCGGCCGCGCAGCTCAAGACCATGCAGGAGGTGATCACGCTGGTCGTGTTCGCCATATTCTCCGTGGTCTATCTCAAGCAGGGCATCACCTGGAACCATGTCATCGGTTTCGCATTGATTGCCTCGGGCGCGTATTTCATTTTCCGCGCGCCTTTCGGTTGAGCGGTCCGCACCTGACGCGGTGGCCTGTGCGGCGCTGGCACTGTGGCTGACGGCGACGCCGCTGGTGGCGGCGTCCTGTGAGACAAAGCCGGGGCTGGCGCGAGGATGAGGGATCAGCGCCCGACCGGCCGCAGCAGGTACCAGACTGCGATCAGCAGCGGGATGCCGAGGCCGACCCATCCGACCGCGTCCCAGATCTCGTCGCCGAGCAAGGCGACGACGAGTCCGATGGCGCTGAGGACGCCGAGCAGGACCGGCATGGCGAAGATTTCACCCAGCGAACGGATGCGGCGTCGTTCTGCTGTCATGATCATTCCGCCGGACTCGCGGTCAACGCGCCGCGCCGCGCATAGTTGCGATAGGCGCGGCGGCGCACCAGCCACAGATAGATGCCGCTGACTAGCACGACGATGGTGAGTACGTCGAGGATCGCCCAGATGATCCGCAGCGGCAGCCCGCCGTAATCGCCGAAGTGCAGCGGCTGCGACAGCAGAAGGGTCGAGACGTACCACGGCATCTTGCGCGTGTCGGTGAAGGTGCCGCTCGCGGCGTCGATCAGCACCGGCTGCAACAGCCGCGACGTGACCGGCGTGTTGCCGCGCATGAAGATCGCATAGTGCGTCTTGCTGGTGAACAGCGTGCCCGGATATGCGACGAATGACGGGATCATGTCCGGCAGCCTGGCGATGGCCGTGTCGACCGCGGACTGCACCGGAACGACGGTTTGCGGCACCGGCTTGTCGCGGCTCGGACCGACCATCTCGGCGAGTTGGTCGAATTGCCAGAACTTGATGACGAGATCGGCCCAGGTGTTGAGCACGCCGGTGAAGCCGACCACCAGCAGCCAGACGGCAGTGACGATGCCGACGAGATTATGCACGTCGAGCCAAAGAATCGTGCGCGAACGCTTATTGCGCACCGTGCCGAAGTCCAGCTTGCGCATCGAGGGTGCGTAGAGGACGTAGCCGCTGATGATCGCCGCGACCATCAGCAGTCCCATCAGGCCGAGGAACAGTTTGCCTGGCAGGCCAGCATACATGTCCGTATGCAGCTTCAGCATGATGTAGGTGAACTTGGTGCGGAAGTCTGGCTTGTCGAGGAACGATCCGGTATGCGCGTCGACGCGGATCAGATGATTGTCCTGCGGCGGTGAGGTGATGCTCTTGCCGGCGCTCAGGAAGATCACGTTGGGATCGTCGCGGTCCCAGATGAGGAAATGCAGCGCTTCGCCAGGCGACGATGTCATGCCGTTCTTCACCACAAGATCGAGATTGGCCTTCGGCGTGCCGGGCGCAACCTCGACGGCTTCCACATGATCATGCAGAAGCTCGTCGATCTCGTGATGAAACAACAGCGGCAGGCCGGTGACGCAGAGCAGCAGCATGAAGATCATGCTGACGATGCTGCTCCAGGTGTGAACCCACGACCAGCGGCGAAGAGCCTTCGTCGTCATGGCTTTCTCGCTTCTTCCCGTCACTTCGTCTTGGCCGCGTCCGGCGCCCAGGCATATTTCAACGTGAGCAGCACGGTGCGTCCCTGACCGAAGGTGCAATAGGCCAGCCCGGTGAAACAGTTCGTCACATAGCTCTTGTCGGCAAGATTGATGGCGTTGAGCTGTGCCGACCAGCCCTTGAGATCGGGGCGGGTATAGCCGATGTCATAGCTCACCACGGCGTCGAACAGCGTGTAGGGACTGACCTCGATGATGTTGGCGGCATCGCCATACAGCTTGCCGACATAGCGCACGCCGGCGCCGATACCGAGACCGGCGAGGGGGCCGTCGAGCCAGTTGTACTTGGCCCACAGCGCGGCCTGATCCAGCGCCACGTTCGGCACATATTTGCCGACAGTACCGGAATTGCTGGCGGTGACCTTCGGGTCGATGTGGCTGTAACTGCCGACCACCTGCAATTCGCGGGTGATATTGCCGCGCGCCTCGAATTCGACGCCCGTCACGTTCACTTCGCCGGTTTGCACGCTGAACAGCGGGTTGACCGGGTCGGCGGTGAGCACGTTCCGTTGTGTCATGTCGAAATAGGCGGCAGTGAGCAGCAACTCCGTGCCGGTCGGCTGATACTTCACGCCGGCTTCCCAGCCCTTGCCGGTGGTGGGCTTGAACGGCTGTCCGAGCCGGTCGGAACCGCTCAACGGCTTGAACGACGTCGAATAGTTCGCATACGGCGACAGCCCGAAGTCGAACAGATAGTTCAGGCCGACGCGGCCGGTGAACGCGCTGTCGTTGGTATTGTAGACGCCGGTCGCCGGAAAGCCGCCGAAGCTCTTGAGTTCGTTGCGGGCGCTGTCATGACGGCCGGTGAGCGACAGCGTGAAGCGGTCGATTTTGATCTGGTCCTGTGCGTAGAAGCCGAGTTGCCGCTGGTCGGATTGCGTCTTGATGAAGGGCGTCAGGGTCGACGCCGGAGAAATAGCGATCGGGCCGTAGGCCTGATTGAACACGTCGATTGGCGCGATCATCGCGAAGCGGTAATCGCCGTTGCCTTTGAGATACTGATAGTCGGTGCCGAACAGCAGCTTGTGCGTCCGCGGCCCGGTGGTGAAGTCCGCCTGCAACTGGTTGTCGAGCGCGATGTTGCTGGCGTCGGCCACCACATAGTTCATCGATCGCATCAGCGTGCGCAGGTCCGGCAGCAGACCTTCGCTACGGAACGCGGTCGAGTTGGTCGTGACCTTGGTGTAGCGGAAATTCTGGCGGAACTGGAACACGCTGTTGAAGCGGTGTTCGAATTCGTAGCCGATCATCCCCTGCTCATCTTGAATCTTGTCGACGCCCGGCACGCCGAGATAGCGGCTGTAAGGGATGGTGCCGTTCGGATTCGGCAACAGCGAGCCCTGTCCGGGAACGTATTGCTGATAGCCGGAGTTCTTCATCTGCTGGTAGCTGCTCAACACCGTGAATTTGGTGTCGGTCGTCGGCCGCCATGTCAGGCTCGGCGCGATGAACAGTTTGTTGTCCTGCTGGTAATCGATCTGCGTATTGCTGTTACGCGCGACGCCGACGAGCCGGTAGAGAAAGTCGCCCTTCTTGTCGGCCGGTCCGCCGAAATCGAACGCGCCCTGGAAGCGATCGAACGAGCCATATTGACCGACGATTTCGGCATGCGGCGTTTCCGTCGGGCGTTTGCTCACCATGTTGACGAACCCGCCGGGGTCGGTCTGGCCGTAAAGGCCCGACGACGGCCCCTTGAGCACTTCGATGCGCTCGAGACCATAGGGTTCGATGCGCGGAACGGCCCATTGTGTGCCTGGGTCAACCGGCAGCTTGAGGCCGTCAAGATACTGATCGGCGAGGAAGCCGCGAATATAGATCGGATCGAACTTGGCGTTGGAGCTATAGGCATCGAGCGAAACGCCTGACGTGTAGCGCAATGCCTCCGGCAACGATTTCGCCTGCTGGTCGGCGATCTGATCTTTCGGGATTACCGAAATCGATTGCGGTGTTTCAAGAATGGGTGTGTCGGTCTTCGTCGATGTCACGCTTTGCCGCGCGACATAACCCTGGACCGGACCTTTTCCGGATTCACCCGCAGTGTTGACATTGATGGTGTCGAGTTCGACCGAACTCTGCGCCAGTGCCGTTTGGGACACACCGGCCAGCAATAACGACGACAGCATCGCGAGACATCCTCGATGTAGCGCCGTCGAACGAACAGATTTCACACCACCCACGATAGCCCCCTTGTGATCTTGTTATCGGGGACCAAAGCAGGACTCGATTATCGTCGCAAGAAAAAGTCCTTTAAAATCATATACTTGAACCGTTCTAAATTAGCTGCCATTGAAGTTTTTCTAATTCGAAAAGAGAGACCAATGCGTTCATGCGTCCGGGCATTTTTGCGTGCTCCACATCGCCAGCGAACACGGTGCGACAGATCGTCCGTGACGATTCCGCATCACCTCCGCATTACTTGGGGAAAAACGCGCGCGTCAGCGCGCGGGCGCGACGCGCAGGACGCGTCCGGATGAACTGTCGGTGAGCAGATAGAGCGCGCCGTCCGGCCCCTGACGCACGTCGCGGATGCGCGCGCCGAGGTCTTTCAGCAGATGCTCCTCGCCGGTGACGCGGTGTCCATCGAGCGTCAGCCGCACCAGCATCTGGTCCTTCAGCGCGCCGACGAACAGATTGCCCTTCCAGCGCGCGAAAAGATCGCCGGTGTAGAACGCCATGCCCGACGGTGCGATCGATGGCACCCAGTATTTCACCGGCTGCTCCATGCCGGCCTTCGCCGTGCTCTCGTGAATTTTCGCGCCGCTGTAATCGATGCCGTAGCCGATCACCGGCCAGCCGTAGTTCTTTCCCTTATCGATGATGTTCACTTCGTCGCCGCCGCGTGGGCCGTGTTCCTGCTCCCACAATTCGTCGGTGCCGGGGCGGAATGCGAGGCCTTGCGGATTGCGGTGGCCGTAGGTCCAGACCTCGCCGCGTGCGCCGTCGCGGCCCACGAACGGGTTGTCGGCGGGAATACTACCGTCGGTCTTGATGCGGATGATTTTGCCGTTGTCACGGGCGAGGTTCTGCGCCTCGTCGCGCGGGCCGAAATGATCGCCCATGCTGACGAACAGCGCGCCGTCGCGCGCCTGTGCGATCCGGCAGCCGTGGTTGTTGCTGCCGCCTTCGCTTTGCTCGGTGAAGATCGTCTTCACGTCGTTGAGCGTGTTTGAATCGGCGTCGAGCTTTGCGCGCGCCACGGCGGCAAGGCCGCCGGCGGCGGCGCTGTAACAGAAATAGAGCGTGCGGTTGTTCGCGAAGTCGCGGTCGAGCGCGATGTCGAGCAATCCCGCCTGGCCACGCGCCACCACTTTCGGCACGTTGCCGAGCGGCGCGGAGAGCTTGCCGTCGCGTGCGACCAGGCGCATGCGGCCGGGCCGTTCGGTGACGAGCATGCGGCCGTCGGGGATGAAGGCGAGGGACCACGGATGTTCGAGCCCGCGCGCGAGGGTCTCGACCGTCAGGTTGCCCGCTTCGCTGCGGAAGGTCTGTGCGTTGACGACCGCGGGCATCATGCAAACCAGTGCCCCGGCCGTGGTCGCGATCATCAGCTTGCGCATGGCTATGCTCATGGAAATGTCGCGCCCCCGCCGATAACGGCGGAGCAAGCTGAAGGTTGCCAGATTTTCAGCGGGCCGGCATGCGGCGAGGAGTCGTATCCCGGCGGGTCGTCTACCGGTGCAGCGCTTCGCGTCGGGCATTGCGGCGGGGCGTCATCGCCTTGGTGAAGCACGAGGCGATGAACATCAGGCCGAGCAGCAGCGCGATCGCGAACACGCCGGCCTCGTTGTCCATCAGCGCGCCGAGCGCATCGGCCCGCGCGATGCCGGCCGAGACGGCGGTCGCGGCGATGATGGTCGCGACCAGCAACGCAGCCGTGGTCAAAAGCCCGGCGAATAGCGAGCGCGGTTTGCCGGGTGTCCCGCCCGGGCCGTTGAAGCCTTGATCGTGTGGCGTCTGCATCAGGATGACCGTCGATCGATTCGCGTCCGTCATGACAGTGCGGCCCGATGCAGGCTGCCGTTCGGCGGGACTGCGGCGGCGCCGGAGAAGGTTCACGGCAAATCTGTGGCAAACCGTTAACGGGTCGTTAACGGCAGTTTTATTCCGCGGCTACCGCGAGGCTTCCGTCCGGCAGTGCCGGCGGCTGCCATTCGAACGACACGTGGCCGTCCTGCGCCGCCACGCGCGCCAGCCAGTCCTGAATCGCGCGATAAGGCGTCAGGTCGAATTCGCATTCGTGCGCGATGTGCGTGTAGGCGTAGAGCGCGATGTCGGCGATGGTGTAGCGGTCGGCGACGAAGAACGGATACTGTTGCAGATGCCGGTCCATGATCCGCAGCGAGCGGTATCCGGCCTCCATCCACTCCTCGAGGTTGTTCTGCTGCAGTTCGCGTCCGCCTTTCACCAGCGCGAGCCAGAAATAGGCTTGTCCGAGATTGGCGGCGATGGAGTGCTGCTCGAAATACATCCACTGCATGGTTTCGGCGCGTTCCAGCCGGTCTTCCGGCGCGAGATGCGAGCGGCCTGCGACATACCAGAGAATCGCGTTCGACTCGGCGAGATAGCGGTTCGGCGCGACCTTCAGCAGCGGAATCTGTCCGTTGGGATTCTTCTTCAGGAATTCCGGGGTGCGACTTTCGCCCTTGAGGATATCGACCTCGACCAGCCGGAACGGCTCGCCCAATTGCGCCAGAGCGAGCCGTGTCTTGTAGCTGTTACCGGACCGCTGCATCGAATAGAGCGTGTACATCGGTCCCCCTTGCCGAGCGCCCGTGATGGGCCCTGATTCACGCGCCGATTTGGCCATGCAATCAGGCGAATACAAGGCCTGTCATCGGCTGCTTCCCAGATCAGTCTCATTCAAAAACGGAATGTGTTGCGGGACGGCGCCTTGCAGCGCGCCCATGTCGTTGAGACGATATCGCGGGAAAGGTTATTCCGCCGCGGGCGCGCTTGCCAGCACTGGTGCGGCCGGAGATCGGAAGGTGCGCCGCAACACCAACAGCAGCGTCACCAGCATGAGCGGGACCGCGAGCGGGATCAGGGTGACTTGCGCCAGCGAGCGCGCAACGAGCGGCATCAGCCAAAGCGCGGCGAGCAGGGTTGCTTCCCATGCGGTCGCGCCGCGCCGCATTATGTCGGTCGTCAGGAAGGCGAGCGCAGGCGCGAGCAGCATCAGGTCGTAATCGAGGCTGTAGGGCGTTGCCAGCAGCGTGCCGATCAACAGCACCGCGGCCTTGTCGGCGAACGATGCGCCGCTGCGCCAGACGCGAATGACCGCGATGGCAACGCCGACCGTAACGACAGCCTGCGCCGCATAAGCGAGCGGCACCGGTGCGCCCCACATGCGCGCCCAGGCGAACACGCTCTGGATTTTCTCCCAGCCGGTATCGCCGGCTTCGAGCACCACGGTTCGGGTGAAGTGCCCGGAGGCGAGAAACGCGGTCCAGATATCCATGCCGAACGCGAGCGCCGTCAGGACCGCCATGGCGATCACGGTGAGCGCCGCGCTCGCCGTCGCGCGCCAGCGGCCTGATGCGATCAGCGCGAGCGGGATCAGCACGCCGAACTGCGGCTTGTAGGCCAGCAGGCCGAACAGCACGCCGGCGAGGATCGGCCGCCGGTCGAGCGCGAGCAGCGCGCCGCCGAACAGCGCGGCGGTGAGGAATCCGTTGTGGCCGTGGCCGAGATTGATGAATACGGCGGGAAAGGCGATGGCGAGCAGGGGCCAGAGGCTCCTGACGTGCGCCGGTAGCGGGTGGTGGTTCAGGATGCCCCGGATCACCCAGAGATAGGCTGCCAGTGTTGTGCCCTGCCAGACGGCCAGCGCCGCGAGATAGGGCAGGAGGGCGAGCACCGCGGCCAGCGCCAGGAAGAACGGCGGATAGTGCCAGCCGTAGAACGGTGTCGTCGCGCCGAAGATAGCCTGTTCCCGCGCATGCTGCGCCGCCGGATCGAACGGCTTGGCCGGCTCCCCGTCGATGACATAGGTGCCGGCGGCATAGACGTTGGAGAAATCGGTGCCGAGCGGCCGGCCGAGCCGGTCGTTGAGCCCGTGGGCCGTCGCGAGCAGGAAAATCAGTCCGGTCAGCGAGGCGATGGCGACGCCGCCGGCGATCAGCCGCACCCGCTCGCGGATGAGCCATGACCCTGTGCGCAAAGCCGTGATCAGACCGGACATGGGGGCGGGGTCTAGCAGCCCCGGCTTAAGGGAGGGTTGCCCCACCCTCGTCCTTCGAGACGCCATGCCCCCGCCTTTCGTGCTCCGTCAGGCTCCTCAGGGTGAGGACTCGTCACATCAACAGTCTTGATGAAAGCATTCACGGGGGCGGCTTGCCCCGGCCTCACGCGGCCTTTAGACCACTCCCGCACATCACCGGAGAATGCGACATGGCCTTCCTTGCAGAGCACCTCAAGCGCGTGAAACCGTCGGCGACCATCGCCGTCACGGATAAAGCGCGGGCGCTGAAAGCGGCCGGCCGCAACGTCATCGGACTGGGCGCCGGCGAGCCGGATTTCGATACCCCCGAGAACATCAAGCAGGCCGCGATCCGGGCGATCGAGAGCGGTCGCGCCTCGAAATATACCAATGTCGACGGCATCGCCGAGCTTAAGGCCGCGGTGATCAACAAGTTCAAGCGCGAGAACGGCCTCACCTACAAGCCGTCGCAGATCACCATCGGCACCGGCGGCAAGCAGGTGCTCTACAACGCCTTCATGGTGACGCTGAACCCGGGCGACGAGGTGATCATCCCGGCGCCGTATTGGGTCAGCTATCCTGACATGGTTCTACTGGCCGGCGGCACGCCGGTCGAGATCGTCTGCGGCATGGAGCACGGCTTCAAGCTGCAGCCGGAGGCGCTGGAGCGCGCCATCACGCCGAAGACCAAGTGGATCATCCTCAACTCGCCGTCGAACCCGACCGGCGCAGCCTATTCGCGCGCGGAGATGAAGGCGTTGACCGACGTGCTGGTGAAGTACCCGCATGTGCATGTCATGACCGACGACATGTACGAGCACCTCGTCTACGACGACTTCCAGTTCACGACCGCGGCGCAGGTCGAGCCGGCCCTCTATGACCGCACGCTCACCATCAATGGCGTGTCCAAGGCTTATTGCATGACCGGCTGGCGCATCGGTTACGCCGGCGGCCCGGAGCCGCTGATCAAGGCGATGGCGATGATCCAGTCGCAGTCGACCTCGAATCCCTCGGCGGTGTCGCAGTGGGCCGCGGTCGAGGCTTTGGAAGGCCCGCAGGACTTCATCGCCGCGCACAACAAGATCTTCAAGGAGCGCCGCGATCTGGTCGTGTCAATGCTCAATCAGGCGAATGGCATCAAGTGCCCGACGCCGGAAGGCGCGTTCTACGTCTATCCGTCCTGCGCCGGCACCATCGGCCGCACCACGACGACCGGCAAGAAGCTCGTCACCGACGAAGATTTCGTCTCGGAACTGCTGGAAGCCGAAGGCGTCGCGGTGGTGCAGGGCTCGGCGTTCGGTCTCGGACCGGCGTTCCGCATCTCCTACGCGACGAAAACCGAAGACCTCGAGGAAGCCTGCCGCCGCATCCAGCGCTTCTGCGGTAATTTGAAATAACAGTCGTTTATTCCGGGGCCGCATTGCCGCGCGCCCCGGAATGACCATCATTGATACCCTTGACCGCCGCGCCGAACTCCTGAGACGATGCGCGCGACGGGCCGGCAACGGTCCAATCACGGCCTGATGCGCCGCCCGCCGCAGGGAGGTGCGCATGTCCACGAACGGCGCCAATCCGGGCGTACATAAACCCGATGCCAACGGCACGGGTAGCAGGGGTCCACGGTGCATCGCATTGGTGGGCCCGTTCCAGAGCGGCAAGACAACACTGCTTGAAGCGATCCTCGCCCGCACCGGCGCCATTGCGCGTCAGGGCACGGTCGAGGCCGGCTCCACCGTCGGCGACGCCAGCAAGGAAGCGCGCCAGCACAAGATGAGCGTGGAGCTTTCGGTCGCCACCACGAATTTCATGGGCGACCAGTACACCTTCATCGATTGCCCCGGCTCGATCGAATTCGCGCAGGACATGCGCGCGGTGCTGCCGGTGGTCGACGCGGCGGTCGTCGTCTGCGAACTCGACGACAAGAAGCTGCCGCAACTGCAATTGATCTTGCGCGAGCTCGAAGAGCAGAAGATTCCGCGCATCCTGTTTCTCAACAAGATCGACAAGGCCAACGCCGGTGTCACCGACGCGCTGACGGCGCTGCAGCCGGCCTCGCGCGTCAAGCTCGTCATGCGGCAACTGCCGACCTTCGACGGCGACATTATCACCGGTTTCGTCGATCTCGCGCTGGAGCGCGCCTTTGTCTACAAAGAAGCCGCGCCGTCCGAAGTGGTGCCGCTCGAAGGCGCGGCGCTGGATACGGAAAAGACCGCGCGCTTCTCCATGCTGGAAACGCTCGCCGATCACGACGACGAACTGATGGAGCAGTTGCTTGAGGATATCCAGCCGCCGCGCGACAAGGTGTTCGACGATCTGTCGAAGGAGTTGCGCGAAGGGCTGGTGTGTCCGCTGCTAATCGGCGCGGCGTCACGCACCAACGGCGTGCTGCGGCTGATGAAGGCGATCCGCCACGAAGTGAACGGCGTCGCGCAGACCGCAGAGCGGCTTGGTGTCGAGGTTGGCGCGACCGGCGGCGATACGGTCGCGGTGGTGGTGAAGACGCTGCACACCCAGCACGGCGGCAAGATGTCGATTGCCCGCGTGCTCGCCGGCGAGGCGGGCGACGGCACCACCTTCATCAACCAACAGGGCGATACCGGCCGTGTCTCCGGAGTGTTCAGGCTGTTCGGTCAGCAGACCGAAAAGCGCGGCGCGGCGCAGACCGGCGAGACGGTGGCATTCGGCAAGCTCGATCCGGCGCAGACCGGCGACACGCTCTCGACCGGCAAGACCGCGCCGCGGCCGCTGGTCACGATGGAGCCCGTTCCGCCGGTGCTCGGCCTCGTTCTGGCGGCGGCCGACCGCAAGGATGACGTCAAGCTCGGCCAAGCGCTCAACAAGCTGATCGAGGAAGACCCGTCGCTGACGCTGGTGCAGAACCCGGAAGCGCACGAAGTGATCCTGCGCGGGCAGGGCGAGATGCAGTTGCGCGTCGCCACCGAACGGCTCACCGGACGCTTTGGCGTCACCGTCCATACGTCGCGGCCGAGTGTCGGTTATCGCGAGACGATCCGCAAACCGGTGGCGGTGCGCGGCCGGCACAAGAAGCAGTCCGGCGGCCACGGGCAATACGGCGATGTCGTCGTCGAGATCAAGCCGATGCCGCGCGGCTCCGGCTTTACCTTCGAGGACAAGATCACCGGCGGCGTGGTGCCGCGCAATTACATTCCGTCGGTGGAAGAGGGCGTGAAGGACGGCCTCACTAAAGGTCCGCTCGGATTCCCGGTGGTCGATGTCGCCGTGGCGCTGGTGGACGGCTCCTATCACAGCGTCGACTCGTCGGATCAGGCGTTCCGCCTCGCCGGGCGTCTGGCGATGAACGAGGCGCTGCCGCAATGCCAGCCGGTGCTGCTGGAGCCGATGCATCTGATCGAGATCGCGTGTCCCTCCGACTCGGCGGCGCGGATGAACGCGATCCTGTCGGGACGGCGGGCGCAGATCCTTGGCTTTGACACGCGAGAGGGCTGGGACGGCTGGGACGTGGTGCGGGCGATGATGCCGGAAGCGGAGATCGGCGATCTGATCGTCGAGATCCGGTCGGCCACCGCTGGCGTCGGCAGTTTCAGCAGCCGGTTCGATCACATGGCCGAACTCGGCGGCCGCCCGGCGGAGCAGATCGTGACCGCGCGCAAGACCGCGGCGTAGGGCGAACCTCATGGTGAGGAGCGGCCCCGTTTGGGGCCGCGTCACGAACCATGGGGCGATGGATTTGGCCGCCTTCATCCTTCGAGACGCTCGCCTTCGCTCTACGAGCTACGGCGCGCTCCTCAGGATGAGGCGGTTTTGAATGTGCCGCGCAACGACGGCGGCGTGGCCTGACGAAATTCTCTCAGAGCGTCATGGCCGGGCTTGTCCCGGCCATCCCGCTTAGGCGCTCGCGAGTGTGCCAATTGAATCGGGATCACCGGGACAAGCCCGGTGATGACGGGTTGATAGAGGGGCTTCCATTCTTCGCCACCCTTCCTATCTCAATCTCCCGTTTCGACGGTTTTCCGGGAGGCTCCCGCCGTGCGCCGTTTTGTTCTGCTGCTCGCTTTGACGCTGCTTGCCATCCACGTCGCGCCCGCGCATGCGGCCGACGAGCCCGATCTCATCTTCAAGCGCTCGACGGTGTTCAAGTGGCTGTCGCCCAACGACAAGCTCGCCACTTACGGCCTCGACGATCCGAATGTGGAGGGCGTCGCCTGCCATTTCACCGTGCCGGAGAAAGGCGGCTTCAAGGGCTGGATCGGCGTCGCCGAGGAGGTCTCCGACATTTCACTGTCGTGCCGGCAGGTCGGACCGATCAAGATCAAGCAGAAGTTCGAGCAGGGCGAGGACGTGTTCCGCCAGCGCCGCTCGCTGTTCTTCAAGAAGATGCAGATCGTGCGCGGCTGCGACGCGAAGCGCAACGTGCTCGTCTACATGGTCTATTCCGACCGCATCATCGAAGGCTCGCCGAAGAACTCGACGTCGAGTGTGCCGATCATGCCTTGGGGCCCGGATGCCAATGTGGAGAAATGCGCCGACTTCGTCGAAAAATAATCACGCGTCGATGATCGCCACGGCGCGGGTCCAGCCGGCCGAACCGGCTTTGACCTTCACCGGGAAGCAACTCACCTGAAAGCCGGTCGCCGGCAGCGCTTCGAGATTGTGCAGCTTTTCGATGTGGCAATAGCCGATCTCGCGGCCGGCGCGGTGACCTTCCCAGATCAGCCTGGCGTCATGGGTTTTGGCGTAGCGCTCCCTGGTGTGCACGAACGGTGCATCCCAGCTCCAGCCGTCGGTTCCGGTGACGCGCACGCCGCGTTCCGTGAGATACAGCGTCGCCTCGCGGCCCATGCCGCAGCCGCTCGCCACATAATCCGGCTGGCCGTAGCGCGCGCCCGCACGGGTGTTCACCAGCACGATCTCCAGTGGTCTCAGCGTATGCCCGATGCGCTCGAGTTCCGTTTCGACGTCCTTTGCCGTGGCTACGTACCCGTCCGCGAAATGCCGGAAGTCGAGCTTCACGCCCGGTTGGAAGCACCAGTCGAGCGGCACCTCGTCGATGGTGACGGCGCGCTTGCCGCCGTCCATGGTCGAGGCGAAGTGATAGGGCGCGTCGAGATGGGTGGTGCAATGGGTCGAGAGTTTGATCCATTCGATGGCCCAGCCTTCGCGGTCGGGCAGATCGTCGACGGTGAGGCCGGGAAAGAAAGACGTCACCTCCGGCGCGGTCTGCTGGTGATCGCGATACTCGATCTGTGGGCCGTAGCCCGGCGGATCGGCATGCACGGTGTTTTCCAGCGGAACGGAGATGTCGACGATCCGGCGCGGCATGGCATATCACCCGTCATGCCCGGCGCTGTGCCGGGCATCCACGTCTTTGCTATCAATAGTAAACTAAAGACGTGGATGGCCGGGACAAGCCCGGCCATGACAGAGGTGAAGGAGTGTACCGTATGCCGGCCTACTGGATCGCCCGTTCGAAGATCAATGAGCCTGTCGCCTACAAGCGCTATACTGATCAGGTGCCGGGCATCATCGCCAAATTCGGCGGCAAGGTGCTGGCGCGGGGCGGCCGCTACGAGATCATGGAAGGGCCGGAGAAATTCCAGCGCTTCGTGATCATCGAGTTTCCGACCTTCGAGCAGGGCGTGGCCTGTTTCCGCTCGCCGGAGTATGTGGCCGCCGCTGCCCACCGCCGCGGCGGGGCGGGCGAGGTGGAAACGGTGATGCTGGAGGCGGGCGAATTCACCAAATAGCGCACGTTCAATATCGGTCTTGTGTGCAGCGCACGCGCTGCAAAACACGCTGGCAAGCCGGCGCCAAAGTCCTCTAGGATGGAGAAAAATAAAATCATTCTCAGGGAGGACGTCGAATGGTGAAGACCAAACGGAGCTTTCTGTCGAGCGTGGCCGTGGCGGCATCTGCTGTCGCGGCTTTTTCTTTGTCCGTCGGTAGCGCGGCGGCGCAAAGCAAGGAGCCGATCAAGATCGGCTACAGCATGGCGATGACCGGCGGTCTCGGACCGAACGGGAAGTCCGCGCTGCTGGCGCACAAGATCTGGGAAGAAGACACCAACGCCAAGGGCGGCCTGCTCGGCCGGCCGGTAAAGCTTATCTACTACGATGACCAGAGCAACCCATCGACGGTGCCGGGCATCTATACGAAGCTGCTCGACGTCGACAAGGTCGATCTCGTGATCGGCGGTTATGCCACCGCGATGCTGGCGCCGGCGATGCCGATCATCATGCAGCGGAACAAGCTGTTCATCGGTCTGCTCGGCCTTGGCGTGAACACCGAATTCAAATACGACAAATACTTCGCGATGATCCCGTCGGGGCCGCATCCGAAGCCGGCCTTTACCGAAGGTTTCATCGAAGCGGCGATGAAGCAAAACCCGAAGCCGACGACGGTGGCGATCGTCGCCGCCGACCAGGAGTTCTCGCGCAATGCCTCCGATGGCGCGCGTGAGAATGCCAAGAAGGCGGGCCTCAAGATCGTCTACGACAAGAGCTATCCGCCTTCGACCACCGAATTTTCGCCGATCGTGCGTGCGATCGCCGCGACCAATCCGGACCTCGTCATCGTCTGCTCGTATCCGCCGGATTCGGTCGGCATCGTGCGCGCGGTGAACGAGATCGGCTTCAAGCCGAAGATGATCGGCGGCGCCATGGTCGGCCCGCAGAACACCTCGATGAAGGCGCAGCTTGGGCCGTTGCTCAACGGTTTCGTCAACTACGAAACCTACATTCCGGCGCCGAAGCTGAACTTCCCCGGCGTCGCCGAGATGCTCAAGAAGTATCAGGACCGCGCCAAGGCCGAGGGTGTCGACCCGTTCGGCTACTACATGGGCACGCTCGCCTATGCGCAGCTTCAGGTGCTTGGTCAGGCGATCGAGAACACCAAGGGCCTCGACGACAAGAAGCTCGCGGAGAATATTCATTCCGCGTCGTTCAAGACCGTTATGGGTGACGTGAGGTTCGACAAGAGCGGCGAATGGGCGACCTCGCGGGTGCTCCAGGTCCAGTTCCGCAACATCAAGGGCAACGCGGTTGACCAGTTCAAGGGCACGGACACCCAGGTGGTGATCGCGCCGTCGGGCTATGCGTCGGGCGAACTCGTCTATCCCTACGAGAAGGCCAAGTGACGCCAAGGCTAAGTAACGAAAGCCAAGTGACGCGATACTGACGAGACAACGACACCGTGCGGGGCGTTTCCCGCACGGTGTTTTCGAGAGGAGGATAACTAATGCAGGTCACCGGTCTGTTTCATCTGGCGATCAAGACTGCCGATCTCGATGCCACCGTCGCGTTCTATACGCAGGTGCTCGGCCTGACGCTGGCGCCGCGCCCGGATTTCGGTTTCCCCGGCGCGTGGCTCGCCATCAAGGACGGCCCGGCGATCATCCATGTCTACGCCGGCTCGCCGGCGATGGTGGACGGCAAGTTCCCGCATGGCACCGGCGCGGTCGATCACCTGAGTCTGATGGTGAAGGGCTGGGACGATTGCCGCGCGCGCATCGAACGCACCGGCTGTCCGTGGCGCGAGCAGATCGTGCCCGGTACGAATCTCTGGCAGCTGTTCGTCACCGATCCGAGCGGTTTGTTGCTCGAACTGACCTTCGACGGCGATCAGGAGGGGCGGCCGCGTCCCGACATCGCGCCGGAGCGGCAATACATGGCCGGCAAGCAGTTCGACGGTTTGCGGAAGAAAGAGCCGGTGTAATTTTCGCTGACGTCACGGAAATTCGCGTCCGTCATGGCCGGGCGAAGTCACCGCCATCCACGTCTTTCTTTTGTTGGTAAGCCATGTGTGGATGCCCGGTACAAGGCTTGTGCTCGGGCCGGCCAAAGGCCGGGCCCGAGTGCCGGGCATGACGCGGTGAGACTAGTCCGCGATCTCAACCCGCCTCATCCTGAGAAGCGGGCGTAGCCCGTGTCTCGAAGGGCGAGGCGGCCCGACTGCAGCTACCTCATGGTTCGAGACGCATCGCCATAGCGCGTCAAAGACGCGCGTAATCGCGCTGATGCGCGATGCCCCTCACCATGAGGCTTGCACTCACAGCCCGAGATAGAACTTCTTGATCAGGTCGTTGTTGTTGAGGTCGGCGGCGCTGTCGCCGGAATAGGCGATCTTGCCGTGGACGATCACATAGCCGCGGTCGGCGATGCGGATCGCCTGATTGAAGTTCTGCTCCGCCATCAGCACGGTGAGCTGATAGCTGTCCTTCAATTCCTTGATCTTGTCGATGGTGCGGCTGACAAGGATCGGCGCGAGGCCGACCGAGGGCTCGTCCACCAGCAGGATCTTCGGTGCGGTCATCAGCGCGCGGCCGAGCGCCACCATCTGCTGTTCGCCGCCCGACATGGAGCCGGCGAGTTGCGACTTGCGCTCCGCGAGCCGCGGGAAGCACTCGTAGCAGAATTCGAGATTGCGCTTGAGCTCCTGCCGCGCCTTGGGGCGGAACGCGCCGAGCAGCAGGTTTTCCTCGACCGACAGGCGCGGGAACAGGCGGCGGCCTTCCGGCACGATGCCGATCCCGAGATTGACGATCTCCTCGGTGGTCATGCCGATCAGGTTGTGGGTCTGCCCGTCGATCTCGGCGGTCAGCGTGCCGGAGGTCGGCCGGATCATGCCGAGGATGCAGCGGATCAGCGTGGTCTTGCCGTTGCCGTTGGTGCCGAGCAGCACAGCGGTCTCGCCGGACGGCACCGTCATCGACACGTCGTGCAGGACATGCACCGCGCCGTAGCCGGCATGGATGCCGGACAGTGTGAGACTATTGCCCAAGGTAAGCCCTCTCGACCTCGGGGTTGCGGATGACGTCGTCCGGCTTGCCGTCGGCGATCTTCTTGCCGGAGACCAGCACCACCAGACGCTGCGAGAAGGTCATCACCGCGCGCATGATGTGCTCGATCATGATGATGGTGATGCCGCTCTCGTTGAGCTTGATCAGCATCTCGACGATCTCGCCGACCTCGCTGTCGGACAGGCCCGCCATCGATTCGTCGGCGATCAGCAGTTTCGGATCGGCCGCCATGGCGCGCGCCAGTTCGAGCTTGCGCATCTCGATCTGGGTCAGGTCCTTCGGCGACTTGTTGATCTTGGCGCCGAGCCCGACCGATTCCGCGAGCTCGATGCAGCGCGCATCGGCTTCCTCGATCGTCAGGTGGCGGCCGCGGCGCGTATGCACCGCGTAGAGCAGCGGCACACGCAGATTGTCGGCGACGCTCATGGTCACGAACGGCCGCGGCAACTGGAACGAGCGGGCGATGCCGCGATAGGTGCGTTCGTGCGATTCCAGCTTGTTCAGGCTCTGGCCGTCGAAACGCACCGTGCCGGTCTCGTTGTGCAACGTGCCGCAGATGCAGTTCACCAGCGTCGATTTGCCGGAGCCGTTCGGCCCGATCAGGCCGACGCGCTCGCCCTGCGCGACCGACAGGTTCACGCCGTCGAGCGCGATGAAGCCGCCGAAGCGCTTGCCGACGCCCTCGACCTCGAGCAGCGCGCCGCCGGCAGGGGGGTGAGTGGGGGATACGGCCGTCATCATGGCGTCTCCCGGATGACGCGGCGGCCGGAGTTGTCGGCGTTCGACCGACCGCGGAATTTGTGGATCAGGCCGAGGATACCGTTCGGTGCGATGATCACGAAGCCGGTGAGCAGCAGGCCGACGATCAGCAGGTTGACCGCCGACGAAATCGTCACGGTGGCGACCTGCTGCAGCGTACCGAGCAGGATCGCGCCGATCAGCGGGCCGACCCAACTCGTGGTGCCGCCGATCATCGGCATGGCGATGGAGTTTACAGCGTATTCGAGGCCGAACGCCGACGACGGCTGCAGATAGCCTATGTAGTAGGGGAACGGCGCGCCGGCCATGCCCATCAGCGCACCGGAGAGCGTCGTTGCGACCAGCTTGAGCCGCAGGGTCGGTACGCCGCAGGCTTCCGCCGCCACTTCGTCGTCGCGGATGGTGGCGAAGCCAAAGCCGAGCCGCGAGCGCTCGATCAGCCGCGCGACGGTGAGGGCGCAGACGGCGAGGATCAGCATCAGCCCGAACAGATATTCGATATAGGGGATCTGCAGGCTGCCGATCTCCAGCATGTTCGGCCGGATGATGTAGGCGCCGCGCGAGCCGCCGACGAAATCCCAGTTGACGATCAGCGTCTGCAGCACGACCGCCAGGGCGAGCGTGGCGATGGCGAAGAACGCGCCCCGCAACCGCAGCGTCAGATAGCCCATGCCGAGGCCGACGAGGCCGGAGACGATGCCGCCGACGATGATCAGCACCGGCACCGGCACCGGCGCCACTTTGTGCATCACCACCGAGGCATAGGCGCCCATGGCGAAGAACGCCGCCGAGCCAAAGTTCACATAGCCGGTATAGCCGCCGAGGATGTTCCAGCCGGTGGCGAGCACGACATATTGCAGCACCGTATAACCGGCGAAGAAGAAGTAATCGTTCTTCAAGTACAGGCCGAACGCGAACACGATCGCGGCGACGACGATCCAGACGAGGAAAAAGACGGGTGATTTCACGACTGCTGCCTCGCGCTATCGCCCGAACAGGCCTTGCGGCCGGAACGCGAGGGTGAGCAACAGGAAGCCGAACGCCACCGCCGGCGCCCAGGAGGGGCCGTAGAACGTCGCGGTGAAGCTTTCCATGACGCCGAGCAGCATCGCGCCGACCAGCGTGCCGGGCAGGCTCTGCATGCCGCCGAGCACGCAGATCGCGAACACCCGGCCGATATATTCACGGCCGACCGACGGCTCGACCGGCTGGATGACGATCAGCAGCGCGCCGGCGATCGATGCGGTCGCGATCGAGATGCCGAAGGCGATGCGCTTGATCTTGATCGGATCGGCGGCGACGAATTTCAGCGCCGCCTGGTCCTGTGCCACCGCCATGATCGCGCGGCCGGTGAAGGTGCGGCTGAGATAGATGATCAGGCCGACGACCATGATCAGCGCGACGACGCACGGCACCAGCATGCGCAGCGGCACGTCGACAAAGCCGAAATGCAGCGTGGTGTCGATATAGGGCGTGTGCACGTAGCGATAGTCGACACCGAACGCCAGGATCAGGAGCACCTCGGTGATGAACAGCAGGCCAAAGAAGAAGGCGAGGCCGCGCAGCGCCTCCTGCCCAAACTTCTCGAACGAGGAATAGTAGAGCTGGTACACCGACATGCCGAGCGCGAAGAACGCCGGCAGCGCCACCACGCTCGCCAGGATCGGATCGATGCCGAAGCTCACATTGAGCAAGTAGGCAATATAGGAACCGAGAATGACGAAAGCGGGATGCGCGATGTTGACGATGTCGAGAATGCCGAACGAGATCGAAATGCCGATGGTCACCGCGGCATAAAATCCGCCGAGCAGGATGCCCGCAATGATCGCGTTGATGAGTAGGTCCGTCGTCACGCCCATGCGACTTCAACCGGCGGGGTCATTTGCATTGCCACACATGTGCTTTGCGACGGATCGTCGGGCACAGGCGTTGCGATGTGCAAATTGTCCAGGCCGGCCGTTCCCCCCTGAGGTTCTTGTCAAGTGCCGGTGTCGCCCATGACATCCAACGGGTTGTCACGGAAGCCCGACGTTGCCGCATACTTTGCAGGAACGCCGCCACCTTGGCTAGTCTTAAAAGCGGAGGCGCGACAATGTCTCGCCTCCGCCATGGTTGTTCACAAGTACAGTTTCGGACGAAAATCCAACAGTCGCGGACCGGAGCCCTATTTCGACTGGAACGGCTCCTTGACGTCGCCGGTTTTGAACTGCGGCGGATACAGGATCACGTAGGGATCCGGCTTGCGGAACTGATCGAGGCCGTTACCGACGATGTTACGGTATTGCACCATCAGCACGCGCGGCTTATCCCACTCGCCGTTGGGCGCGAATTTCACGTCGCCGACCACGGTCGAGAAGCTGTTCTCGTGCAGCGTCTTGGCCAGCGCCTTCTGGTCGAGGGAGCCGGTCTTGGTCACCGCCTGGCCCATCACCTCCATCGCCGCGTAGATGAATGGCGGGACGTAGAGGCCGAGCGGATCGACGCCCTGGCCCACCGCTTTGGCCTGATAGGCCGCGACGAACTCCTCGATGCCGGGGAATTTCACGGTCGGCGCGGGCACATAAAGCTCGTAGCCGAGCATGTTGTTGATCAGCGGCCCGAGCTGGGTCTTGATCGCCGCGAACTGCAGGCCCACCGGGCCGCCGCCGATCAGACGCGTCTTCAGGCCGATCTCATGGATGCTGCGGGTGATGCCCACCGTGTCGGTGGGATAGGAGGCGAGGAAGACGAGATCCGGCTGCGAGGCCTGCACCGCGCGCACGATCGGCGCGAAGTCCACCGTGCTTGGCGGATAGGAGCGGTCGTAGACGATCTTCAGCCCCATCGCCTTGGCGATCTTGCGCGCTGAATCGGCGTTGACCTTGCCGAACTCGGCATCGGCGCCGACGATCGCGACGCTCTTGGGCGCCGGGTTGAGTGTCTTCGCCACGGCGAAGAACGCATCCGGGATGGTCTCGGCCGACTTCGGCCCCATCGGCATGATCTGGAAATAGCGGTCGTAGTTGAACTGGTCGTTCACGCCGACGCCGAACAGACCCATGAAGGTGAAGCCCTTCTGCATCACCACCGGCATCGCCGGGGCCATCAGGTTCGTCCCGTATGGCGAGACAAGAAGATCGACTTTGTCGACGTCGATCAGCTTGGTGTAGATGCCCGGCACCGTGTTCGGGTTGCTCTGGTCATCGTAGTGCACGAGCTGCACCTGACGGCCGAGCAGGCCGCCGGCGGCGTTGACCTTCTCCGCCCACATCTGCATCGCCAGCAGCGCGGCCTTGCCGTTGGCGGCGAGCCCGCCCGACAGCGCCATGCTGAAGCCGATCTTGATCGGGTCGGCCGCATGCGCGGGGACGCTCGCAAATTGCGTGCCGGCGAACAGCGTGACGGCGGCCGTGGCCGCGAGCAAGGCCCGCCGCGTCGGCCGGAACAAGGTTCGAACCAGTCCGTTCATTGTCGTTTCCTCCTCAGGAGCCGGTCCCACACCGGCGGGGTTGTTGGCAGCAAAACGTCAGGGCGATCAGGCCGTCAGTCGTCGAACGATCACCGCGTCGTAGGCTTCCGGATTGAGAATGTGCGGGTAGTGTCCGCCGGTCGGCAGCGTCGCCACTTCGGCTTGCGGATAGCGGTCGCGGACCGCCTGGCGCGAGGCCGGCGGAATGATCGGATCGTCGGCGCAGTCGATGATGACGATGCGCTCTTGCGGTACCGGCAGCGGCGGACACAGCGTTGCGTCGATAACGCCGAGGAAACGCGCGCGCAGGTTCTCCGCGCTCTGGCGGCCGGCGAGCATGTCGAGCTGGATCCGTTTGAGTTCGCTGTCGGGCGCCTGCATCACGCGGCCGCGCCACGTCGCCTGCAGATCGGGAGCGGCGGTCGCTCGCACGAAATCCGGCGCGAACAGCGGATTGGCGAACAGTTCGTCCGGCGTGACGAAGATATTGCCGAGGAACAGCGTCTCGACGCGCGCCGGGTGACGCAGCGCGAAAACCTGCGCCCAGTAGCCGCCGAACGAGGAGCCGAGCACGCTCGCCGTGCGCAGTTTCAGGTGATCCATCAGCGCAGCAAGCCCATCGGCGAGGCGATCCGGATCGGCCTCCGCCGGATAGCCGACGGAGATGATGCGGAAGCGATCGCCGAGTGCGGCGATCTGCTTGAAGAACATCTCGCAGGTGCCGACCGAGCCCGGCAGCATGACCAGCGCGGGTCCGTCGCCGCCGGTGTCGATATAGGGCCAGGCGTGGGCCACGCCTTGCGCGTCGATCCGCACGCTGTGGACCGCGGCATCCAGATGCCACGGCGGTGCCGCCGTGGCCGGAGAGGGGTTACGCGACATACGAATGGGCGCGCGATCAGCGCTTCCAGGCGCCGGCGGCGACCAACTCGTCCATCGCCTCGTCGGTGAACTCGGCCTTCGGCCCGTTGCCGCCGATGACGAACATCAGAATTGCTTCCTCGTTCGGATCGCCAGGCGTGATGTTCTCGAAGCGGCGCGCACAGCCGGCTGGGAACGACACCACGTCGAACGGTTCGGCGTCGACGAAATCGACCTCGCCCTTTTCGTTGATCCAGCTGCACCGCCACTTGCCCGTCATCGGAATGAAGGTCTCGTTGGTGTCGTGGTTGTGCATCATCGGGCCGTTGCCGGGCTTGGCGCGGCAGTAACCGAGATTGAAGCCTTCGGAGACAGGGATCGCCGACATGCGCGCAGCATCGTCGCCGACCGGAGATGTCACCGCGCCGCCTTCGCCTTCCGGCGGCTGGAAGCCGATCACGTTGTACAGTGTGCGGATGCAGCCCTTCATCTTGCTGTCGGGCAATCCGCCGTCCGAACCCTTGAGATTTTTGAAGAAGGCGACCCGCTTCATCATCTCGGCGCGGGGAAGGCCAGCGCGCGGCAACGTTTCCATGGAGACGTCTCCCTTGCTTATTTGATGGCTTGTTGGAATTATTATTGGTCAAATGATCAATAGCGTCAAGACCCGGTTTTACGGCGTTTTAGGCGGGTCTGAAAAGGAACCGGTGTGTGCGCCGCAACATAAATGGCTGCGCCAGCACTATGCCTCTCGCGCGACGTTGCGGAAAAGCACAGCGTTCGCGCGCGGTCCTGTTTTCGTGCGCCGGCGAAAGTCTTTAAGAGAGCGCCCAAGTCTTTAAGAGAGCGACAAAGTCTTTAAGAGAGCATCATGGGGAAGAGGCCGTCGACGAGTCGATCCAGGAGGCCGCTGCAGCAGCCGCCGAAAACGGTACGCCGCCGTGCCGCAGCGCCGGCACGCAAGCGCACGCGCCTCGAGCCCGGCGAACGCAGCATGCAAATCCTGCGTGGCGCGATCGCGTTCTTCGCCGAGCGTGGCTTCGGCGGTCAGACGCGCGAACTGGCGCAGCAACTCGGCATCTCGCAGGGGCTGCTCTATCGCTACTTCCCGACCAAGGAATCCCTGATCGAGCAAATCTACGAAGAACTGTTCGTCAAGCGGTTCAAGCCGGAGTGGGATGCGCTGCTGACGAACCGCAACGTGCCGCTGCGCGCGCGTCTCATCGATTTCTATCGCGACTATTCGGAGATGCTGCACGATGACGAGTGGGGACGCATCTACCTCTATTCCGGTCTCGGCGGATCGACCATTGCGCGGCGCTTCGCGACCCATGTGACGCAAAGCATTTTCGCCCGCGTCATCGACGAGTTGCGGCACGACTGCGGCGTGCCGGGCGTTGCGGCGAAGCCGATGACCGAGCCGGAAGCGGAGTTGATGTGGAGCCTGCACGGCAGCATTTTCTACATCGGTATCCGCAAATCGGTGTACCGGGTCGAGCCGCCGCGCGACATCGCCGGCACGGTGCGGCGCATGGTCGAGAATTTCTATGACAACGGCCGCGAGTTGATGCGGGCAGATAAGGCGTCATGCCCGGGATGAACCCGGGCATGACGATGAGAAAGCCGAACGAACCTACGCCGCCTCGGCGGTGACGCCGGCCGGCAGCGGCAGCGGCTTGTTCGCGCTCTGCTTCGTCTCCACGGTCATGAAGATCATGTCGGTGTCGCCGATATTGGTCAGGTCGTGCACCTTGTATTCGCCGGCGCCGTAGGTTTCGTGCCGCGTCTCGCCGGGCTGATAGGTATATTCCACCGTGCTGCCGTCGTGCACGTGCTGGCGGCCGCGCCCCCCGTTCACCGATGTCCAGAAGTAGTCGAGCACATGGCGATGGAAACCGATCCGCTCGCCGGGTGCGAGCTTGATCATCCAGACGCGCAGCTTTTCGTTCTCGGATAGCAGCCGCGAGCCGACGCAGGGATTGGGATTGCTCGCCTCGCGCGCGAACTCGGCCTGCAATTCCGGGGACCACGGCGCGTGATCCTTTGTCACCGTCGGCTTGTCGGACATGGTCATCGCCATCGGCTTTCCCTCCGATCGTCTATTGGGTCATAGTATAGCAAACGCGGTCGCGAGCGCGAAACCACAAGTCCGCCATGCCTACCCGCGATACAGGACAGCACAGTATGCAGCGCACGGCGCTGGTCATCGGCGGTTCCATGAGCGGGCTGCTCGCCGGGCTGCTGCTCCGCCGCGCCGGATGGGCCGTGACGGTGTGCGAGCGGGCGCAGGCCGAACTTGCCGGCCGCGGCGCCGGCATCGTCGCGCAGCCTTCGCTGCTGGCGACGCTCGAGCTGTTCGGCATCGACAGTCGCGATCTCGGCGTCACGGTGAACAGCCGCCGCATCCTCGATCGTGATGGAGCGGTCGCCACTGCGCGCGATTGCGCGCAGGTGCTCACCGCGTGGGAGCGCGTCTATCGCATCCTCCGCCATCTGTTCGGCGATGCCGACTATCGGCGCGGCTGCGCTTTCGCCGGATTCACGCAGGACGCTGATGGCGTGACCGCGCGCTTTGCCGATGGTGCGACCGCGCGCGCCGATCTCCTGATCGGCGCCGATGGGTTTCGCTCGACGGTGCGTGAGCACTGTCTGCCCGCCGTGCCGCTGCGCTACGCCGGTTATGCCGCGTGGCGCGCGCTGGTGCCGGAAGCGCGGTTGCCGCCCGAGGTGCTGCGCGACGTGTTTCCCTACATGGCGTTCGGCCTGCCGCCCGGCGAGCAGTTCCTCGCTTATCCGGTGGCCGGTGACGACAACGATCTGCGGGTGGGTTATCGCCGGCTGAACGTCATCTGGTATCGCCCCGCCGCCGAAGCCACGGCGCTGCGCGATCTGTTGACCGACACGCAGGGCAAGACCCACGCGCTGTCGATCCCGCCGCCGCTCATTCGCGCGGACGTCATCGCGGCGATGAAGGACGCGGCAGAACGGCTGCTGGCGCCGCAATTCCGTGCCGTGGTGCGGCTGATCGGCAATCCCGACATTCCGCCGATCCTGCAGCCGATCTACGATCTGGTCGCGCCGCAGATGGCGTTCGGCCGCGTCGCGCTGATCGGCGATGCGGCGTTCCTGATCCGCCCGCATGTGGGGGCAGGCGTGTCGAAGGCGGCCGACGACGCGGCGGCGCTGGTCCGCGCGCTCGAGGGGCAATCCGTCGATGCCGGGCTCCGGCGCTTCGCGGCTGAGCGCCATCCGGTCGGCCTGCGGACGGTCGAGCAGGCGCGCCATCTCGGCGCTTATCTGCAGGCGACCCGCACGCAGGAGGAGCAGGGTCGGGCGCAACGCCACAGCGCCGACGCGGCAGTGCTGGCGGAGACCGCGCTGGTCGATTTCCTCGATGCCTGACGGATTGCCTGCGAGCTATTCGCAACGCAGGGTGCTCAAAGCGCCAAGGGAATGTTAGACGGTGACCCGGGCCGGCACGTCGGCAAAACCGCGGTTCAAGCCGCAAGCAGGTGACCGGTGACCGTGTCTGCTCCCATCCTGATGGCCATGGTGGCCATGGTTTTGTTTTCTTTCGCCGATTTCGCCCTCAAGCGCGCGGCGGACGAAGGAGTGAAGCCGTACCACTCGGTGATGGTGCAGGCGTGGTTCTTCTCCAGCTCGATGATTCTCTATGCGTATTTCAGCGGACAACTGGTGCCGGTCCCGGCGGCGCTCTGGGGCGCGGCGGCAGGGTTGTGCATGGTGATAGGGTTTTCCGCCTTCACACGCAGCCTGATGGGCGAGCCGGTCAGCATTCAGGCGCCGGTGTTCAGGCTGAATTTCGTCATCGCCGCCACGGTCGGCTTTCTGTTTTTCGGCGAGGCGCTGACGCCGTTGAAAGGCGTTGCGCTGTGTCTGGCGCTGCTGGCGGTATGGCTGCTGCTCGGCAATACCGGGGGCGCGATCAGCCGTCGCGCGCTGGCGCAGGTGCTGGTCGCTACCGTCGCGGTCGGCCTTGCCAATGTGCTGCATAAATTCGGGCTGCGCGCCGGCGCGCTGCCGGAAACGCTGGTGGCGGCGCAGGCCTGCGTGTTCGTCAGTATCGCGACGTTGCAGACACTGGTCATCGAAAGGAAGATCGCGCCGCCGCGTGTGGCGTTCCGCTACCCGGTGGTTTGCGCCTATCTGTTCCTGGTCGGCTTCCTGACGCTGGTGCGCGGCCTCGCCGACGGCGAAGCGAGCGTGCTGGTGCCGATCTCGCAGATGGGATTCGTCGTCACCGCCATGCTCGGCGTCGTGCTGCTCGGCGAGAAGCTGACGCCGCGTAAAAGCGCCGGGCTTATCGCCGCGCTCGCGTCGCTCGCCGCTTTCGCCTGGTAGCGCGACGCGCTTTCGCCGGCTTGCCGCGCTTCACCTTGCCCATGCGTTCGAGCACGGCGCAGACGGCGCCGGTGTCTTCGTCCGGGTGATCCTTGATCGCCGCGCGATAGATCGGCTCGGTGGCGCGGAACACCGGCACCTTGACGCCGATCTCGTCGGCGAAAGCGCCGATCACATCCATGTCTTTTTTCCACACGACATTCTTCATCGTCGCCGGGGTGTACCGGCTGCGCACCATCATCGGTCCGCGCACCTCGAACATGCGGCTCTGGCCCGCGCCGGCATTGGCGAGTTCATAGACAAGCTGCGGATCGAGTCCGGCCTTGATGCCGAGCACCATGGCCTCGGCGGCGGCGACGTTGTGGATCGCGACCAGAAGGTTCGCGACATACTTCATCTTGCTGCCGTTGCCGAACGCGCCCAGGTCGTAGACCTCGCGGCCGAAGGCGCGGAACATGGGCCGTAGCCGGCGGATCGTCGCGGTGTCGCCGCTCGCGTAGAAGATCAGATCCCCTGCCGCCGCCTGAGCGCCGGTGCCGCTCACCGTGCAGTCCAGCATGATGTGGCCGGCCTTGCGCAGCGCTGTCTCGGCGCGCTCCTTGTCGGCGACGGTGAAGGTCGAGGTTTCGATGACGACGCGCGGCGGCAGTTTGGCCGCGACGATCTCGCGCGTGACGGCGTCGAGCGCTTTCGGATTTGGGAGGCTGACGAGCACATCGCGGGTCTGCCGCGCCAGGTCGGCGATGCTCGCGGCGATCTCGACGCCGGCCTTCGCGGCAGCGCGGCGCTTCGCGGGGAGGGGATCGAAACCGATCACCCGCCAGCCGGCGGCGGCGAGGTTGCGCGCGAACGCGCCGCCCATGATGCCAAGCCCGATCATGCCCACCGTGCCGCGCTTGCGTGCCATCGCATTGCCTCCTGCTGAATCGCCCGTTGCTCATTCATCGGTGATCGCGATAGCGTCGGCAAGCGATCTTCCGGAATGCCCGGTCCTCGTTGCGATCACAGGAGAACCACCCATGCCCCTCACGCTGGCCCAGGCGACGCAGATCGTCGATGCCGTTCTCGCCAAGGCGCGCGCGCTCAAACATATGCCGCAGACCGTGGTCGTGCTCGACGCGGGCGGCCACGTGGTCTGCGCGAAGCGTGAGGACGGCGCCGGCATCGTGCGGTTCGAGATCGCCTTCGGCAAGGCCTATGGCGCCCTCGGCATGGGTTGGGGCTCGCGCACCATGATGGAGCGTGCCGCGCAAAATCCCAATTTCCTGACGGCGATCGCGGCGGCAAGCGGCGGACGGCTGGTGCCTAATCCGGGCGGCGTGCTGATCCGTGATGCGGGCGGCACGATCATTGGCTCCGTCGGCATTTCCGGCGACACCGGCGACAACGACGAAATCATTGCCGTGGCCGGGATCGAGGCCGCGGACCTGACGCCCGACCCCGGCGGAACTCATTGAGCGCCACAACGCGCGATCCGCATGTCGAGCCATGTGGGAAGAATCGGCGCGGTTATCACAAGATAGTATTTCACGCACCGCAGAGGTGCCGCTAGGTTGCCCAGATTAAACGACAAGGAACTGTTCGACGATGAAACTCGGTTTCTTCACCATGCCCATCCATCCGCTGGAGAAGGAGTGGCGCAAATCGCTGCGCGAGGACCGTGAGGCTTTCATCCTCGCCGACGAACTGGGATTCACCGAAGGCTATGTCGGCGAGCACATCACCGACCGCGCCGAGAACATCACCTCCTGCGCGATGTTCATCGCCAGCCTCGTCGACGCCACCAAGTCGATCAAGCTCGGCACCGGTACGGTCAACCTGCCGAACGCGCATCCCGCCGCCGTCGCGGCGCAGATCGCGATGCTCGACCATATGCTCGACGGCCGCTTCCTGTTCGGCATCAGCCCCGGCGGTCTGCTGTCGGATGCGGAAATCTTCGGCAACCTCGACGCCGACCGCAATGCGATGTTCCTCGAGGCGATCAATCAGGTGCTGGCGATCTGGTCCGGCGAGCCGCCCTACAATCTCAAAGGCAAATTCTGGGACATCAGCGTCGCGCGGCAGTTCATTCCGGAACTGGGGCAGGGGTTCGTCGGCAAGCCGTTGCAGCGGCCGCATCCGCCGATCGTCGTCACCGCCGTTGCGCCGTTCTCCAGAGGCGTCACCGAAGCGGCGGCGCGCGGCTGGGACCCGATCTCGGCCAACTTCCTGATGCCGCAATGGGTCAAGAGCCACTGGCCGAAATACAAGGAAGGCTGCGAGCGCGTCGGCCGCCCGGCCGATCCGGCGAACTGGCGCGTCGCCCGCAGCATCTTCGTCGCCGACGACGAAAAGACCGCAAAGGCCTATGCGACCGATCCGAACGGGCCTTATCGCTATTACTACAGCCAGCTGTTCACCAAATTGAAAATGAACGGCCGCATCGAACTGTTCAAGACGCGGCGCGATCAGCCCGACGACGAGGTGACCCTCGATTCCGTCTGCGACCAGCTCATCACCTACGGCACGCCGGACAAGGTCGCCGACGAGCTGATCAAATATTCCGAGACGGTCGGCGAGTTCGGCACGCTGCTCTACGCCGGCAAGGACTGGACCGACCGTGAACTCGGCCGGCGCTCGATGATCCTGATGGCCGAGAAGGTGATGCCGACGGTCAACGCGGCGCTCAACCGGCGCTGAGACTTAACCGGCGGTCCAGCCGCCATCGATCACCAGCGAGGCGCCCGTCATCAGCGCCGAGGCGTCGCTCGCGAGGAACAGGACCGCGCCGGTGAGATCCTCCGGCTGGCCGACGCGACCGAGCTTGATGCGGCTGGCGATGGAGGCGCGCACGGCGGGGTCGTCGAGATAGGGCCGCGTCATCGGCGTTTCGATGAAGGTCGGCGCCAGCGCGTTGACGCGAATGCCGTGCGGAGCGAGATCGATCGCCATCGTCTTGGTCAGGCCTTCGACCGCATGCTTGCTGGCGGCGTAGATCGTCCGGTTCGCCGCACCGATGTGACCGAGCTGCGACGAGAGGTTGATGATGCTGCCCCGTCGGCCGGCGTCGATCATGCCGCGCGCCACGGTCTGCGCGACGAAGAACGCGGCGCGCACGTTCAGCGACATCACGAAATCGAAATCGTCCTCGCTGGCGTCAAGGAACGGGCCGGGCCGGTTGGCGCCGGCATTGTTGACGAGGATGTCGAACGGCGCGACGGCGGCAAGCGCCTTGCGCATCGCTGCGGTGTCGCGGATGTCGAGCGGCAGGGCGGCGCAGGCGGCGCCACGATGGCACAGCGCCAGCGACGCATCTTCGAGATCGTCCACATTGCGCCCGGCGAGCGTCACATGCGCCCCGGCCTCGGCGAGCGCGCTCGCGGCGGCAAGGCCGATGCCGCGTCCGCCGCCGGTGATGAGCGCGCGCTTGCCGTCGAGGCGGAACGAGGGTGTGGCGGGAAGCGCAGGCGTGACCATGGACAACTCATCATAGAAAAAGGGCCGTGGGCGGCGCCCACGACCCGTCATAACCGAAAATCCAGCGGTGTCGAATGGATCGTTACGTCACGCTCGTTATTGGATCGCTTTATTTAATCGCTTGCGGATTGATCGGCGAGCCGGTGCCGCCGGTGATGATCAGCGGCGGGCCGCAGAAGAAGAACTCGTAGACGCCATCCTTGGCGCAGTCTTCCGCCAGCTCCTTCACATAGAACATCTCGCCCATGCACAGGCCCATGGCGGGAATGACCACCCAGTGCCAGGGCTGGTTCGCCTCGGTGGTTTCGTTGGGGCGCACCTCGACGCCCCAGGTGTCCGAGCAGATCGCGGCGATCTCCTTCTCCTGGCACCAGTAGCAGTTCTCGAACTTCACGCCGGGCGCGTCGCCCCCGGCGTAGCCGCCCCATTGTTTCTCCTCGAGGCAACGCTCCATCTGGCCGGTGCGGATGATGACGAAATCTCCGCGGCCGATGCTGACGCCCTGTTTCTTGGCGCAGGCATCGAGTTCGTCGTTGCCGATGCCTTCGCCGTCCTTCAGCCACGGCACGCCGCGAAAGCGGGCGATATCGAGCAGCACGCCGCGGCCGGTCATCTTGCTCCTGGAATGTTCGATGCCGAGCACGGAGAGGCCGCGCGAGTCGATCAGCTTGGCATCGTGACCGTTATAGGCCTTGTCCTCATAGAAGACGTGGCCGAGCGCATCCCAATGCGTTGCGCCCTGCACGCACAGGTTCAGCGTGTCGTCGGCGTAGCGGATCTTGTTCCAGTCCTGCTGACCGGCCACCGCATCGGTGCCGGTCGCCAGCATCTGATGGATCGGATTGAAGCGGCCGCCGAACAGGCCGTTCTGCGGCCCTTCGCGATCGAGCGGAATGCCCATGGCGAACACGCGGCCGGTGCGGATCAGTTTCGACGCGGCGACGATGTGCTCCGGCTGTACATGATTGAGCGTGCCGATGTGGTCGTCCTTGCCCCAGCGGCCCCAGTTGCTGAGTTTTTTGCTCGCCTCGGCGATCGCCTGCGCACCGACCTTGATATCCATCGGGTGTCCTCCGCGTTTCTTGTTGCCGTTCTGCCGGGATTGTGGCGTGCGCGCGAAGCGTCGTCTACGGCGTGTCCGCAATCCTGCCCAGCGCGCGCAAAACCTTGCCCGGCGTGAACGGCATGTCGGTCAGCGGCGCAGCGCCGAGCGGGCGCAGCGCGTCGTTGATCGCGTTCATCACCGCCGCCGGCGCGCCGGCGGTGCCGGCTTCGCCCGCGCCCTTGGCGCCAAGTTCGCTGTCGGCGGTGGGTGAAACCACATGGCCGATCTCGATATCCGGCATCTCGCCGGCCATCGGCACCAGATAGTCAGCCATGTTGCCGTTGAGGAGTTGCCCGCGCTCATCATAGATGCAGTGCTCGAACAGCGCGGCGCCGATGCCCTGCACGACGCCGCCGCGGATCTGCTCGTTGACCAGTTGCGGATTGATGATGGTGCCGCAGTCCTCGACGCACCAGTGCTTCAGTAGGGTCACGAAGCCGGTCTCGGTGTCGACCTCGAGATAGCTCGCCTGGATGCCGTTGGTGAAAGCAAACGGCCATTTCTGCGGCACGTAATGCCGCGTCACGGCGAGTTCGGCCTGAAAGCCGGGCGGCAGCGTGTCCGGCCGGAAATAGGCGACCCGCGCCAGTTCCTCCAGCGTGAGCCGCTCGTTGGTCGTGCCTTTATCGACGACGAGGCCGTTGTCGATGTCGAGATCGTCCGGCTTCGCCTGCAGGATAGAGCCGGCGACCGCGAGCACGTTTTGCCGCAGCGCCTTGCCCGCCTGCCACGCTGCTTCACCGCCGATGCCGGCAGCGCGGGAGGCCCAGGTGCCGCCGCCGTAAGGCGTGTTGTCGGTGTCGCCGGTGACGACGCGGATGCGCTCGATCGGCACTCCGAACGCGGACGCGACAACCTGCGCCAGCATCGCGTCGGTGCCCTGGCCCTGTTCGCTGACGCCGGAATGCACCGAGACGTTGCCTTGCGCGTCGAGCTTGAGAGTCGCGCCATCCATCGAGGTGATGCGCGCGCCGCCGACGCCGTAGAACGCGGCGGACGGATTGGTGACTTCGATGAAGGAAGCAAAGCCGATGCCGCGATAGATGCCGCGTTTGCGCAGGTTTTGCTGCTCGGCACGCAACGCCGCGTAATTCATCAGCGTGTCGATCTGTGCCAGCGCCGCGTGATGCGAGAGCAGTTCGAATTTCAACCCGCTCGGCGATTGCGTCGGATAGGCGTCGTCGGCGATGAGATTGCGGCGGCGGATCTCCAGCGGGTCCATGCCGATCTTCGCCGCGGCCAGATCGACCAGACCTTCCGTCACCGCGACGGCGATCGGATGACCGACCGCGCGGTACTGGCACATGACGTTCTTGTTCTGGAACACGACGCGGGCGCGGGCGCGGTAGTTCGGGCAGGTGTAGGGACCGCCGACGAGGCTGACCACCTGATTGGCTTCGATACCGCTGGTGCGCGGATAGACCGAGTATGGGCCGATGCCGGTGAGATCGTCGATCTCGAACGCAGTGATGGTGCCGTCGTTGTTGACGCCGATGCGCGCCTTGACGCGATGGTCGCGCGCATGAATGTCGGTGACGAAGCTCTCGATCCGGTCGGCGACGAATTTCACCGGCCGCTTGAGCATCTTCGACAGCGCGGCGGTCGCCATCTCGTCGGGATAGGTATGCACCTTGATGCCGAACGATCCTCCGACATCCTTGGTCAGCACGCGCACCTGCTGGTCGGCGAGGCCGAGATGCTTGGCGATCAGGTTCTGCAGCATGTGCGGCGCCTGCGTCGCCTGATAGACGGTCATCCGCTGGTCGCCGGGATTCCAGTCGGCGACGATGGCGCGTGGTTCGTTGGTGACGCCGGTGTGGCGGCCGAACAGGAAGGTGGTTTCGACAACCGCGTCGGAGGATGCGAGCGCCTTGTCGACCGCGCCGGCATCGAGCGTGCGCTCGAAGGTGAGATTGTCACCGAGGCTTTCGTGGATCACCGGCGTATCCGGATCAAGCGCGGTTTCCGGATCGACGACGACGGGAAGCTTTTCATAGTCGATCTGCAGCAGCTCGACCGCGTCTTCCGCTTCCGCGCGCGTGCGGGCGACCACCGCGCACACCGCTTCGCCCTGCCAGCAGGCGCGGTCGATGGCGATGGCGTTCTGCGGCGCTGATTTCAGACCCTTGAGATGCGTCAGCACGCCGACCCACGGCGTGATGACGGTTGCGAGTTCGGCGCCGGTGACCACGGCGATGACACCCGGCGCGCGCTTCGCGGCGCTCGTGTCGATCTTCACGATGCGCGCATGCGCATGCGGCGAGCGCGCGAAGGCGGCGTAGCCCATGCGCGGCAGCGTGACGTCGCTGACATATTGCCCGCGTCCTTGCGCCAGCCGCCCGAGATTGGGCCGCGGCACTGCGCGTCCGATATAGGAATTGGGCCGGTCGAGTGCGGACAGGGTCGGCGGCGAATCGGCGGCGATTTTCATGACGGTTCTCCCGTCGTTCCGGGACGGCGCGGAACGCCGGACCCGGAATCCGGCACCGATGTCATATGTTTCTGGATTCCGGGTCCGGTCGCTGTGCTCGCACCTCGGAATGACCCGGAGCGCGCTTGTTCCCGATTTTGCGCCACGCTTTCCACCGCATCGACGATGGCGTGATAGCCGGTGCAGCGGCAGTAGTTGCCGGAGAGATGCTCGCGAATCGCCTCGCGGGTAAGCGGCGCGGTGGCTTTCTCGAGCAATTCCTGTGCGGTCAGGATCATGCCCGGCGTGCAGAAGCCGCATTGCAGCGCGTTGCGGCGCACGAAGGCATCCTGCAGATCCGCGACCGCGCCGCTGTCGGAGACGCCCTCGATGGTCTCGACCACGGCGCCGTCGCATTGCACGGCGAGCATCAGGCAGCCGCGTACGATCTCGCCATTGACGCGCACAGTACACGCGCCGCAGACGCCGTGCTCGCAGCCCACATGGCTGCCGGTAAGTTGCAAGGTCTCGCGCAGGAAGTCGACCAGCGTTGTGCGCGCGGCGACGCGCTCGTTCACCGGCTCGCCGTTGACGGTCAGCACGATGTCGAGCTGGTCGTCGCTCATGCCTGGGGCTCCATCATCTGGCCGATCACGCGGCGCAGCAGCACGCAGGCGAGGTGGCGGCGGGTCGCGGCGTCGGCCTGCACGTCGCTGGTGAAGGGGAGGTCGAGCGCCGCCGCAGCGACGTCAATGCGATGCCCGTCGGGCGCGGCATTGGTCAATGCCTGTTCGGCGGCGGTCGCGCGCAGCGGCCGGTCGGCGACGCCGAAGAACGCGAGCCGCACATCGTGCCATGCGCCGCTTTGCACCCGCGCGCTCGCCGCGAGCCCGGCGATGGCATAGTCGCCGTGGCGGCGCGCCAGTTCGGCAAAGCCGTAGCGGCTGTCGTCGCGCGCCGCCGGCACATGCACGGCGGTGAGAACGTCCTGCGGGCCGAGCGCCGTCTCGAACAGTCCGGTGAAAAAATTGTCGGCGGCAACACTGCGCTGCCCGTCCGGTCCGGCGATCCGGAGCGTGCCGCCGAGCGCCAGCACGCAGGCCGGCAATTCCGCGGCGGGGTCGGCCAGCGCGATCGAGCCGCCGAAGGTGCCGCGATTGCGGATTGCCGGATGGGCGATGAACGGCATCGCCTGTGCGATCAGCGGCGCATGCCGCGCGATCACCTCGGAGCGTTCGACCTGTGCGTGACGCGCCAGCGCGCCGATCTCGACCCTATCCCCGTTGAGGCGAATATCGTTGAGGCCGGCAATGCCGTTGATGTCGATCAGCAGGTCCGGGGCCGACAGCCGCATATTGAGCGTGGCAACGAGGCTTTGCCCGCCGGCCAGCAGCCGCGCGCCGTCGCCATGCGTGCCGAGCAGCGCGATGGCGTCATCGACCGAAGCCGCCCTGACATAGGCGAACCGCGCCGGCTTCACTGCAGCGTCCTCCCCGGGACTTCCGCACTAGGACATATGTATTTTTGTTGCGCGCATTCTGGCGAGGATCGCGGCGCCCTGCAACTGCGGCGGATCGATCAGTGTTGCAGACTTTTGACGATATCGATGGCGCGGCGCAGCAGCGTCATGGAGGCCTCCGGCGTGCGGAACGCGGCGTGGGCTGACAGCGTCACATTATCCATGCGCGTGAGAGGGTGATCCGCGGCCAGCGGTTCCTGGTGAAACACATCGAGGCCCGCATGGCGGATCGGCCCATTGTTGAGCCCATCGAGCAGCGCGGCTTCATCGGCCAGCGCGCCGCGGGCGGTGTTCACATAGATCACGCCGGGTTTCATCCTGGCGATTCGTTCGCGGTTGAGGAAGCCGCGGGTCTCGTCGCCGAGGACGAGATTGATCGAGATGACGTCGGCGCGGGCGAGAAGATCGTCGAGCGCCACCTGCTCGACGGCCAGGTCGGGCCGGGGCTTGCGGTTCCAGCCAATGATGTTCATGCCGATGCCGGCGCCGATGCGCGCCACCTCGGCGCCGATCCCGCCGAGGCCGATCACGCCCAGCGTCTTGCCCAGGAGCTGCGTGCCTTCGAGCGGCTGCCAGCGGCCGCCGCGCAGATCCCGGTCCATCCGGGCGATGTCGCGCGCGCACGCGAACATCAGCGCGATGGTGTGCTCGGCGACAGCGGTGTCGCCGTAACCCTTGATGATGTGCACGGTGACGCCGAGGTCTTTCAGCTCGGCGATGTTCATGTAGCTCGCCGCGCCGGTGCCCAGGAACACGATGTGCCTGAGCTGCGGACACTGCGCCACCAGGTCCGTCGGCATATAGGAGTGATCGTCGAGCGCTATGTCGTAGCCGGCGATCAGCGTTGGCAGGTTTGCGGTGACATAGGGTGCGGTGTTGACGTCGATCGGCGGATCGCCCGCGCCATGCACGCGTGGCCATAACGGTGCAAGCTGCTGGTTGCAATCGATGAAGATGGATTTCATGACGGGCATAGCGATAAGGTTTTGGCTGACTGCAGGACTTTCGCCGCACTCAGAAAGGACGAGGGGTGTCCGGTCAAGCCGTTTCCTGAAAATCTCACCCTGAGAGTCTGACCGGAAAGGAAAGCCTGATACACCACCGTCTTTTGCAGTCTGTCATGCCCGGGCTTGACCCGGGCATCCCGCTTAGGCGTGCATTGTGCTTCTGTTATCGGGATGGCCGGGACTTCGCCCGGCCATGACGGAAAGAAAGTGGCTTCGCGAGCACATTCAAAGGATTGGAAATCAGCGTTCAGTCTCTCAAGATCAGGGCATCGCTCACCGTGCGACGATCGGCTGCGCCTCCAGCACCGGCTCGCGCACCTTGACGTCGACGAACGGCGAGCCTTCCTCGAACCAGGTCTTGGGCGCCGGCTGGCCCCACAGGGTCTGGCGCTGCGGATCGCGCAGCGACCAGCGCAGCGGTTCGAGATCGGGATCGACGGTGAGATAGTCCGACGTGAACAGCTCGACCCGATGATTGTCGGGGTCGCGGCAGTACAGGAAGAACGCATTGGAGATGCCGTGCCGGCCCGGCCCGCGCTCCATATTGGCGAGGAAACCGGACGAAGCCATCACGTCGCAGATATGCAGGATGTCCAGCGCGGAGGCGGTCCATACGCCGATGTGGTGCAGGCGCGGGCCGCGCCCGTTGGTGAAGGCGAGGTCGTGGACGTTGCCCTTGCGGTGCATCCACACCGCCCAGAGCTTCGGATCGTCGCCGTCGGTCTCGGTGTATTCGGTGAGACGGAAGCCGAGCGACGTGTAGAAGTCGTAGGAGGCCTGCACGTCCGGCGTGAAGCAATTGATGTGGTCGATGCGCTGGATGCGCGCGCCGCGATATTCGGCATAGCGGCGGATCAGGCACTCGGCCTTGTCCATGCTGGCGTAGAATTCGAGCGGCATGCCGAGCGGGTCGGAGGCGCGCAGGGTACGGCCCTGATAGGGCACGGTCTCGAACGCGGCCGGGAGGCCGCGCTGATTGAACCAGCGCGCGGCGCGGTCGAGGTCCTCCTCGCTCGCCACCTTGAAGCCGAGCCTGTGCACGCACGGCTCGTCGGATTTCAGCAGCCGGATCGAATGGTGTCCGCGCTCCTCGACCGCGCGCAGATACAGCGCCTCCGGCGTTTCGGCGGTGACGATATAGCCGAGGCAGTCAACATAGAAAGCGCGGGTGCGGCCGATGTCGCGCGAACCGAACGAGACATGGCTGGCGCGGACGATATTGAACGGCGGATCGAAGACCGGCGGCTTGATCGGCATGGTCGAGTTTTTCCCTTTGGGCGTGACCTTTTCGGAAAGCCGCTTCCCATTTTTTCGAATCGCGGCCTAGGCGGCGCGGCCGGCGGCGGAGCGAACCGTGTTTTTGCGCGCGGTGATGTTGTCGATCTCCTCGATCTCGACGGTGATCGCGGTCGGATGCGTCTCGAACGCGCGCGTCATGCGCTTGTCGATTGCCGCGAGCAGCGCCTCGGCCAGCGCGGTGCGCTGCTGCTCGCTGCGGCCGATCCGCAGCCGCGCGGTGACGTGGACGAAGGCATTGGCCGGATTGCCGTCGCCTACGCGGACATTGTCGCGCCGCTCGGCGCGGGTGCGGATCGCCGCGACGTCGGCCACCTTGCTGTCGATCGCGCAGCGATGCACGTCGTCGAGCAGGCCGGAAACGTCGAGCCTGTCTTCGAGGTTGGCGGAATATTCCACGATCACATGCGGCATGATGCTGCTCCCGGCCGGCTCGCCATGCCGCGGCGATTGACGCCCCACGGCAGATGCTTAACATGTTAAAGGTCTGGCGGAAGCCGTCAAGCGGCCGGGGACGGGTGGTAAAAGGGACGATCATGAAGCTCGCAAGCTATCGGCTTCGCGGACGGGAGAGCTACGGCGCGGTCATCGGCGACGGGATCGTCGAGCTGAAATCGCGGATGCCGAAATATCCGACCCTGCTCGACGTGTTGCGCGGCGGCGTGCTGGCGCAGGCGAAAGCCTGTGCGCAGAGCGTGCGCCCCGACGCGCCGCTGGCGGAGGTCGAGCTGTTGCCGCCGCTGCATGCGCCGGAAAAAATCCTGTGCATCGGCATCAACTATGCCAACCGCAACAAGGATTATGATTTTGCCGATGCGCCGACCTATCCGAGCATGTTCTATCGCGCGCCGGCTTCGCTGGTCGGCAGCGGGCAAAGCCTGCTGATCCCGGCGGAGTCCGAGCAACTCGATTACGAAGGCGAGATCGCCCTGGTAATCGGCAAGGGTGGGCGGCGTATCGCCCGCGCCAATGCGTATGAGCACATCGCCGGGTTCACGCTTTGCAATGAGGGAACGATCCGCGACTGGATCCGCCACGGCAAATTCAACGTCACGCAGGGCAAGAACTGGGATGCCACCGGCAGTATCGGCCCGTGGATCGTCACCACCGACGAGATCGACCCGGCGCAGCCGTTGCATCTCACGGTATCGCTGAATGGCACCCTCACCCAGGACGACACCACGTCCAACATGATCTTCCCGTTCGCGGAACTGATCCGCTACGTCAGCACCTTCATGACGCTGAAGCCGGGCGACATCATCTCCACCGGCACGCCGGTCAAGCGCGACAAGACCGAAACGCCGGTCTGGCTCAAGGCCGGCGACGTGCTGGAGATTTCGGTGCCGGAGATCGGCGTGTTGCGCAACACGGTTGCAGCCGAACGATGAGCGGCCCGATCCGTCCGTTCGAGCGCTCGCTTCCAATGCAACTGATGCGCGCGCGCGAGGCGGTGATGGCGCGGTTCCGCCCGCATCTCAAGGCGCGCGATCTTTCGGATCAGCAATGGCGCATCATCCGCGCGTTGAGCGAGACGGATGCGCTCGCGATCGCCGAACTGTCGGCGCGCTGCTGCATCCATCCGGCGTCGCTCTCGCGAATGCTGCCGGCGCTGGAACAGGATGGCCTCATCATGCGCGAGGGCCATGCGCGCGATCAGCGCCGCAGCGTGATGTCGCTCACCTCGCGCGGGCGTCGTTTGTTCCAGGAAATGGGACCGGAATCGGAAGCGATCTATGCCGCGCTGGCGCGCGAGGTCGGTGCGGCGCGGCTGTCACAATTATATGTCATGCTCGACGCGCTGATCGCGACACTCGAACAGGCGCCGGTTGTCAATCAAAAAGTCGTTCCGAAAAAAATGACGTCGCAAAAATCACGGGTTGCCAAAGCCGCCAGCCGCGCTAGGAGTGCGCGATCGAAACGATAGAGTTCAACGTCACCTCATGACGACAGACGAAAAACGCGCCGCCTGTGTGATCGGCTGGCCCGCCGGTCATTCCCGGTCGCCGCTGATCCATAACTACTGGATCAAGCAACATCAGTTCAATGCGGAGTATCGCAAGGAGCCGGTGCCGCCGGAAGAGTTCGCCGCTTTCGTGCAGTCGCTGCGCGAGCGCGGTTATGTCGGCGCGAATGTCACGCTGCCGCACAAGGAAGCGGCGCTGAAACTGAGCAAGCCCGACGATCGCGCGACCGGCGTCGGCGCGGCCAACACGCTCTATTATGAAGGCGACGTGCTGCGCTCGACCAATACCGATGTCGAGGGTTTCCTCGCCAATCTCGATGCCACCGTGTCGGGTTGGGATCGCGGCCTTGAATCCGCGGTGGTGCTCGGCGCCGGCGGCGCGGCACGCGCGGTGGTCTATGCGCTGCTGGCGCGCGGCGCTGAACGCATTCATGTGGTCAACCGTAATGTCGAACGCGCGCAGGTACTGGCCAAGCGTTACGGCAAAGCGGTGCGGGCCGCGCGGTGGGAGGAGATGACCGGGCTTCTTGGCGCGGCCGGCATTCTGGTGAACACGACCGCGGCGGGCATGACCGGGCAGCCGCCGCTCGAGGTCAATCTGCGCTGCGCCGATTCCACCGTGATCGCGGAACTGGTCTACGACCCGCTGGAAACCGGCCTGTTGAAGCTGGCGCGCGACCGCGGGCTGCGCACCGCGGACGGTCTTGGCATGCTGCTGCATCAGGCCGTGCGCGGCTTCGAACTCTGGTTCGGCGTGAAGCCGGAGGTGACGCCGGAACTGCGCGCGCTGGTCGAGGCTGACCTGCGCAAGCCGGCCGCCTGACGTCGGGAATAGTCGGACGGAGCCGGGGTTTGTCCGGATGCGCGGTGCCGCGGCGGCGCCGCCGGTTCCCGGAGGCGTCCCCATGTCCCTATCCATCATCGTCAGGGCCGTCACGCTGTGTGCCGGGCTCGGCCTCGCAAGCCCGGCTCTGGCGCAGGCGCCGCAATCCACCCGCATCCGAGGGCAGGTCACAGCCGTCGACGGCAATGTCCTGACCGTCAAGACGCGCAGCGGCGCTGACACCAAAGTGGCGCTGACATCCGACGCCAGTGTGATGGCATTCGTGCCGGCGACTATCGGCGACGTGAAGGCCGGCTCTTATGTTGGCGTGACCGCGATGCCGGAGCCGGATGGCTCGCAGCGCGCGCTGGCGATCCATATTTTTCCTGAAGCGATGCGTGGCGTCGGCGAGGGACATCGGCCGTGGGACCTGCGGCCCAATAGCACCATGACCAACGCCGCCGTCGACTCCACCGTGTCCAGTGTCGATGGACAGACGCTGGTGGTGAAATACAAGGACGGCGAGAAGAAAGTGCTGGTGTCGCCGCAGACGCCGATTGTCTCTTACGCCAAGGGCGATCGCGCCGAGATCAAGCCGGGCGCGCAGGTGATCGTGATGGCGGCGACGAAGAAGCCGGACGGATCCCTCGAAGCCAACCGCATCAATGTCGGGCGCGGTGTGACGCCGCCGATGTAACGGCTTTCAGTGCTCGCCGGCGAAATGCGAGCGGCGGATATGGCGCACCAGGCCCCAGATCGCCAGCGCCGCGAGCGGGACGAAGCCGGCGATGACGAAAGTCGGCTCGACCTGGATCAGGCCGGCGTCATGAGCGCCTTTGACGATGTAGCCGAACAGCCCGACCACATAATAAGTGATCGCGGCGACCGACAGGCCTTCGACCGTCGCTTGCAGGCGAAGCTGCAACCGTGTGCGCTCGTTCATCGAGGTTAGCAGATCGCGGTTCTGCCGCTCCAGTTCGACGTCGACGCGCGTGCGCAACAGATTGGCCGTCCGCGCCAACTTGCGTGAGAGGTTCGCCTGCCGCTCCTCGGTGGTGATGCAGGTGCGCATCGCCGGCGCCATGCGCCGTGCGAGGAATGAAGACCAGGTGGGCAGGCCGCCGACCTTGCGCTCGCCGATGGTCTGCAATCGCAGATGCACGATCTCGTTGTAGGCGCGGCTCGCGCCGAAGCGGAACAGGCTCGCGGTGGCGCCGGCTTCCAGTTCGGCGGCAAGCGCAGTCAATTCATCGAGCAGCCGGTGGTTGTCGGTGAGCACGGAGGTGCCGCGCATCTCTTCGGTGATTTCCGCGAGCCGCCGCTCGATGGCGTTGATCGACGGCGACAGCCGATGCGATTCCGGCAGGCCGAGCAGCGCGAGTGTGCGATAGGTTTCGAGTTCGATCACCCGCTGCACCAGCGCGCCGGCGCGCTCGGCGCCAAGGCCTCGGTCGACGATCAGCACGCGCACGAAGCCGCCGGGATCGATTTGGAAATCTGTCGCGAACAGCGCCAGGCTGTCGGAGTTTTCCGCGACCGCGAGGCTCGCGCGGTCGAACAGTTTTTCCGGCGGCGTCTTGAGCGCGCTATCGGCAACGAGGTGGACGTCGAGCGCGACGAGGAGGGGACCAGGCTGCGGCAGTTCCGCCATCGGCGCGGCGAGCGCCGTCGCCGGCGGATGGAATGGCGGCTGGGCCGGGGACGGCAGCTCCCAGGTATAGGTGGTGAATTCGGAATGCTGCTCCCAGCGCATCACCGTTCCGCCGAAGGTGACGCGATGCTGCCGGTCGCTGGGTTTGGGCGCGGTGAGCCCGCGCCGTTCGCAGAACATGGCGAGCGCGGTTTGATCCGCCGTGGCGCGCCCTCCCGATGTGTCGAACGCGAAATGCAGAATGCGGCGCGGTGTCTCGATGGCCGTGAACGGCCGGGCATGGACTTCGCCGAGGATCGCGGCGCGCAAGGGATGCGCCGCCAGATGACGCACGCCTTCGCCGATCGATACGTCTGCGCCCATATGCGCGCTCATCTCCGCCCCCCTTCATCGGTCGCCGCACGAGGATGTGATGTCCGCAAGACAGCCCGCTCCCCGAAATGCCCAATCGATAGGCAGGCATCATGCCAAAATGTGAGCGCGGCGCCAGCGAGTGCCGCGTTCTGCGGCGTTAGCTGTTGGTCGAAGGCAGCTTTTCCGCATCGATAGCGTCCAACATCCGGTTTTGCCAGCAAGCGGACATTGGCACGCCGATTGCAAACCCCGAGTGGTCGCGCCGGCATGGCGCAACGTGTTGGGGAGCGCGCGATGTCCATGTTCGATGATGCATTCGATTCGAAGCGCCATCTGATGACGGCGGGTTGCAGCTGCGGTCGTCATGCCGATCAGGCGGCGCACGAGCGCGATACGCAGCTTCAGTGCGTGGCCTCGAGCGAGGATGACCGTTTCCGTGGCGTCGTCGCCTCGGCAGTGGTGCGCGCGATGTTTCCGCAGGATGCGGGGCGGCGCGCTTTCCTGAAAGCGGTCGGAGCCTCAACCGCGCTCGCCGCGATCGGCCAGTTCTTTCCGCTCGGGACGGCCACCGAAGTCTTCGCCGCCGCGGGACCGCCGGAGAAGAAGGACCTCAAGGTCGGCTTCATTCCCATCACTTGCGCAACGCCGATCATCATGGCGAAGCCGATGGGCTTCTATGAGAAGCATGGCCTGAATGTCGACGTGATCAAGACGGCCGGATGGGCGGTGATCCGCGACAAGACTATCAACAAGGAATACGACGCGGCGCACATGCTTTCGCCGATGCCGATCGCGATCACCATGGGCGCGGGGTCGAACCCGATCCCGTACACCATGCCGGCGGTGGAGAATATCAACGGCCAGGCGATCACGCTGGCCATGAAGCACAAGGACAGGCGCGATCCGAAAAGCTGGAAAGGCATGAAATTCGCCGTGCCGTTCGACTATTCGATGCACAATTATCTGCTGCGCTATTATCTGGCGGAGCACGGAATCGATCCCGATGCCGACGTGCAGATCCGCGCTGTGCCGCCGCCGGACATGGTGGCGAATCTGCGCGCCGACAATATCGACGGCTTCCTCGCGCCGGATCCGGTGAACCAGCGCGCCGTCTATGACGGCGTTGGCTTCATCCATATCCTGTCCAAGGAAATCTGGGACCGGCATCCCTGCTGCGCCTTCGCTGCCTCGCAGGAATTCGTCACCGCGTCGCCGAACACCTATGCCGCTCTGCTGAAAGCGCTCATCGATGCGACCGCTTTCGCCACCAAGGCGGAAAACCGCAAGCAGATCGCAGAAGCGATCGCGCCGGCAAATTATCTCAATCAGCCGGTGACGGTGGTCGAGCAGGTGCTGACCGGAACCTATGCCGACGGTCTCGGTAACGTGAAGACGGTCGCCGACCGCATCGATTTCGATCCGTTCCCGTGGCAGTCCTTCGCCGTCTGGATCATGACGCAGATGAAACGCTGGGGTCAGATCAAGGGCGATGTGGATTATCAGAAGATCGCCCAGCAGGTGTTCCTCGCCACCGACACGTCGAAGCTGATGAAGGAAGTCGGGCTGACGCCGCCTGCCGCGACGTCAAAGAGCTTCTCGGTAATGGGCAAGATCTTCGACCCGTCGAAGCCCGAAGACTATCTCGCCAGCTTCAAGATCAGGAAATCGGCGTGATGGCGCGCGTCTGCGACAGGGGCGCACCATGATCCGCTCGCTCTCGGCGCGCGCGGCCGTCATGTCGGTCGCATTGCTCGTGGTGTTTCTGGCGATATGGCAACTGGCCACGCAGTCGATCGGGCCGACGCAACAGATGTCGCCGGAATACGCCAAGCTGATGGGCGTGACCGCGACGCAGGGCAAATCGGCGATGCCCGGTCCGCTCGATGTCGGCAGGACGCTGTGGCAGCATCTGAAAAGCCCGTTCTACGACAAAGGGCCGAACGACAAGGGCGTCGGCATCCAGATCGCCTATTCGATCGCGCGCGTGATGATCGGCTATCTGCTGGCGGTGGCCGTCGCCATTCCGCTCGGTTTTCTGATTGGCATGTCGCCGTTGATGAGCCGGGCGCTCGATCCCTTCATCCAGATTCTCAAGCCGATCTCGCCGCTCGCCTGGATGCCGCTCGCGCTCTATACGATCAAGGATTCGAACCTGTCGGCGATCTTCGTGATCTTCATCTGCTCCTTGTGGCCGATGCTGATCAATACGGCGTTCGGCGTCTCGTCAGTTCGGAAAGAATGGCTCAACGTCGCGCGCACGCTGGAGGTCGGATCGTTCCGCCGCGCCTTCACGGTGATCCTGCCGGCCGCCGCGCCGACCATTCTCACCGGCATGCGCATTTCCATCGGCATCGCCTGGCTCGTCATCGTTGCCGCGGAGATGCTCGTCGGCGGGACGGGCATCGGTTACTGGGTCTGGAACGAATGGAATAATTTATCGATCACCAATGTCATCAACGCGATCTTGCTGATCGGATTGGTGGGGATGGTGCTCGATCAGGTGCTGGCGCGCTGCGCGCGGCTCGTGACCTTTCCGGAGTGACGGCGATGACCGACAAATTCGTCTCGCTGGAAGGCATCGCCAAGCGTTATCCCGCACCGGGTGGCGGCGCCACGACGATCTTCGAGGATCTGTGGCTGAGGATGGAGCGCGAGACGTTCACCTGCATCATCGGCCATTCCGGATGCGGCAAGACCACGGTGCTCAACATCCTCGCCGGGCTCGATACGCCGTCGTCCGGCGCGGTGATCGTCGACGGCCACGCCATCGACGGGCCGAGCCTCGACCGCGCGGTGATCTTTCAGGGCCATTCGCTGCTGCCGTGGCGCACGGTGATGGGCAATGTCGCCTACGCCGTCAGCTCCAAATGGCGCGACTGGCCGCGCGACAAGGTGCAGGCGCATGCGCAGCGGTTCATCGACCTGGTCGGCCTCACCGGCTCCGAGCACAAGCGTCCGTCCGAACTGTCCGGCGGGATGAAGCAGCGCGTCGGCATCGCCCGCGCGCTGTCGATCGAGCCGAAGATGATGCTGATGGACGAGCCTTTCTCCGCACTCGATGCGCTGACGCGCGGGACGCTGCAGGACGAGGTGCGGCGCATCTGCCTCGAGACCGGGCAAACGACTTTGATGATCTCGCACGATGTCGACGAGGCGATCTATCTCGCCGACCGGATCGTGCTGATGACCAACGGCCCCGGCGCCGTCATCGCCGAGATCGTCGAGAACCCGCTGCCGCGGGATCGCGCGCGCATCGATCTGCACAAGCACCCGCTTTATTATCCGCTGCGCAACCACATTATCGACTTCCTGGTGACGCGCAGCCGCAGCTTCCTCGCCGAAACGCCGGATCACGACCGGCGCGCGGTCCCCGTCGTGCGGCCGGCGTTCGAGCCGGCGATCGCCGGAAGCACCGCGCCTGCCGTCGAGCCGGCGCGGCGCGCCAATGCCCTCTGATCACTGGTCCGAAGCCATCGTCTGAACTCATGCAAGCCGGGAGCAACCCATGAAGCGTTCCGATCTCACCGAGAAGCTGATCGACATCAAGCGCGAGAACGGCTGGAGCTGGAAATATATCTGCGAGCAGATCGGCGGCATGTCGCCGGTGATGGTCACCGGCGCGATCCTCGGCCATCACAAGATGACCAAGCCGATGGCGGCGCAGGCGGCCAAGCTGTTCGGTCTCAGCAAGAGCGAAGAACGCATGCTCAACGAAGTGCCGATGCGCGGCACCGGCACGGCGATGCCGCCGACCGATCCGCTGATCTACCGCTTCTACGAACTGGTGATGGTCAACGGCCCGGCCTGGAAGGTGCTGATCGAGGAGGAATTCGGCGACGGCATCATGTCGGCGATCGACTTCGACATGACCATCGAGCGCCTGCCGGACCCCAAGGGCGACCGCGTGAAGATGGGCATGACCGGCAAATTCCTGCCGTTCAAATATTATGGCGCGCAGGGCAACGAGCAGATGCTCGGCTACAAGGAAGAGTAGGGCGCCTGCGCGGCCGTCCCCGTTATTGGTTGATCTCGGGCTCGACCAGTTTGGCGAGGTTGCGCAGCGATTCCTGCCAGCCGAGATAGCAGGCTTCCGTCGGGATGAGGTCGGGGATGCCCTCTTGCACGATGCTCACCTCGGTGCCGACCGACACTTTCTTGAGCGTCACGGTGACCTGCATTTCGCCGGGCAGGTTGGCGTCGTCGAACGTGTCCGTGTAGCGCAGCTTTTCGCCCGGCACGAGTTCCTGATACTGCCCGCCGAACGAATGGCTGTGGCCGGTGGTGAAGTTGCGGAACGACATCTTGTGCGTGCCGCCGACCTTCGCCTCGAGATGATGCACGGTGCAGGTGAAGCCGTTCGGCGGCAGCCACTTCGCCAGCGCATCGGCCTCGGTGAAGGCGCGATACACTTTCTCAGGCTTGGTGGTGAGGACGCGGTGTAGTCGAACGGTGCCGGGCATGGGTGGTCCTCTTGGCGTTTTCTAAATCAGATATAGCTCATTGTTGTTCGGATTGTCGTGCGCTAGCGCGCAGGTTGTCTTTCTATAAAGAATGAGAGTCGGGTTTTTCTTTTGGTCGTAGATCGAGTCTGTCCGATGGATGAATACACCGTAGCTCATGGAGCGCATTTAATCGCAAACAATTGTCCGATTAAACTGCCGATGTTGCTTTTTCACTTTTTCCACTTTCCCTTGCCGTGAAAAGCCATGTGGTCGTCCGGCGGCAGGTTGGCGTCGATGACGAGATCGAGCGCGGCCTGCGGCGCGGCGTCGACATCGACGCCGCCGCGGCGCAGTTCTTTCAGCGCGGTGCGGATCGCCTCCTGCCGTGAGATGAACTGCCGGCCGGTAATGGCGACGCCGTCGATGCGGCGGCGCCGGCGGCGGCCCATGGCTTCGAGCCGCGCCATCTTCAGCACCTGTAGCGCCTGCATCAGCTTTTCCACCTCGACAGTCGGGGATTCTTCCAGTTCGCGAATATGACGCTCCGCCAGCTTGCGCAGCCGTTCGGCGAGCAGGCGCAGTTTGAGTTTCTGTCCGGCGCGGGCGCGCGGCACCGTGTCGGTGGCGCGCGGCGCGAACGGATCGCGCGTCCAGCCACCGTCGCGGGTCCAGCGGCAGATGCTCGCCGGCGCGACGCCGGTCCGCTCAGATATCTCGCGATAGGTCAGCGTTGTCTTCTCGATCAGGCTCCGCACGGCGGCGACGCGCAGATCGCCATGCGGACGGCGCGAACCGCGCGGTCGCGCATCGGCGAACGAGCCGGGATCGGGCGTGATGCGCAGGCGAACGAGGGGCGGAGCGGGGCGGTATGGCATGATAGGAATATAAGCCAATAAACACCCGGCGGGCAAGAGGTTCTGGCCGACCGGGCGATGGGCTCGCAGGGAAGCCCCGACCCTCTCCCCCGCAGGCGGGAAGAGGGAGAAGGGGGCGAAGCAAAGCGGGAAATCGACGCTGCGCCCCATGGTTCGAGATGGCTCGCAAATGCGAGCCCCCTCACCATGAGGCTTCGAGAGAGGCGTACACAATTTCTCCCCGCCTCATCCTGAGGAGCCGCGCCGTAGCGCATCGCGCGAAGGCGGGGCGTCTCGAAGGACGAGGCGGCTCATGTCCGGGCGCAGATAGCAAGGCGGGTGAGGAGTTACGGTCTCACGTCTGCCACCAAACCCCTCACCCGGCTCGCGCTTCGTTTTCACTCCGCGCGATCCACCCTCTCCCACAAGGGGAGAGGGTAACGGAGAATGACGCGCGCTCTCCCTCCGCCTCATCCTGAGGTGCGAGCGCGGCGAGCCTCGAAGGACGACGTGGCCACGAAAAGCGCTAGGGCGCGGCCCGCAGCCGCGCGAGCGCCTGTGCCAGCGCGTCCGGCAGCGGCACCGGGCGGTTGCTGGCGCGGTCCACATAGACGTGGACGAAATGCCCCTGCGCCGATGCGTTCTCGTCATCGTTGCGAAACAGCGCGATCTCGTAGCGCACCGAACTGTTGCCCACATAGGCGACACGCAATCCGGCGGTGACGGTGTTGGGAAACGCGATCGACTGGAAGTAATTGCACTGGGTCTCGACCACGAGGCCGATCACCGCGCCCTGCGCGATGTCGAGCGCGCCCGCCTCGATCAGATAGCGGTTCACCACGGTGTCGAAGAACGAGTAGTAGACCACGTTGTTGACGTGGCCGTAGACGTCGTTGTCCATCCACCGCGTGGTCAGCGTCAGATGATGCGCATAAGCGGCGCGGTTATGCGGTGCTTCGCGCAAGGTTACGTCACGGGTCGGGTATTGCGCGCCAGCGCCGGCGGGTCGACCAGCACGTTATGGCCGATCTGGTCGACGCGGCTGACGCCGGTGAGCGCCATGGTGACGTCGAGTTCTTTTTTCAGAATCTCCAGCGCCTTGCCGACGCCGGCCTGTCCGTAGGCGCCGAGGCCGTAGACATAAGAGCGGCCGATCAGGCAGCCGCGCGCGCCGAGCGCCAGCGCCCGCTCGATATCCTGTCCGGTGCGCACGCCGCCGTCGAACAGCACTTCGATATCGGCGCCGACGGCGTCAACGAGCTTCGGCAGCATCGAGATCGACGACGCCGCGCCATCGAGCTGGCGGCCGCCGTGGTTGGAGCACACCAGCGCATCGGCGCCGGTTTTCGCGGCGATCCTCGCATCGTCGACATCCATGATGCCCTTGAGGATCAGCTTGCCGGGCCACAGGCTCTTGACCCACTCGATGTCCTTCCAGTTCAGCGTCGGGTCGAACTGCTGCGCGGTCCATTGCGCGAGCGAGTTGACGTTCTCCATGCCCTTCACATGACCGGCGAGATTGCCGAAGGTCTTGCGCTTGCCGCGCAGCACGCTCAGTGCCCAGGCCGGCTTGGTGGCGATGTCGATGATGTTCTTCAGCCGGATTTCCGGCGGCACGGTCATGCCGTTCTTGATGTCGAGATGGCGCTGGCCGAGAATCTGCAGATCGACGGTGAGCACCAGCGCGCTGCATTTCGCGGCGGCGGCGCGCTGAATGAGTTCCGCCATGAAGCCGCGGTCGCGGATCACATAGACCTGGAACCAGAACGGCTTGTCGACCGCGGCGGCGACATCCTCGATCGAGCAGATCGACATGGTCGACAGCGTGAACGGCACGCCGGCCGCCTGTGCCGCGCGGCACGCAAGGATTTCGCCGTCGCCGTGCTGCATGCCGCACAGGCCGATCGGCGCGAGCGCGACCGGCATCGACACCGTCTCGCCGACGATGGTGGTCTCGGTGCTGCGGTGGTCCACATCGACCAGCACGCGCTGCCGCAGCTTCACCGCATCGAGGTCGGCGCGGTTCGCGTGCAGCGTGCTCTGCGTGTAGGAGCCGGATTCCGCATAGTCGATGAACGCCTTGGGAACCCGCCGGTGCGCGACCTGGCGCAGGTCTTCGATGCAGGTGATCTGTTTCATGGCTGGAACCCGGACGCTGAGGGCTCAATCGCTACCATGGCGGCGCAAAACGCGGAACAGCGTAAAATGGCTGTTAAAGGCCGGGGCTTGCGGCGGCGGGAGTTGGGGAAAACCGGCGGATTTACGGGGGTGCCGGGGCGGGGCGGTTAACCGGCCCTGAACGGCGGTCCGGCGCTGCGGTAATGTTTTCTCACAATTCTTGAAGGATGATCGGGGGCCGCTCGACTATAAGTCGCGCCTCCCGTTGGGACGGGACACAGCGCAGACAGACGCGGCGGTACGGGGCGTCGGGGGTTTCATGGTACGCAAATATTTTGGCACGGACGGTATCCGTGGTCCGGCCAATCGGGTGATCACGCCGGAACTGGCGCTCAAGGTCGGCCAGGCGGCGGGCGTGGTGTTCAAGCGCGGCGATCATCGCCATCGCGTGGTGATCGGCAAGGATACGCGCCTGTCCGGCTATATGATCGAGACCGCGCTGGTCGCGGGCTTCACCTCGGTCGGCATGGACGTGCTGCTGCTCGGCCCGATGCCGACGCCTTCCGTGGCGATGCTGACGCGCTCGATGCGCGCCGATCTCGGCGTGATGATCTCCGCCTCGCACAATCTGTTCGCCGACAATGGCATCAAGCTGTTCGGCCCCGACGGCTTCAAGCTCGACGACGAAACAGAATTGAAGATCGAAGCTCTGATCGACGACAATCTCGCCAAGCAACTCGCCCAGCCGATGGATCTCGGGCGCGCCAAGCGCATCGACGGCGTACACGACCGCTATATCGAATTCGCCAAGCGCACGCTGCCGCGCGCCATCGATCTCGACGGCCTGCGCGTTGTGGTCGATTGCGCCAACGGCGCGGCCTATCGCGTCGCGCCGGAAGCGCTGTGGGAACTCGGCGCCGAAGTCATTTCCATGGGCGTCGAGCCCGACGGCTTCAATATCAACAAGGATTGCGGCTCGACCGATCTCGCGGCGATATCGCACAAGGTGCGCGAGATGCGCGCCGATATCGGCATCGCGCTCGACGGCGACGCGGACCGCGTGATCATCATCGACGAGCGCGGCAATGCGATCGACGGCGATCAGTTGCTGGCGGTGATCGCCGGGAGCTGGAAGGACGACGGGCGGCTGACGCGCCCGGGCGTCGTCGCCACCGTGATGTCCAATCTCGGTTTCGAGCGGCATCTCGCCGGTCTCGGCCTCGAACTCATCCGCACGCCGGTCGGCGACCGCTATGTGCTCGAGCGCATGCGCCGCGACGGATACAATGTCGGCGGCGAGCCGTCCGGCCACATCATCCTGTCGGATTACACCACCACCGGCGACGGCTTCGTCGCCGCGCTGCAGGTGTTGTCGGTGATCAAGAGCATCAACAAGCCGGTCTCGGAAATCTGCCACCGGTTCGAGGCGCTGCCGCAAATCCTCAAGAACGTGAAATACAAGACCGGCAAGCCGCTCGAGAATGCACGGGTCAAATCGGCGATCGCCAGCGCCGAGGAAAAGCTCGGCCGCACCGGCCGGCTGATCATCCGGGCGTCGGGCACCGAGCCGGTGATCCGCGTCATGGGCGAGGGCGACAACCGGGACGTCGTCGAGGCGGCTGTGGATGGCGTGGTCGAGGCGCTGGGGCAGGTGGCGGCCTGACCGGCGTTTTGCCGCGGCCGCTTAACGCCTTGAATCATCGCGGGAATCAGGGCGGGGCCGGTAGCGCGACGCCCGTCAGCCGGAAAAACGCTTATATCTCAATAGTTTAGAACGTTTTTAAAGAGCGTTTTCCTTTGCGTATGGTTCGCATTTGCCGTAAGGATGGTTGCGTCAGCAACGAATGGGCTTCTGCGGTCTGCCATGATCGTCTGTTCCTGCAATGTTATCAGCGATGAAGCGGTACGCACCGCTTGCCGGACGCGCGCGCCGCGCACGCCCGGGCAGGTTTATGGCTGTCTTGGCTGCAGCGCCCAGTGCGGCCGTTGCGCCCGCTCGATCCGCAAAATCATGGACGACGCGCTGGTAGCGGCGAAGCAGGGTTGCCCGGTGGGCTGCACCTGCTGTGCGCACGACAAGATCGAGAATCAGGCCGGCTGATCCGCCCTTTTCCTTATCTCCCGTCATTCCCGGCGCCGGTGCGGCTGTTTGAACCAAACCGCCTCGACGCGGTTGCTCTAGTTTAGAACTGTGCTAAACAAGCTAAGAGCGCCGTCTCTCAACCATTGATTGTAATTCACAGGAGCTGCTGCCATGAAGGGCGACCCCAAAGTCATCGATTATCTCAACAAGGGGCTGCGCAGCGAGCTGACGGCCATCAACCAGTACTGGCTGCATTTCCGCATCCTCAATGACTGGGGCTACAAGGACCTCGCCAAGAAGTGGCGTGAGGAATCGATCGAGGAGATGAACCACGCCGACAAGTTCGTGGACCGCATCCTGTTCCTCGACGGCTTCCCGAATATGCAGGTGCTCGATCCCCTGCGGATCGGTCAGAACGTGAAGGAAATCCTGGAATGCGACCTCGCCGCCGAGATCGGCGCGCGGGCGCTGTATCAGGAAGCCGCGGCCTATTGCGCCACCGTCAAGGATTTCCCCTCGCGCGATCTGTTCGAGGATCTGATGGCGGACGAAGAGCACCACATCGATTTCCTCGAGACGCAGCTCGACCTCGTCTCGAAGATCGGCCTCGAGCTGTATGCGCAGAAGCACATCGGCAACATCGAGGACGATCACAAGCCCAAGGATTGATGCCCAAACGATCGACGCCCAAGGTTCGACGCGACATGGCGGGGCGGATCGCGCGTCGCGCGGTTTGACGGTAACGATTTGCTAACGGCGCGCCCTGATCGGCGCGCCGTTTTTCATGGTGCGAGTTCCATCATGATTAAAAATCGTCGTTAAAAAACACGGTTAAGTCGCGCTTAACATTTCGCTGGCATCGTCTCCCCCAATTCGCATCGCGCGCTTGCGCGACCGAAACGAGGGCAGTGCGATGAGTAATGTGAGCTTGCGGTCTGCGATGGTGGCATTGGTTCTCGCCATCGGTGCGACAGCCGCCCACGCGGCCGATTATTCACCGCCGCCGCCGCCCTGCGTCGACGCCGGATTGATTGCGTCAGGACGTGCGCCGGCCGGATCGGTGCCGTGCTACGTGCCGCCGCCGCCGGTCGTCGAGGAATTCTCGAGCTGGTATCTGCGCGGCGACATCGGCATGAGCAATCAGTCGGTGAAGAATCTCGACAACGCGCTTTATTCCGGGAACTCCATCCAGGCCGTCGGCATGGGCTTCGACAGCGGCATGATCGCCGGTGTCGGCGTCGGCTACTATTTCAACGACTGGCTGCGCTTCGATCTTACCGGCGAATATCGCGGCCGCACCAATTTCCACGGTCTCGACATCGTCACCCCGGGTGGCGGCGGTGCGCCTTACACCGACGAATACCACGGCAGCAAATCCGAGTGGCTGGCGCTCGCCAACGCCTATGTCGATCTCGGCACGTGGAATAACTTCACGCCGTTTGTCGGCGCCGGCGTCGGCTTCTCGCGCAACACCATTCACAGCTTCACCGACACCTGCGTGGTCTGTGCGGGCGGCAGCGTTGCCACCGGCGCCGACGCATCGAAGTGGGACTTCGCCTGGGCGCTCCACGCGGGCGTTTCCTACAAGGTGTCGAAGAACTTCGCGATCGAACTCGCCTATCGCTACGTCAATCTCGGCGGCGCGCGCAGCGGCGATCTCGTGACCTACAACGGCATCAACAACGTCAACAATCCGATGGAGTTCAAGTCGCTGACCTCGCACGATATCCGGCTCGGTCTGCGCATGAACTTCGACGCGTTCACGTCGCGCGGTTATTCGCCGGTCGTCTATTCGCCGCAACCGTCGCCGGTGTCGGTCTATGCGCAGGCGCCGCCGAGCTACATGCAGGCGCCGGCAACCACCTATCAGCAGCCCGCACCGGTCTACGCGCCACAGCCGACCTATGCGCAGCCCACTTATGCGCCGCCGACCTATGCGCAGCCTGGCTACGGCGGTTACGCGCCGCGCCGCTGAGATGCGGCAACGCTTAACCGGCGTGGTGAACAAGGCTGGTTAAGCAACGCTTAAGGCCCCTCGCGGCAACGCGAGGGTGCGGACGACGCGGCCGGGCGTGTTGTGCCGGCTCAGAGGAGTGTTGAGTATGAGTGGGGTGGGGAAGTCCGTTGTCGCGGCCGCGCTGGCGCTGTCCGGCGTGTTGCTGGCCTCTGGTGCGATATCCAGCGCGATGGCGGCCGACATGCCCGGCGAGCTGCCCCCGCCGGCGCCGGGCCCCGTTCTCACCGAATCGGTTTTGTCCGGCTGGTATCTGCGCGGCGATGTCGGCGCCCACTGGGGCGCGACGACGGGAAGCGCGTCGGCCGCCGGCCTCATCAACCCGATCAATACCTCGCTCGGCAGCGGTGTCACCGCCGGTCTCGGTGTCGGCATCAAGACGAAATGGCTGCGCACCGACGTGACGCTCGATTATGCCGCGCCGGTGAATTACCGGGGCACGCAGATCGCCGCCAACGACGCCACCGGAAAAATCCAGGCGACCACGGCGCTGTTCAACGGCTACATCGATCTCGGCACCTGGTACGGCTTCACGCCCTATATCGGCGCCGGTGCGGGCCTCGCCTTCGCCCGCATGAGCGATTTGACAATGGTCGGCGTCGCCGCCGGCGAATCCCGTTCGAAAACCAACTTCGCTTATGCCGGCATGGCCGGTGTCGCGTGGACGGTTGCGCCCAATCTGCAGATCGATCTCGGCTATCGCTATCTCAATATCGGTGACGTCAAAGGTCCGCAGGACGTGCTGACGGTCCGTAACGTGGCGGCGCAGGAAGTGCGCGTCGGCCTGCGATGGAGCTTCGATGACCTGCCGCTCCGATAGCATCGATACGATGCGCCGAAACCGTCATTCGCTTTGCATCGTTGCGGTGACCGTCATGGTTGCTGCCGGCGGAACGGCGCGCGCCGAGGATTTCGGCGATGATTTTCTGCGCGGCACGCTCGCGCCGTTCTCCTCGTCGAGTTACCAGGACTGGAGCGGCGTCAACTTCGGCGTGATGATCAACAGATCGAGCCAGAGCACCGATTTCGGCAGCGGCACGAGCGATCTCATCTCGTACATGCTGCGCAATACGACGATCGAGAATGAAGGGCACGTGTCGGAATGGACGACCGCCGGCAAAACCACCACCTCCGCCAACGGCTACGGCGCTTTTCTCGGCTACAACTACGAGATCGAGCCGCGCCTCTATATCGGCGTTGATGCGACGTATAACCGGTTTTCGTCGGCGCCGACGTCCGGCTATTCGGACACGATTGCACGCAGCTTTCTCACCAGCACCAGCTACAACTACAATGTCAATCTCAACACATCGAGTTCGATCTCGTTGCGGGATTACGGCACCCTGCGCGCGCGGCTCGGATATTCGTTCGGCCAGTTTCTTCCCTATGCCATTCTCGGCGGCGCCGTTGGGCGCGTGGATGTCGCGCGTCAAGCGACGGTCGGAACGTCGGCCACTTACGTCGGCGGCGGCGGCCTGCCGAACATTCCGTTCGGTCAGCAGACGCAGAGCGATAACCGGAGCGCCATCGCCTATGGTCTCGTCGCGGGCGCGGGCATCGACGCGATGATCCTGCCCAACGTGTTCCTGCGGGCCGAATATGAATTCGTGCAGTTCACTCCCGTGAACGGCATCAAGATGAACCTGCAGACCGGCCGTGTCGGCGTCGGCATGAAGTTCTGAGTGGCGAAAGCGTTTCGTCTCCGACGAAATGTGAGTTGACGGTCAACCTGCCTTCCACTATCTCCGCCCGTGGGACACCTCCCCCCAACGGGAGGCTATCTATCTGGAAGGATAGGCCATGACTGCGACCAAGCCCGGCGTGCGGCCGGCAAACCCGCATTTTTCGTCCGGCCCCTGCGCCAAGCGCCCCGGCTGGACCCTCCAAAAACTCGCTGATGCTGTTCTCGGGCGCTCCCACCGCTCGAAGCTCGGCAAGGCGCGCCTGAAGCAGGCGATCGACCTCACCCGCGACATTCTCGGCGTGCCGGCGGACTACCGCATCGGCATCGTGCCGGCGTCCGACACCGGCGCCGTGGAAATGGCCCTGTGGTCGCTGCTCGGCGCGCGCCCGGTCACCATGTTGTCCTGGGAATCCTTCGGCGAAGGCTGGATCACCGACGTCGAGAAGCAGCTCAAGCTCAAGGACGTCACGGTGCTCAAGGCGCCCTATGGCGCGCTGCCCGATCTCGCGAAGGTCGATCAGAGCACCGACGTGGTTTTCACCTGGAACGGCACGACCTCGGGCGTGCGCGTGCCTGACGCCGAGTGGATCTCCGACAAGCGTCAGGGTCTCACCATCTGCGACGCCACCTCGGCGGCGTTCGCGCAGCGCATGGATTTCGCCAAGCTCGATGTGGTGACCTTCTCCTGGCAGAAGGTGCTGGGCGGCGAGGGTGCGCACGGCATGCTGATCCTGTCGCCGCGCGCGGTGGAGCGGCTCGAAACCTACAAGCCGGCCTGGCCGCTGCCGAAAATCTTCCGCATGACCAAGGGCGGCAAGCTCAACGAAGGCATCTTCATCGGCGAGACCATCAACACGCCGTCGATGCTGTGCGTGGAGGACTATGTCGACGCGCTCAACTGGGCGAAGTCGATCGGCGGCCATCCGGCGCTGGTCGCGCGCGCCGACGCCAACGCCAAGGCGGTGAGCGACTGGGTTGCGAAGACACCGTGGATCGCCAATCTCGCGACCGATCCGAAGACGCAGTCGAACACCTCGGTGTGCCTGAAGTTCACCGACAGCGCGGTGACGTCGCTGCCGGAGGACGGGCAGGCGGCGTTCGCCAAGAACGTGGCGTCGCTGCTCGAGAAGGAAGGCGTCGCGTTCGACATCGCCTATTACCGCGATGCGCCGCCGGGTCTGCGCATCTGGTGCGGCTCGACCGTGGAAACCGCCGACGTCGCGGCGCTGATGCCGTGGATCGAGTGGGCGTTCCACACCGCCAAGGCGTCGCTCGCGAAGGCGGCCTGACCTTTTTTACCCTCCCCCTGAAGGGGGAGGGTCGCTCACCGGAGCGCAAGCACAGGTGAGCGGGTTGGGGTGGCAGTCACTGCCAAACACGCTCGCTCGCTGTTCAGACATCCGATCTCACCCATCCGGCCCTGCGGGCCGACCCTCCCCCTCACGGGGAGGATGAAGGAAGCGCAACCATGCCCAAAGTTCTCATTTCCGATGCTCTCTCTCCCGCCGCCGTGCAGATCTTCAAGGATCGCGGCATCGAGGTCGATTTCCAGCCGGCGCTCGGCAAGGACAAGGACAAGCTCGCCGAGATCGTCGGCAACTATGACGGCCTCGCGATCCGTTCGGCCACCAAGGTAACGCCGAAGATTCTCGCCAACGCCAAGAACCTGAAGGTGATCGGCCGCGCCGGCATCGGCGTCGACAATGTCGATATCCCGGCGGCGACAGCACGCGGCATCATCGTCATGAACACGCCGTTCGGCAATTCGATCACCACCGCCGAGCACGCCATCACGCTGATGCTCGCGCTGGCGCGGCAGATTCCCCAGGCCGACACCTCGACCCAGGCCGGCAAGTGGGAAAAGAACCGCTTCATGGGCGTCGAGATCACCGGCAAGACGCTCGGCATCATCGGCGCCGGCAATATCGGCTCGATCGTCGCCGACCGCGCCATCGGTCTGAAGATGAAAGTAATCGCCTACGATCCGTTCCTGTCGCCGGAGCGCGCGCTCGATCTCGGCGTCGAGAAGGTCGAGCTCGACGATCTGCTCAAGCGCGCCGATTTCATCACGCTGCACACGCCGCTCACCGAGAAGACCAAGAACATTCTCGATGCGACGGCGATCGCCAAGACCAAGAAGGGCGTGCGCATCATCAACTGCGCGCGCGGCGGCCTCGTCGATGAGCTTGCTTTGCGCGCCGCGCTCGACAACGGCCACGTCGCCGGTGCGGCGTTCGACGTGTTCTCGACCGAACCCGCGACCGAGAACCCGCTGTTCAACCACCCGAACGTGATCTGCACGCCGCACCTCGGCGCTGCGACGACGGAGGCGCAGGAGAACGTCGCGCTGCAGGTGGCCGAGCAGATGTCCGACTATCTGCTGACCGGGGCCATCTCCAATGCGGTGAACTTCCCGTCGATCACGGCGGAAGAGGCGCCGAAGCTCAAGCCGTTCATCGCGCTCGCGGAGAAGCTCGGCTCGTTCGCCGGCCAACTCACCGAGAGCCCGATCAAGAAGGTGCAGATCATCTATGAAGGCACCGCCGCGCAGATGAAGACCAAGGCGCTGACCTCGGCCGCGCTCGCCGGCCTGTTGCGTCCGCAACTCGGCGACGTCAACGTCGTGTCGGCGCCGACCGTCGCCAAGGAGCGCAGCATCGCCGTCGACGAGATCACCCGCGAGGCGCAGAGCGACTACGAAAGCCTGATCACCATCACGGTGGTGACCGACGAAATGACCCGCCCGGTGTCCGGCACGGTGTTCGCCGACGGCCGCCCGCGCATCGTCAACATCAAGGGCATCCGCATGGACGCCGAGTTCGCGCCGTCGATGATCTACATCACCAATCTCGACAAGCCGGGCTTCATCGGCAAGTTCTCCGGCACGCTCGGCGACGCCAATATCAACATCGCGACCTTCCATGTGGGCCGCGAAGCGCCGGGCGCCAACGCGGTCGCGCTGATCGAGATCGACGGCGAGATGCCGGACGACGTGCTGGCGAAGGTGCAGGCGCTGCCGCAGGTGCAGTCAGCCAAGCGGCTGCGATTCTGACCGATCGGCCCCCGGGCGCCCGCTTTTGCGGGTGTCCGGGCGGCGACACGGCGAAAAACGGCGTCTTTCCCGTATGTTAGACTCCGAACCCGGGGCAGGAGAGCCGTGTCTCCAAGCCTTGCTTCGGCCGGTTGCATCCTTTATCCGATGATCGCAAACGGGCGTGACGGTGCCTCCGGGTCCCTGGCGCGTGGCCGGTTTGCGGTGACGGCTTCGCGGAGAGGGTGCTGATGGCGAACGTTGTGGTGGTCGGCTCGCAATGGGGCGACGAAGGCAAAGGCAAGATCGTCGACTGGCTCTCCGAGCAGGCCGACGTGGTCGTGCGCTTCCAGGGCGGTCATAACGCCGGGCATACGCTCGTCATCAACGGCGTCACTTATAAATTGTCGCTGCTGCCGTCCGGCGTCGTGCGCGGCGGCAAGCTGTCGGTGATCGGCAATGGCGTGGTCGTCGACCTCAAGGCGCTGATCGGCGAGATCGAGGCGCTGAAAGGCAAGGGCATCACGCTCACGCCGGACGATCTGCGGATCGCCGAGAATGCCACCTTGATCCTGCCGCTGCATCAGGAACTCGACGCCATGCGCGAGTCCGGCTCGGCGAAGATCGGCACCACCAAGCGCGGCATCGGCCCGGCCTACGAAGACAAGGTCGGCCGCCGCGCCATCCGCTTCATGGACCTCGCCGATCTGCCGTCGCTGACGCCGAAGATCGAGCGGCTGCTCGCGCATCACAATGCGCTGCGCCGTGGCCTCGGCATGCCGCAGGTCGATTGCAAGACCATTTATGATGAGCTTGCCGCGCTCGCGCCGCGCGTGCTGCCGTATATGGATTCCGTCTGGTCGCTGCTCGATGCGCGCCGCCGCGAAGGCAAGCGCATCCTGTTCGAGGGCGCGCAGGGCGCGCTGCTCGACATTGATCACGGCACCTATCCCTATGTCACCTCGTCGAACACGGTGGCGGCGCAGGCCGCGACCGGATCCGGCCTCGGACCGAGCGCGATCGATTACGTACTCGGCATCTGCAAGGCCTATACGACCCGCGTGGGCGAGGGACCGTTTCCGACCGAACAGGACAACGACACCGGCAAGCTGCTCGGCACGCGCGGCCATGAGTTCGGCACTGTCACCGGGCGTCCGCGCCGCTGCGGCTGGTTCGACGCCGTGCTGGTGCGCCAGACCGTGCGCACGTCCGGCATCGACGGGCTTGCGCTGACCAAGCTCGACATCCTCGACGGGTTCGACGAGATCAAGGTGTGCACCGGCTATCGTCTCGACGGCCGCGAGATCGACTATCTGCCCGCCGGCGAACTGGCGCAGGCGCGGGTCGAGCCGATCTACGAGACCATCGAGGGTTGGCGCGAGCCGACCGCCAAGGCGCGGTCCTGGGCCGATCTGCCGGCGCAGGCGATCAAATATGTCCGCCGCGTCGAGGAACTGGTCGGCTGCCCCGTCGCTTTGCTCTCCACCAGCCCGGAGCGCGAGGACACGATCCTGGTGACCAATCCTTTTGAGGCATAAAGATCGCCCGCCTGAACCCGGTTTTTGCGATAAAAGCCGACATACTTCGCAAGAATCGGCAAAGAATCGACGTATTGTGCCTGTGTAGCGATCCGGAGTGAGATGGCCGATTATTACCCCCTCCTGTCCCGCGCGGTCGCCGGTCTGACCAACAACACCGGCGAGGTTCGGCGTGCGCTTTACGAGCGCGCGCGGACGGCGCTGGTCAATCAACTGCGCAACAGCGATCCGCCGTTGTCGGAAGCCGACATCACGCGCGAGCGTCTGGCGCTGGAGGAGGCGGTCCGTCGGATCGAGGCCGAGGCCTCCGAAACGCCGGCGGCGCCTGCCAGGGATGCCGCGGCGAAGGACGATCAGCCTGAGGCTCCAGCGAAAGCCGATACGGCCGCATCGCCGGACGACGCGCAGAACAAGGATCGGGACGGCGATGGTGATTTGCCGCCACCACCGCCACCGCCAGCGAGCATTCGCGAGGTTCTTGGCCGTGCCGGCTCGCTCGGCGAGGCGAGCGCGAAGTCCGCTCGTGCCGCGCGCGAGACCTCCGGCGAACTCGGCGGCGCGGCGGATGCGACACCCGAGGCCGACACGGCAGTCGCTGAATCCGAAAAGACGGTGATCGGCGATGCGCCGCCGCCGCCCTTTCCGGAGGAGCAGGCTTATCGCCCGGCGCGCAATTATGCCGGGCTGACAAGGCTCGCGATCATTCTGCTGATCCCGCTGGTTCTGGCGTCGCTCGGCTACTGGCAGCGTGATCGCATCAACGCACTGTTTAAATCCTCGCAGCCGACACAGACGACCAATACCCAGCCGCCGGCGACCGCGACCGGCAAGCCGAAGATTTCCGACCGCGTTTCGTCCGGCCCGCAGGATCAAAAGCCGAGCGCCGCGCCCGCGACCGACGTGGCGCAGAAGGCGATCCTCTACGAAGAAGATCCCAACGATCCGCAGGGCAAACGTTATGTCGGTTCGGTGCTGTGGCGCACGGAAACCGTGTCGCCCGGGCCCGGGCTCGCGCCTGAACTGGCGATCCGCGGCGATGTCGATGTGCCGGAACGGCGCATGAAAATGACGCTGTCGCTGCGGCGCAACGCCGACAAGGCGCTGCCCGCGAGTCATACGCTTGAAATCGTCTTCAACGTCCCGGCGGATTTTGCCGGCGGCGGCGTCGCCAACGTGCCCGGCGTGTTGATGAAGTCCGGCGAGCAGACGCGCGGCACGCCGCTCGCGGGCCTCGCGGTCAAGGTGACGACCGGTTACTTCCTCGTCGGCCTGTCGGCGACGGAGGCCGAACTGCAGCGCAATCTGCAACTGCTCAAGGAGCGCCCGTGGTTCGACATCCCGGTCGTGTATAACGACGGCAAGCGCGCCATTCTCGGCATCGAGAAAGGCCCGGCGGGCGAGCGCGTGTTCGAGGATGCGCTGCGTGCCTGGGGGCAATAACCCGCGCCTGGCGGCGGACACAAAAACGGCGCGGGTTCGACCCGCGCCGTTTGTTTTTCGACGAGACGATGAGCGTCAGTGCGCGGCGAGCGCCGCCGGCTCGGCCGACGGCTTCTCCATCGCCGCGACGCCGCTCTTCACCGCGGCCTGCACCTTCTCGAACGCGCGCACCTCGATCTGCCGCACGCGCTCGCGCGACACGCCGAACTCGGTGGCAAGCTCCTCGAGCGTGATCGGATCGTCGGCCAGACGACGCGCCTCGAAGATGCGCCGTTCGCGATCGTTGAGCACGCCCAGCGCCGTGGTCAGCGCCTTGTGGCGGTTGCTGAGTTCTTCGCTCTCGGCGAGGATGCGCTCCTGGCTCGGTGCATCGTCCACCAGCCAGTCCTGCCATTCGCCGCTGTCGCCTTCCTCGCGGATCGGTGCGTTGAGCGATGCGTCGCCGCCGAGGCGGCGGTTCATGTCGACGACATCCTTCTCCGTTACGCCGAGGCGCTTGGCGATCAGCGCCACCTGATCGGGACGCAGATCGCCTTCGTCGAGCGCGGAGATTTTGCTCTTCGCCTTGCGCAGGTTGAAGAACAGCTTTTTCTGGTTCGCGGTCGTGCCCATCTTCACGAGCGACCACGAGCGCAGGATGTATTCCTGGATTGCCGCCTTGATCCACCACATGGCATAGGTGGCGAGGCGGAAGCCTTTGTCGGGCTCGAACCGCTTCACCGCCTGCATCAGGCCGACGTTGCCTTCCGACACCACTTCGGAAATCGGCAGGCCATAGCCGCGATAGCCCATGGCGATCTTCGCCACGAGCCGCAGATGGCTGGTCACCAACCGGTGCGCGGCATCCCGATCGCCATGCTCACGCCAGCTCTTGGCGAGCATGTACTCTTCCTGCGGCTCCAGCATCGGAAACCGGCGGATCTCGTCGAGATAATGCGACAGACCGGATTCGGCTTTGAGAGCCGGAATAACGGCATTACGGGCCATGGATGACGCCCTCCTGTATTTGCCCCCGGGTCATTCCGGCAGGCGGCAGATGCCGGCGCTCGTTGAGCCGTCGGCGTCCGATATTGCGATTGCGAAATTCCCAATCGCACCTGCAGCATATCGAACATCAGCGGCCAAAAGAAGGTTCCGCGGCGTCAAGTCGCTGTGATCCTGCCTTGGATCCCGATTTTGGGCAGGCGCCGGTCGCGTTGAGGCGTTTTCGGGCGAATTCAGGCAGGTTTGGCGGCTGGAGCACCGAGTCCCATACGTAAACGAGCGATATCCGCCGGTAGTTCCGATTGGAACTCCAGGGATTCGCTCGTGGCGGGGTGGTCGAAGCCCAGCACATAGGCATGGAGGGCCTGTCTTCCAAGGGCCTCCAGCGCGATTCTCGCCGGCTCGGGCAGCCGCGCGATCCTGGTCTTGAAGCCCGTCGCATAGGTCTCGTCGCCCATGATCGGATGACCGATATGGGCGAGGTGGACGCGGATCTGATGCGTGCGTCCGGTTTCGAGCCGGCATTCCAGCAGCGAGGCCACCGGCCGGTTGCCGGCATCCACATAGCGCTCGAGCACGCGCCAGTGGGTGACGGCGGCGCGGCCGTCTTTCCGGATCGCCTGCCGCTCGCGGGCATGGGCATGGCGGCCGATCGGCGCATCGACGGTGCCGCTCGGCAGGTTCGGCGCGCCCCACACCAGCGCGAGATAGGCGCGGTGGGCGCGCCCGTCGCTCTTGTCGGCGAACTGCGCGGCGAGCAGGCGGTGCGCGCGGTCGGTCTTGGCCGCCACCATCAGGCCGCTGGTGTCCTTGTCGAGCCGGTGGACGATGCCGGGCCGCTTGACCCCGCCGATGCCGGACAGCGACGCGCCGCAGTGGGCGATCAGCGCATTGACCAGCGTGCCGGTCTGGTGTCCGGCGGCCGGATGCACGACAAGCCCCGGCGGCTTGTCGATGACGATCACCTGGTCGTCCTCGAACACGACGTTGAGCGGGATCGCTTCGCCCTGCGGCACAGCGTCTTCCGCGGGTGGAATGGCGACCGTGACTTTCTGTCCGGAATTGACGCGATGGCTCGGATCGCGGATCGTGCGGCCGTCGATCGAGACGTCCCCGGATTCGATCAGCGTTTTCAGGCGAGAGCGCGACAGGCCTTCCGCTCCGGCGCCGAGCAGACCGGCCAGCACGCGATCGAGCCGGCCGCCGGAATCGGTGGCGCCGATCTCCACTTCTACGGTATCAGCCGTTTCTTCAATCATTCAGAACCAGACCAGACGATCATGAGCAAAACCGAGCCGCGCACCGACGACGACGAAAAGCCCCTCGATCCCGCGGCGGCGCGGATCGTCGCCAAGATTCGCCTGCTGATGCTGATCGCCGGCGCGACCATGATCATCGGTATCGGCGCCATCTTCGCCGTCATCGGCTATCGCGTTTTCCGCGGCGAGGGAAGTGCGCCGGTCCCACCGGCGGCCGTCACCGTCAACGACGTGAACGCGGCGCTGCCGCGCGGCGCCAGGGTGATCGCGGTGGCGATGAACGCTGACCGGCTCGCCGTCACCATCGAGGTGGCGGGCGCCACCGAGGTGCGGCTGTTCGAACTCGGGACGTTGAAGCCGGCCGGGCGGCTGCGCCTCACGGCTGAACCGTGACTATCAGGCGCTCCCGCGACGCCGGAGCGCGAATTCCAGCCCCGTGGCCGCGCTTTTCCCGCTTCGGCGCGGATGTTACTTTCCCCGTAACGTGATGATTGCTGGTTCAGGAGATTCGTGATGGCGAAGACGCCGGGCAAAACCACCCGCAAAACAGCCGCTGCCGCTTCGCCGGCCGCCCCTGCGGCGGCGCTGAACGACGATCCCGCGACGTCCGGCGAGATCATCGTCGGCAAAAGCGGGAAATACGAAAAGCTCGCGCTGCATTTCGGCAATCGCCACGGCCTCGTGACCGGAGCGACCGGCACCGGCAAGACCGTGACGTTGCAGGTGATGGCCGAGGGCTTCGCCAGGGCCGGCGTCCCGGTGTTCGCCGCCGATATCAAGGGCGACCTGTCCGGCATCTCCGCCGCCGGCGAGGCCAAGGACGCCTTCGTCAAGCGCGCGACGGACATGGGGCTGACCTATCAGCCCGACCAGTTCACCACCGTGTTCTGGGATCTGTTCGGCGAGGAGGGGCACCCGATCCGCGCCACCATCGCCGAGGTCGGGCCGCTGCTGCTCGCGCGTCTGCTGCAACTCAACGACACCCAGGAAGGCGTGCTCAACATCGCCTTCCGCGTCGCCGATGAGCAGGGGCTTGCGCTGCTCGATCTCAAGGATCTGCGCTCGATGCTCGGCTTCATCGCCGACAATGCGGCTGAGTTGCAGAAGACCTATGGCAATGTCTCGCCGGCAACGGTCGGCACCATCCAGCGTCAGCTGCTGGTGCTGGAAAATCAGGGCGCGAAGAATTTCTTCGGCGAGCCGGCCTTCGACATCAACGACTTCATGCGCAAGGACCGCGACGGGCGCGGCATCGTCAACATCCTCGCCGCCGACAAGCTGATCAACAATCCGCGGCTCTATGCGACGTTCCTGCTGTGGATGCTGTCGGAACTGTTCGAGCGCCTGCCGGAAGCAGGCGACCTCGACAAGCCGAAGCTGGTGTTCTTCTTCGACGAGGCGCATCTCTTGTTCAACGATGCGCCGAAGCCGCTCCTGGAAAAGATCGAGCAGGTGGTGCGGCTCATCCGCTCGAAGGCGGTCGGCGTCTACTTCGTCACGCAGAATCCGCTCGACGTGCCGGACACGGTGCTGGCGCAGCTCGGCAACCGCGTGCAGCATGCGTTGCGCGCGTTCACGCCGCGCGACCAGAAAGCGGTGAAGGCTGCCGCCGACACCTTCCGGCCGAACAAGGACCTCGACACCGCGCAGGTGATCACCGAACTCGGCAAGGGCGAAGCGCTGGTCTCGTTCCTCGAAGGCAACGGCGTGCCGTCGATGGTCGAGCGCACCATGATCCGTCCGCCGGCGGCGCGGCTCGGCGTCATCACGCCGTCCGAGCGGCAGGCCGCGATCGCGGCGAGTCCGTTCAAGGGCAAATACGACACGGCGGTCGATTCCGAATCCGCTTACGAGATCCTGCTGAAGCGCACCCAGGAGACTGCGGCGCCGGCCGATCAGCCGGGTGAGGGTGGCTTCTTCAGCAAGGTCGGCGGCGCGCTCGGGTCCATCTTCGGCACCAGCCGCCCGCGCGGCGAGCGGTTGAGCACCGGACAGCTCGTCACCCGCGAGATCACCCGCTCCATCACCACGCGGGTCGGCGGCAAGATCGCCGCGGACGTGGCCTCTTCGGTGCTGGGCAAGTCGCTTGGCGGCACCGTCGGCCGGGCGATCGTGCGCGGTGCGCTGGGGGGCATCCTGCGGCGCTAGCCGGGCCGGGCACTGGCAAGCCCGGGCGCCGGAATGCTTGCGCCCTCGCCGGAAGCCGGGTATTTCAGGCCCGACGCTCCCTTCGTCTAGCGGTTAGGACGCGGCCCTCTCAAGGCTGAAACACGAGTTCGATTCTCGTAGGGAGCGCCAATAAATCAAGCACTTAACTGCCTGCGCCAAAACCGACACATGTCGCTGGCGACCCTTGGCGCTTTCAGCGGTCGGCGTTGACCGTTATGCCCGCGCGGCGGGCTCCGGCCGCGGCCCCAAAACAGGGCGCGCGCGATCATCCCGGAGTGGTTCGACATCGCGCTCTGAGGCTGGATGTCATCAACACCCTGAAATCCGCGCCCCGATCGGTACGCCGCGAAAATCGTGGATCGGATTTGCCGATGCGCAAATAAGCAAACATTGTTGGACAGCAGCGCCGGTGCTCATGAGGATCGCGGGACATTTATGATGACAGTTCCACCACGGCGGATGGGTATTGCAGCACGGTAGACGCCAACGATGAAGCCTGCGCCGTTCGAGTATCTGCGTGTTCATTCGATCGACGAAGCGGTTGCTGCGCTCGCGCAACATGACGACGCGGTGATTTTGGCGGGCGGGCAAAGTCTCGTGCCGATGCTGAATTTCCGGCTCGCCGCGCCGGGCTGGCTGGTCGATATCAACCGCATCGCGGAGCTCGCGCGCATCGACGTGACGCCGGAGGGGTTGACGCTCGGCGCTTTGGTGCGTTGGCATGAACTCGAGACCAGCGCGATTGTCGCGCGCCACAATCCGCTGCTCCAGGCGGCCGTGCGTCATATCGCGCATTATCAAATCCGCAATCGCGGCACGGTCGGCGGCAGCAGCGCGCATGCGGACCCCGCCGCGGAGTTTCCGGCGGTAGCGCTTGCGTGCGATGCGCAGTTCCTGCTGCGAAGCGCGCAGGGCACGCGCACGGTGCCTGCCTCTGCGTTTTTCCTGGGCGCGCTGGAGACGGCGCTTCAGCCGGGGGAGATGTTGGTCGCCATCCATTTCCCCACCTGGCCGCAGCGGCGAAGCTTTGGCTTCGAGGAATTTGCCCGCCGGGCCGGGGACTTCGCCATGGCTGGCGCGATCGTCCTGCTCGATCGCGAGAGCGACGGCGGCTGCGCCGATGCGTCGCTGGTGTCGTTCGGCGCCGGCGATCGCGCGCTCCGGCTTCCGCGCGCGGAGGATTGCCTGCGCGGCAGCCGGTTGACGCCAGACGTTCTCGCGCAAGCCGCGCGGATCGCGGCCGAGGATTGCGAGCCGAAGTCGGACATGCACGCGCCCGCCGACTATCGCCGTGCCTTGCTTCAGACATTGATGCTCCGCGCCTTGAACGCGGCCGCCGGCCTCGAGCAGAGGGCGGTGTCCTGATGACAAGCGTCACGCTGCGTGTGAACGGCCGCACGGAACAACACGACGTCGAAGCCAGGCTGACATTCGCCGATTTTCTGCGGCATACGCTGCATCTCACCGGCACGCATGTCGGCTGCGAACACGGGGTGTGCGGCGCTTGCACCGTGCTGGTCGATGGCAAGGCCGTGCGCAGTTGCCTGATGTTCGCGGTTCAGGCCGACGGCAGCGATGTGACGACGGTGGAAGGGCTGGCGCCGGACGGAGAACTGTCCGCGCTGCAACGCGCGTTTCGCAAGCATCACGCCCTCCAGTGCGGGTTCTGCACACCGGGCATGCTGATCACCGCGCAGGCGCTGATCGATAGCGAAGCAAATCTCACTGCCGAGCGCGTGCGCGACGTGCTTTCCGGCAACATCTGTCGATGCACGGGCTATGTGCCGATCGTCGCTGCCGTTCTCGAAGCGGCTGCCGGGGATGGCAAGGCATGACAATGCCCCCGGCCAATCGTTCCGCCGCGATCGGGCTCGCTCGCGAGCGCGTGGAGGATCTGCGCTTTCTCGGCGGCCGGGGCCAGTATATCGACGACGTCACCATCGAGGGGATGTTGCACGGCGTGGTGCTGCGAAGCCCCATCGCGCATGCGCGGATCAGAACGATCGATCCTTCTGCCGCACTGGCGATGCCGGGCATCAAGGCGGTGTTCACGGCACGCGATCTCGGCGCGAATCTCCGCATCCCTTTGCGCGCGGCCTCGCTCCCCGGTTACGAGCGCTCGTTTCTGCAGCCGCCGCTCGCTGCCGACAAGGTGCGTTATGTCGGTGAGCCGGTCGCCTTTGTGGTCGCGGATTCCCCCTACCGGGCGGAGGACGCGCTCGAACACATCGACGTGGACTACGAGCCGTTGCCCGCGGTCACCGATTGGGCATCCGCCAATCGCGAAACCGTTCTGCACGACCATGCCGGCACCAATGTCGCATCCTCCTATCGGGTGACGCGCGGCGATGTCGCCGCCATCGCGGGCGCGGATTACACCCGCTCCGAACGGTTGCGTTGCCATCGCCACAGCGGCGTTCCGCTGGAGACGCGCGGCCTCGTCGCGCAGTGGGATACCGCGCAGCAGCGGTTGCGCGTCTGGGGCGCGGCGAAAGTCGCATTCGCCAATCGCCGTATCCTCGCGGGGTTGCTGGACCTGCCGGAAACGGAAATCGATCTGATCGAGGTCGATATCGGCGGCGGCTTCGGCGTGCGCGGGGAGTTCTATCCCGAGGATTTCATCGTCCCGTTCGCCGCCCGCGCCCTCGGCCAGCCGGTGAAGTGGATCGAGGACCGGCGCGAACATCTGATGGCGACCAATCATGCGCGCGAGGTCGATTGCGATTTGCGGATCGCCTGCCGTGCGGATGGCACGATCCTCGGCCTGTCCGGCAGTATCTTTGTCGATCTCGGCGCTTATGTGCGCACCAACGGCAGCATGGCGCCGTCGAACACCGCGGCATTTCTGCCGGGGCCCTACCGGATTCCGTATTTTGCGTGCGACGTGAATGTCTTCACCAGCAACAAGACGCCGATCGGCAGCTTTCGCGGACCGGGCCGGTTCGAGGCGAATTTCTTCCGCGAGCGGATGATCGACATTGCTGCGCGCGATCTCGGGCTCGATCCCGTCGAGATGCGCCGCCGCAACCTGCTGACCGCGCCGGAGATGCCTTACGATCCCGGCGCGCTCATTCCGAATATCGCGACGTCGCCTTACGACAGCGGCGACTATGCGCTGGCGCTGGACGGTGTCGTGCAGGCGAGCGCGTGGAGCACGTTGCGTGCGCTGTCCGGCCGCGTCGTCGAAGGATGGCACCACGGCGTCGGCATGGCCTGTTTCGTCGAGAGCGGTGGCGCGGGGCCGCGCGAATGCGCCCGCTTGCGTCTTGCCGAGGACGGGACCATCGACCTGTTCACCGGCTGCTCCACGCTCGGCCAGGGGCATGAGACGTCATTTGCGCAAGTCTGTGCCGATGCCTTGGGCATCGCGCCGGAGGCGATCCGGGTATTCCACGGCTCGACCACTGATCTGGCCGAAGGTTTCGGCACCTATGGCGGCCGTGCGGCGGTGATGGGCGGGAGTGCGATTCTGGAGACGGCGCGCGCTTTCATCGAACAGGCGCGTCCGCTCGCGGTCGGGCTGTTCGGAAATCCGAATGAGGAAGTTGTCTGGCGTGACGGCGCGTTCGTTTCAAATGATGGAACGCGGCGCGCAAGCCTTGCTGAACTCGCCGCCGCGGCCAGGGCCAGCGGGCGCGCGCTCGATGTCGACGGTGCCTTCAACAACACGAAATTGACTTACAGTTACGGCGCCAACGTCGCGCATGTGGCCGTGGATATCAAAACCGGCCGCGTCAAAGTGCTCGGCTATTGGGCTGTGGAGGACGTCGGGCGTATGATCAATCCTCTTATCGTCCATGGTCAGATGATCGGCGGTATCGTGCAGGGCCTGGGTGGAACCTTCTTCGACGAATTCGTCTACGACGAGGATGGTCAATTGCTCAACGCATCGCTTGCCGATTATCTGCTGCCGACCGCCAGCGACTTTCCGAATATCCATTGTGTGTCGCTTGAGCATGCGCGTTCAACGACCAATCCGCTCGGCGTCAAGGCTGCGGGCGAGGGCGGCATCGTCGCCGTGGCGGCCACCATCGCCAATGCGGTCTCGGCTGCGCTCGCACCGCTGGGTGTCGATATCAACACGCTGCCGATTACGCCGGTGCGGGTCTGGCGTGCCGCGCAGGAGGCCGTGGCAGTTGCCGAGACGTCAGGAAGCCAAGGAAACTGAAAAAACAGGAGGAGGAACCGATGCTAAGGAATAACAGGATGCGTGCGGGGACGATGGGTCGCGCGTTGCTTGCGACGGCCGGAATCGTGATGGCGGTAACGCTGTCATGGAGCGGCTCCGCGCTTGCGGAGACGACTCTGCAGAAGATCAAGCGGACGGGCACATTCACCATCGGCACGTCGGCGGCCTATGCGCCGTTCGAATATGTCGTGAACGGCAAGACCGTCGGCTACGACATCGACCTCGCCAACGAAATCGCCAAGCGGATGAACGTCAAAATCCAGTGGCAGGAAATCGACTTCAAAGGCATCGTCGCCGCGCTGAAATCCGGCCGTGTCGATGCGCTGTTCACGGGTCTGACCAAGACGCCGCAGCGTGAGGAGCAGATCGGCTTCAGCGACAGCTATTATGATGCGGGTATCGGCGCGGCGAAGCCCGCCGGCGCCGCGATTGCCGAGCCCCAGGACCTGAATGGCAAGGTCGTCGGCGTGCAGATCGGCACGTCCGGTCAGGTGTTCGTGCGCGAGAACATTCCCGGCGTGAAGGAGGTCAAGACCTACGACACGATCCTGCTCGCCCTCAAGGACCTCGAGAACAAGCGCGTCGATGCGGTGGTCAATCCGTTGCCGTCGATCCGTTACAACATGAAAGGGCTGTCGGCCGGGCTGGAACTAACGAAAGTCTGGCGCACCGCGGTCATTGCCGTGGGTGTGCGGAAGGAAGACGACGACCTTCGCGTCGAGATCAACAAGCATATCGCGGATCTCAAGAAGGAAGGGTTCCTCGACAAGCTCGACAAGAAATGGTTCTGAGCTTGCGATGGTGCGTTGACGATCAAGGAAGCGACCGGGTACACCCGGTCGCTTCAGAGACGGATCGTGGATAAAAGAGTGGGCGAACAAGGTCGAGTGCCGGTCACGGTGCTGTCCGGGTTTCTCGGAAGCGGCAAGACCACCTTTCTGAACTCCATCCTTGTGGATGAGCGTTTCAAGGACGCGGTCGTGATCGTCAACGAGTTCGGCGATGTCGCGGTCGATCATGAACTGATCGAAACCGCGCTCGACGATCCGATCCTGCTCAACAGCGGCTGCATTTGCTGTTCGATCCGCGGCGATTTGCGCGACACGCTGCTGCTGTTGCGCTCGCGGCGGGATCTTGACGAAATTCCGCATTTTTCCCGCGCGCTTGTCGAAACCAGCGGCGTGTCTGATCCCGGCCCGATCCTGTCCACATTACTGGACGATCGGGAACTGCTTGGCTCGTTCGTGCTGGCGGGCCTGCTGGTCACGGTCGACGCGGTGAATGTCGCATCGAACCTGTCGCGGTTCGAGGAAGTGCAGCGGCAGATCGCGCTGGCGGACGACCTTCTGATCACCAAGACGGACCTCGCTTCGGAACAGCAAATCCATGCGGCGCGCGCTCTCGTCTCCGGCATCAACCCGGTTGCTGCCATTCACGACGTACGGCGCGACCGGGTCGATGCCGATGCCCTGTTGCGGGCCGCCGGCGCGCGGCTGGCCGTGGCGTTGCCGAAGGCGAAGGCGATGACGCATGGACATGAGCATGCGCATCACCAGAGCCATTTTGTGTCGAGCACGGTTCGGCGGACCGATCCGGTGGACTGGAACCGGTTCGCGGCGTGGCTGCAATCGCTGCTATCGCTTCGGGACGGGATTTTGCGCGTGAAGGGATTTGTCCGGATCGCGGGCGCCGACCGCCCCGTAGTCCTGCATTGCGTCGGCAAGACGCTGTATCCGCCGGCGATGCTCGATCACTGGCCGGATGACGCGCGGGAGACCCGGCTGGTGTTCATCGGCAACGATCCCTGCCTGGCGGATTTGCAGAAGGCCATGGACGCGGCTCTCGCGGCCTGAAGAACAAAGGATAGGTCATGACCTCATCGATCAAGAATATGCGTCTGATCAGCCAGGATCCGTTGCGCGGGTTCGGCGGGATCGGCGAGGGGATGGTGATCCAGACCGCGTCGGGCGGGCGGCGCATCATGTGGCTGGCGCACGAAGGACCGCCGAAGAATTTCACCGGCGTCGATGTGACGGATATCAAGAATCCGCGCGTGATCGTCCAGACCGATCTGCCGCATAACAAAGTCCGCTCCAATTCGCTCGACCTCGTCGGCGATATCCTGGCGGTCGCCTATCAGACCCTGGGCGCGAAGGGGCTCGGCGATCCTGGCCATGGCCTCGAACCCGCGGGGATCGAGCTGTTCGACGTCAGCGTGCCGGAAAACCCGCGCTCCATCGCGTTCTTCGACTGCTCGGGCCCGCATTCCATGGGCGTGCACCAGCTCTGGTTCGTGGACGGGCGCTATATCCACTTCGCCGGCGGCGCGCGGGATTTCGTCCCGCGCAACCGGCTCGACTGCCAGTTCTATCGCTGCATCGATGTCGCTGATCCCACCAAGCCGTTCGAGGTCGGACGATGGTGGATGCCCGGCACGCGCGAGGGCGACGACGCGCCGCCGCCGCCGCGCCATCCTACATTCGACAGCGGGTTCCGCGCGCACAACACCAATGTCTATCCCGAACGGCCGGATCGCGCTTACGTCGCCTATCTCGACGGCGGCATGGTCATTCTCGACATCTCCGACATGAGCCGGCCGAAACCCGTCTCGCAGTGGAATCCGTCGCCGCCGTTCAACGGCTTCATGCACACGGTGATGCCGCTGATCGAGCGCGATCTCCTGGTGATCACCGACGAGTGCGTGCGTGACGGCGGCGCGGACTGGCCGAAGCTGACCTGGCTGGTCGATATTCGCCAGGAGAACAACCCCGTGCCGATCGGCACCTTGCCGATGCCGCCCGTTGCCGACTTTGCGCGGCGCGGCGGACGTTTCGGTTCGCACAATCTGCATGAGAACCGGCCGGGTGCGTCGTTCCGCTCGGAAACGATCATCTTCTCGGCGATCTTCAATGGCGGCGTGCGCGTCTACAACATCGAGGACCCGTTGCAGCCGAGAGAAATCGCCCATTTTGTTCCGGGGCCGCCGAAAGGGTCGCCGGCCGGCGCGGCGCAGATCAACGACGTCTATGTCGACGAGCGACAGATCGTCTATGCGGCGGATCGTTTCACGGGCGGTCTCTATATCCTCGAAGCGGATATCTAGGGCGTCGGCGGCAGTACAAAGCGCGCTGCGTCCGGTTTCACCGGCCCGCTCGGAAAAGGTTCGCCGCTCCAGAAGCGTGAAAATGCCGGCGGAAACGCCGAGGTCAACAGCGCATCGGGATCGGCGCGCAACGCGACGAGCGGAACATCGACGACCTCGATTCCCGCTTGCCGGAATTGCTCCCGGTCGCGGATGCGTTGCATCGAGCGCGACGTGTGTCCGCAGAGTTCGACGGCAATGAACGCCGTGCCGGACCAGAACAGGAAATCGGCGCGCGGCGGGACGTCCGGTTGTGTCGCGGCGGTTGCCGTCACGACGGCCAGCGGCAAGGGGAGCCATGCGGAAAACCGGAAATCCCGGTAGCTGTAAACGGATCCGAACGGCGCAAGGATTTCGGTCAGTTCCGCGCGGTGCAGCTCACATTGCGCATCGACGAACGCAAAATACCGCGCGACGAACAGATGATGGTGCCGCGACCAGGGGCCGCACAGCGTCAGCAGATATTCCTTGATGCGTGAGAAGGCGTCGGCCGCAGCCGTCTTGCCGTGCAGGTCGAGGGCGGCGTTGTTGAGCCGCAGCGGCGCGCGCGATGCCGGTTCGATCCGAACGACCGGGCCGCTGACATCGCTCGGCGACCGCGGTGCCGTGGTCAGGCCGATGGTCACCGACACCGGTTTCGTGAGATCGTCTTTGTTCCGCGTCATCATCCTGACCGTTGCAGGGGCCGCAAAGCGCCGCAAGCGTCGTGAAAGCTCCTGAAGGGGTTCATCGCGCCGCCCGTCACCGATTGCAATCGTGCGCGCCCGTGATTTTGCATCGCACAATACCAAGGGATTCGGCAGGGATTGCGTGGATCGGATTTGCCGATGTGCACATAAGGAAACACTGTTGGACACTGAGGGCATATCTTTTGAGGATCGCCGCGAAGGTCGTTCGCGCGCGTGCGCGACGATAATATTTTGTTCGCAGAACAGGAATGCGCGATGACCATCGAAGTTGCCAAGATTGAAATCAAGAGTGTTGCCGACGCGTCGGGGCTGGAAGAGTGCATCCGCAAGGGTCAGTTCGCCGCCGACGAGGTTGTGGCCGTTATCGGCAAAACGGAAGGCA
>JAEWJH010000037.1 GCA_023386635.1 Pseudomonadota bacterium
CTGCAGCGACGACGACAATGCCGCGGCCGAACACGATAAAGACGATCGCCGCGATGATGCCGAGGCCGGCAAAGAGATAAGGCCACGTCGCGCGCTCCAGCCGGCTTGCGGCGCCGAGCAGCAGCAGCGAGGCGGGCAGTTGGCCGACATTGAGCGCGGTCAGCGCGGGGCTGATCCATTCGGTCTGGCCGGTATGGGTCAGATAATCCGGCAGGAAGGCGTTGCTGCCGAAGTAGGCGGCGTTGACCGCGCCGAGCATCAGGCCGAGCTTCCAGATCAGGCTGTCGTTCCAGTCCGGCCACCAGCGCCGTGCCGCAGCCAGCGTGGCTGCCGGCTGCTGCACGCGCGGCGCGAAGGCCCACACCAGCACGGCGATCGCGAGGACCGGCGCGCTCCACACCGCGAACGACCATTGCCAACTCCCGACCCAGGGCAGGACCACCGGAATGGTCAGACTCACCGGGATGATCTCGCCGATGACGAGACCGTTGGTATAGACGGCGGTGGCGAAGCCGATCCGCTGCGGCATCCACAGCCGCACCACGGTTGGCATCGTCACCTGCATGATCGCGACGCCGGCGCCGGTGACGATGGTCATGCCGTAGAGCAGCGCGATGTGCGGATAGATGCCGCGCAATGCGCCGCCGACGGCGGCGAGGACGAGGCCGACGATCAGCGCCGGTAGCACGCCGAGCCGCGCGATCAGCAGCGAGCCGGGCACCGCGGCGAGGCCGAGCAGCATCGGCGGCAATCCGGTCAGCAGTCCGACCTGCGTCGCGCTGAGATGCAGATCGTCATGAATGCTGGGTAGCGCCGGCGGCACCGCGAGTATGGTCAGCCGCAGCGCATTGCCGATCAGCCACAAGAGCCCGACCAGCATCAGCATGCGCGCGAGGGACGGTTGATCGCTGCGGTCGGTCATCGCTCGATGTCGTGAGAAAATGTGGTGAGATGGAGGAGTCCGCAGCGCGATTGCCGCGATCTCCGCAACCTGCCGCAGGAATGCCGCAATGTCGATATCCGCAGGGAATGTCGGGTATGCCGCGCGCACAGATGCATAGGCGCTATGGCGGGCTGGGATTCCGCGCCGCCGCGCGCTAAGGACGGGGCCCATTCGCCCAGTTCAATCGACGGCCCGTCTTGTCCTTGCTGATTTCGCACACACGCCTGACCTCGCGGCGGACGCTCGGCCTGCTGCTCGCGCTGCTGGTGATCGGCATCGCGGCGCTCGTGTGGCTCTATCACGATGTGCTGACGCTCGACGCGCTCGAGGGGTTGAACCGCGATCTCGGTGTCTGGGCTCCGGTCGGATTTGCCGTGATCTATGCCCTTGCCACGGTCGCGATGGTGCCGGGCAGCTTCTTTGATGCGCTGGGCGGCGCGGTGTTCGGTCCGGTGCTCGGCAGCTTTGTCAATTTCGTCGGTGGCAGTATCGGCGCCATGCTTGCCTTCGCGCTGGCGCGCTATTTCGCTGGTGACTGGGTAGAGCGCCGCGCGGCCGGCCGGCTCGGCGAGATCAAGCAAAGCGTCGAGGCCGAGGGCTGGCGGTTCGTCGCCTTCATCCGGCTGGTGCCGATCTTTCCCTACACGGTCTTTAACTACCTGCTCGGCCTGACCCGGATCCCGTTCTGGCAATATGCCGTGGTCACGATGGTCTGCATGGCGCCGTCCACGGTGGTCTATACGTGGCTCGGCCACGCTGCCCGGCATCTCGCGTTCGGGCAGGGAGGCGAGCATCCGCTCCAGTATGGCCTGATCTTCCTTGCGGTGGCCGCGACGGCGGTGTTCCTGCCCCGTTTCATCATGCGCTGGCGTGAGCGGGCCAAAAGCCGGGCATCCTGAGCCGGGCCGGTCGGGGGGGAACCCGGCCGGGCGCGTTGACAGGGCCGCCCTCAATCCTTAGAACCCGCGGCAACAGCCGAATTGAGAAGTGTGATGAAAGTCCGTAACTCCTTGAAATCATTGCGTGCGCGCCACCGCGACAACCGTATCGTGCGCCGCAAGGGCCGGGTCTATATCATCAATAAGACCCAGAAGCGCTTTAAGGCCCGTCAGGGCTGAAGTGCCGACAGCGGCATGCGCCGCGTCACGCGCCTTTGATAACCGATTGGTTTGCGTTGTCCCGGGGACAGACTAGTCTGTCCCCGATGCGATTCCGGCTGTTTTTTGCAGGGTTGATGGTGCTGGCCTTGGTGCCGGCGGGGGTATTTGCGCAGCAGGCGCCGGCCCCCGACGCCAAGGGGGAATGGATTCATCCCCCGCAGACCGTGCCGAGCCCCAAGACCAGGAAGGGGAAGGCCGAGGATCCCACGCACAACCTGGATTTTCTGTTCGAGGCGCTGAAAATCGCGCCGGACGACACCAGCGCCAAGGCGATCGAGCAGCGCATCTGGATGCTGTGGATGATCTCGCCGAGCGACACGGCGAACCTGCTGATGGGCCGGGTCCGCCGCGCGGTCGAGGCCAAGGACACGGCGCTCGCGATCAAGCTGCTCGACGCCATTGTCGCCATCCGTCCCGATTATGTCGAAGCCTGGAATCGGCGCGCCACGATCCATTTCATGCGCAAGGATTACGGCGCTTCGCTGCAGGACCTGATGCAGGTGCTCAAGCTCGAGCCGCGCCATTTCGGTGCGCTGTCGGGGCTCGGCCTGATCCTGCAGGAGATCGGCGACGAGCGGCACGCGCTAGAGGCCTATCGCCGCGCGGTCGAGGTCTATCCGCGGCTCGAGAACATTCCCGATCAGGTCAAGAAGCTGCAGGAAAAAGTCGAGGGGCGCGATATCTGATGCGCCGGCGGCGCGTGTTTTGTGGGACCGCGCCTGCAACCTTTCGCGCCTGAGATCGTATGTTAAGCGTGCCCCGCCTGCTACAAATCCCGCTGCTCACGATTTTGATACTCGCGCTGATCCTCGGCGCGGGCGCGCTCTATACGTATTTCGGAGTGCGGGCGATCGAGCGCGCGCATCCGCCGTCCGGCCGGGTCATCACCGTGGACGGCGTGCGTCTGCATGTTCTCGATGAAGGCACGCCGAAGCCCGGCGAACCGCCGCTGGTCCTGATCCATGGCGCCAGCGACAATCTTGAGGACTGGCGCGTGGCGCTCGGCGAACGGCTGCGCGACCGCCGCGTCATCCTCATCGACCGGCCGGGGCTCGGCTGGAGCGATGGGCCGGGCGTCGACGACGGCAAGCGGCTCGCGCGTCAGGTGACTCTCATTCACGATGCGCTGACGCAACTCGATGCCGGTCGCGTGGTGATGGTCGCGCATTCGCTCGGCGGTGCGCTCGCGCTCAATTATGCGCTGACCTATCGCGACGGGCTCGCCGGTCTGGTGCTGATCTCACCGGTGACGCATCCGTGGATCGGCGGGGTCGCGCTTTACTACAATATTTTCGCGATGCCGGTGATCGGCCCGCTGTTCGCTTATACGCTGGCTTATCCGCTGAGTCAGGTGCTCATCGGTCCCGGCATCGCCGCGGCGTTCACGCCGCAACCGGTCCCGGCCGGTTATCGCGAACACGCGGCGATCGATCTCGGTCTGCGGCCGCGCACGTTTCTCGAGAACGCACGGGACGTCGCGTCGCTCCACGCTTTCGTGACGGCGCAGCAGCCGCGCTATGGCGAAATCGCGGTGCCGACCGCGATCCTCGCCGGTGATGCCGATCTCGTCGTCTCGACCCGTATCCATGCGCGCGCCCTGACGGCGCAACTGCCGGACGCGACGCTGACCGTGTTCGAGAAAGTCGGCCACATGCCGCATCATGTCTGGCCGGATCGCATCGTCGCCGCGATCGCGACGATCAGCGCGGCACGAAAACCGCCCATGCTGGATCCGGACAAGCTGCTGGCGCCGCCGCAGGTCCCCTCCGCCAGCCAGTAGAAATCGCTCAGACGTCTTCCACGTCGTTGCCGACGAAGGCGATGCGCAGCATGTTGGTCGCGCCCGGCGTGCCGAGCGGCAGGCCGGCGACGACGATGACGCGCTGTCCCGGCTTGGCGAAGCCGTCGCGGAACGCAAGACGGCAGGCGCGGCTCACCACGTCGCTCATATTGAGCGCGTCTTCGGTGATCACACCGTGCACGCCCCAGACGAGCGACAGCCGCCGCCCGGTAGCGATGTTCGGCGACAGCGCGATGATCGGCGATTTCGGCCGTTCACGCGCGACGCGCAGTCCGGTCGAGCCCGATCCGGTCCAGCAGATGATCGCGGACAGTTCGAGCGTCTCGGCGATCTGGCGCGCCGCATCGGCGATGGCGTCGGCGCCGGTCGACTCCGGCGGCGTGCGCTGCGCGGTGATGATCGCGCGATAGGTCGGATCGCTCTCGATCTCCTCGGCGATGCGGTTCATGCGCGAGACCGCTTCGACCGGATATTGCCCGGCGGCGGATTCCGCCGACAGCATCACCGCATCGGCGCCTTCGAAGATCGCGGTGGCGACGTCCGACACTTCGGCGCGCGTGGGCACCGGTGAGGAAATCATCGATTCGAGCATTTGCGTCGCGACGACCACCGGCTTGCCGGCGAGCCGCGCCGCGCGCGTCATCTGCTTCTGCACGCCCGGCACTTTTTCCAGCGGCATCTCGACGCCGAGATCGCCGCGCGCCACCATCAGCGCGTCGGCGATGTCGAGAATGTCGGCGAGCCGGTGCACCGCCTGCGGCTTCTCGATCTTCGCCATGATCAGCGCGCGCCCGCGGGTGATCTTCTTCGCTTCGGCGATGTCTTCCGGCCGCTGGATGAACGACAAAGCGATCCAGTCGATGCCGGCATCGAGGGCGGCTTCCAGGTCGGAGCGGTCCTTGTCGGCAAGCGCGGAGAACGGCACCATGGTGTCGGGGAGGCTGACGCCCTTGCGGTCGGACAATTTGCCGCCCACCACGACACGGGTGACGATCGCATTCGGCTGCTTCGCTTCGACAACGAGTTTCACCTTGCCGTCGTCGAGCAGCAGCGTATGGCCCGGCTGCGCCGCGGCGAGAATTTCCGGATGCGGCAGATAGACCCGCGTCGCATCCCCCGGCGCCGGATCCGCATCGAGCGTGAAGCGCTCGCCGTTGGCGACCATCACCGGTCCGTTGGCGAAGGTCCCAAGCCGGAGCTTCGGCCCTTGCAGATCGACGAGGATGCCGATCGGCCGCCCGTGATCGGCTTCCACCTGACGGATCGCCGCCACCAGCTCACGCATCTTGTCGTGGCTGGTGTGGCTCATATTGATGCGGAACACGTCGGCGCCCGCTTCGAACAGCCGCGTGATCATCTCGACGGTCGAGGAGGCCGGTCCGAGGGTCGCGACGATTTTCGCGCGGCGCAGACGTCTCATCGTTTCGCCGGCCCGCCGGGCGACCGGTCACCTTTGGCGCCGCCCGCCGGCAAGCCGGGCATCGCGGCGGAGGGCACATCGGAGGTCTTGGCGGAATTGGTCAATTGCATGGTCCAGGATCGCTGATCGCCGGTGTCGATCTCGTAAAAGCCGGTCCGGTCGTAGCCGCGCGCCAGACAATTGTCGATGCCGCGGATCGTGAACTCCTTGTCGCGCGAGCACATGAACGCCTGCCCGGTCCACTCGCCGCCGCGATCGTAGTCGATCGCGTAGACATAATAGTAGCGCGCCACCAGCCCGCCGCGCAGCAGCGCCTCGCAGGTGCGGTCGGAGAGATTCCACCAGCCTTCGGTGACCCAGCCGTCGGCATCCTTGTAGCCCAGCGCGACGCCGACCCGGCCGCCGCTGTAGTTGCAGACGTTGAAATCGGCGTGGGCGGCGCGCGGCATCGCGGTAAGCGGCGCGAGCGCCAGCAGCAGCGCAGCGAGCGCCCGCAGCGGCATTCGCCATCCATGCGCCTTGGCGCATGGGATTCGCCATGCGCGGGCCGGGGCACAAGCGGCCGGCTGGGGAAGCGATACGGCGGACATCAGCACCATCGCTGGGGGGTGTCGCGCGAACCGCTAGGGCGTGTCAACGATGAGGGCACGGAAGTCATTGACGTTGGTGAAGGTCGGGCCGGTTTCCAGCAAGTCGCCCAGCTTGCTGAAGAATTCGGTGGAATTGTTGTCCGCGAGGAACACGGCAGGATCGAGGCCGGCAGCGCGGGCGCGGGCTGCTGTTTCCCCGTCGGCATAGGCACCGGCCGGGTCGTCGGCGCTGCCGCCGCCCCCGTCGGTGCCGTCGGTGTCGCCGGCGATCGCCGCGATGCCGCGGCTGCCGTCGAGCGCCTGCGCCAAGGCCAGCGCATATTCCTGGTTCGGGCCGCCGCGACCGCCCTTGCCGCGCAATGTCACCGTCAGCTCGCCGCCGGAGAGGATGATCGCGCGCTTGCCCCGGTGCTGCAGGTCTCGCGCCATGGCGGCGTGCTGACCCGCGACCTCGCGCGCCTCGCCCTCGACCTGATCGCCGAGGAAGACGCAATCGTATCCGGCGGCCCGCACGGCATCCTGCGCGGCGCGAAAGGACGCAGCCGGGGTCGCCACCAGTGTGAAGGTGGTGTTGGCGAAGGCGGGGTCGCCCGGCTTCGGGCTTTCATTGGCCGGATCGTCGAGCGCGCGCCGCACATTCTCCGGCAGATCGAGGCGATAGCGTGCGACGATGGCGCGCGCGTCGGCCAGCGTCGTCGGGTCCGGTACCGTCGGCCCGGAGCCGATCACCGCCGGATCGTCGCCGGGCACATCGGAGATCGCCAGTGTGACGATGCGGGCCGGTGCCGCCGCACGGGCGAGACGGCCGCCCTTGATCCGCGAGAGATGCTTGCGCACCGTGTTCATCTCGACGATGCCGGCACCGGAGCGCAGCAGCGCGCGGTTGACCGCCTGCTTGTCGGCGAAGCTCAGGCCATGGGCAGGTGCAACCCAGTTGGCCGAGGCGCCGCCGGACATCAGGGCGAGCACCAGATCCTCCGGCCCGGCGCTCTCGGCCAGCGCGAGAATATCGCCGGCGGCGGCGAGGCTCGCTTCATCGGGGACCGGATGGCCGGCCTCGATCATCCGGATCAGCCGGGTCGGGCGGCCGTAGCCGTGCCGGGCGACCGCGAGGCCGGTGATCCGCCCGGCCGGCATCTGCGGCCCATAGAACGCTTCCGCGGTCTCGGCCATGGCGCCGGACGCCTTGCCCCCGGCGAGCACGATCAGCCGGCCGGCCGGGGCCGGCGGCAGATGCGCCGGCAGACACTGGGCCGGATGCGCCCGCGCCGTGGCGAGGTTGAACAGGTCGGTCAGCAGGCGGCGCGTCTGATTCATCTCTCGATTCATGGTGGGGCACTTTAGCGGTCTGGCGGGTCCGGCCAATCGGTTTACGGGCCGATCGCCGCAACGACCGTCCGCGTTATGGACCCCGGCGACGGGAACGCCTATCTACCGGGGAACAGGCAAGGCGCCCGTCACAAGAAGCCCGTCACAAGGAGCCCGTCATGGCCGATCAGATGGACGATAAAACCCGCACCGAACTGGAGGCCGCGGTTTACCGCCGGCTGGTCGCGCATCTGCGCGAGCGCACCGACGTGCAGAACATCGACATGATGAATCTGGCCGGTTTCTGCCGTAATTGCCTTGCCAACTGGATGAAGGATGCCGCCGACGCGAACGCGCTGCCGATGACCAAGGATCAGGCCCGCGAGATCGTCTATGGCGAACCGTTCGACCAGTGGAAGAAGAAACACCAGAAAGAGGCGTCGCCGGAACAGCAGGCCGCGTTCGCGAAAAGCGCGCCGCACAGCCACTGACCCTGCCTTAATGTTCCTGGCAATTTAATTTCGGACCTTGTGGATGACGGGGGTTCGCCCGCGGCCGTCGTTGACCTTTCGGCCCGGGATTCCGAAACCTCTTTCTTCAAGATGGCGGACTTTCCGCCCCGATATCCGACGAGGGAGAGCGTACCATGGCGTCCAGCGCAGCAGCCAAACAAGACGACGAAGGAACTCAGCACGCGCACACCCGCTTCGCCAAGGAACAGCTCAAGGCTTTCGTGGAGCGGATCGAGCGGCTCGAGGAAGAGAAGAAGGCGACCCAGGACGACATCAAGGACGTCTACGCCGAGGCCAAGGGCAACGGCTACGACGTCAAGGCCCTGCGCAAGGTGGTGGCGCTGCGCAAGCAGGACGCCAACGAGCGGCAGGAAGAGGCCGCGGTGCTCGAAACCTACCTGAACGCGCTCGGCATGGTGGCGTGACGCCCATACCGTCGAGTCGATTGGACGCCCTCTCGTAGCCTCATGGTGAGGAGCCGCGCCGAGTTGAAAGCGAAGGCGGGGCGTCTCGAACCATGGGGCGTGAGCTTGGCCGCCTCGTCCTTCGAGACGCATCGCTGCGCGATGCTCCTCAGGATGAGGCGGAAACCAGCTTTATAACTCAGCGCGTCAGCGACGCGGTCCGGCCGAAGAAAGCAGTGGTGGCCATGAACACCACCGCATCGCCGGTGAAGCGGTCGGTGCGCAATCCATCATTCGGATCGATGCGGAACGTGGCGGTCAGCGCCATGTTTGGCTTCTGCATGGCCGGCGCCAGTTGCCGCCCGTCCGGCGTGCCGACCGGCAGCGCGGTCAGATAGTGGCTTACATCGGGCGCGATCAGGACGGCCCGCAGCCACGGTTCATGATAGCGCCGCGCGGCGATCGAGGCCGACAGCTGCGCCGGTGACTGGACCGCGGCGGTGGCGGGCGGTGACGATTTCGGCAGCGCGTTCTTGTAGGTGGTCCGCTGCTGCAGACGCTCGCCCATCGGCGCGGCGGCCTGGGATGCAACGGCCGGTCGCGGCGTCTCGCGGGCGCCGTCTGCGGGCTCCATCGCGGCATAAGACAGCATCGACGGCAGCGGCGTTGTTCCTTGATCGGCGTCCTGATCGGCGACGAGTTCGGCGGTGACGTCCGGATCGGCCGAGGCGGTGCGGAACGGCATCTGCGCCAGCGGATTGGCTGCGGTCGCGCTGCGGCCGGGCGCCGGTTTCGGCAACGGCAGCGACGCGAGGATCGTCGGCTGAACCGCGGGCTGCGCCTGCGGAGCATCGGGCCGCGCATGCGGCAGCGGGATCGAAGCGGTGGTTTCCGTCGCCGTCTGCGCGCGGGCGATGCGGGTGGTCGCGACCGTCGCCGGCATCGGAGCGGGACGGGAATCGGCCGCCGGCGTGCCGCGTGGCGCCGTATCGGCCGCGGCCTCATCCTCGTCGCTGGATTTGCCGAACAGCCGCGCGAAGAAATTGCCGCCGCGGTTCACCATGCGACCGTCGTTGTCCATCCCGCCGTTCGTGGCGGCGCTCGCGACCTGCTGCTCGCCCCTCATGCCGGCGGCCGCCAGCGACACGTTGGAGGCATGGCCGCCGCGCCGCTCGATATCGGCGAGCGCCAGCGCATAGTTCTTCAGCGGCTGGCCGTCGGTGCCGACATGCACGGTGCGGCCGTCCGGGAAGATCTTGACGAGTTGATCGTGGGTGAGGCGCGGCCAGTGGCGCACGCTGCCGGTATCCATGTGCACGAACGGCGAGCCCGAGGTCGGATAGAAGCCGACGCCGCCGCGTTGCAGCCGCAAGCCGACATTGCGCAGGAGTTCCAGCGACACGCCCGGAATAAAGAAATCCATGGCGTTGCCCTGCGTATGCTCGCTCGCCTGGGCGACACCGGAGCTGCGCCGCCGCAGCATCGCGTTGGTATCCGGCGAACGGTAGCCGCAGATCACCTGGATCGGCAGTTTGCCGCCGACCTCGCGATACGCATCCCACAGGATGTCGAACAGTTGCGGGTTCATCTCGACGGATTCGTTGCGGCGCCAGTCGCGCATGAACCAGTTGAGCTTTTTCAGCGCCGACTGGTCGTAACGGCCGTCGCGCTTGAAGGTGATGGTGATGTCCTCACCGGTATGCAGGTGATGGAATGTGAGGCTGCGGGTATCGCCGTTGGCCACCGCGGTCTGCAGGCTTTGGCTGCCGAGCGCAATCAGCAGCGCCGCGGCGCTGATGCGGATGCCGGTGCGCGTGATGGCCGCACCGTGCGCGCGGGCCGCCGCGCGGATGATCGCCGCGGCCGAACAAGACATCAGAAACTGGCGCGCGCTCAGAACCGGCACGTGCACTCCCGCGAGAAATGGCCGTCCCACACCATTCCGCGAACGACGCGCACTCGAAGACGCACATGCGTGTCACGGAAACAACTTCGGCGCAGTCTCGTCGGGTTGCGTTAATGAGGTCTTAGCGCCACCCGTCGGCGAAGTGCATAACTCGCTGACAATCATGGCAAAAAGGTGCCCGCAGCACGCTGCGAAATGGAACTCGCGGCATGCGGCGGGCTGATCTGTCGCGGGACTGTGTTAGCGGAAAATCCGCTCGAAGAAGTCGAAGGGATTCTTGGCCTCGCGGCGCTCGACCCGGCGCAGCACTTCCTGGTTGCTCTTGGCGGTGGCGAGGTCGCGGGTCTTGTCCTGCGGCGGCGCCTGATCGGCGATCTTGCGCTCGTCCGTGGAGAGGATGGTGTGGATGCGGCTGTCGTAGCCGTAGATGTCCTTGCGCACGACCAGCTTGCCGGCGTCGTCGACATAAGCGGTCTGATAGGTGAGGTGCACCATCGGCCGGGTGGCCAGCTTGAACATCTTTTCGTCCTGCCCGTACATCTGGTCGAGCTGGCGCTGGTTCGGCGCCGGCCCCGACATCGCCAGCGACAGGATCACCTCGCCGAACTTGGTCGGGTTCTCGACGCGCATGCAGCCATGGCTGAACGCGCGCTCGGACGCCGCGAACAGCCGCCGCTCCGGCGTGTCGTGCAGATAGACCTGATACTTGTTCGGGAACGCGAACTTGATGTGGCCGAGCGCGTTGGCGGCGCCGGGCGGCTGCACGACGTTGATGTGGCCGTCCGGTCCCTTGCGCACTTCGAGACCCATGCGCTCGAAGATCTTCGGGTCTTTCTCGTAGGCCGGCAGCAATTCGTTCTGGATGATCGACTGCGGCACGTACCACGACGGATTGACCAGCACATGGTCCATCGTAGCGGTGAGGAGCGGCGTCGGCGTCTGCGGCTTGCCGACGACGATGTTGGTCTTCCACACCAGATTGTTGTTGCTGACCACACGCAGCGTGTAGTCGGGAATATTGATCATCACATAGTTGCGGCCGAGATCGCGCGGCAGCCAGCGCCAGCGCTCCAGCGAGCCGAGCACGGCGAGCAATTGCTCCGACGCCTTCGGGCCGTTCATCCTGGCGATGGTGATGTTGCCGATGATGCCGCCGTCGACCAGGTCGTTGGCCTTCTGGTATCGCTTCACCGCAAGGACGAGCGCCTTGTCGTAGGTGGTGTCGTCGGCCTTGCCGGCAACGCCGAGCTTGGCGCGGATCGCCGGGATGCGCGGATCCTTCATGCCCGGCTTCACCACGCCGCCTTCCGGAATATAGGCGGTGCGGTCGTTTGCCGCGTGCGCGCGCACCTCGGCGAGCTTGGCACGCAATGCGCGGAAGCCCGGATGCTGCGGGTTGTAGTGGTCGAGCGCGGCATTGATGTTGCCGGTGCTGCCGATGCGCTTGAGGATTTCCGCCGGATCGGCCGGGGCTGCGCCTGAGCCGTAGTCGGCCTCGGCGGTCACGCGGGTCGGCGCGATGCGGCCGCTTTCCAGATGCCGCGCATAGGTGACGACCGAACTGGTGAGCTGGATATCGGCGTTCGCAAGCGCATCGGCGCTGTTGATGGCGGCGAGATCCGGCACCGGATAATCGCCGACCTCGAAGCCGTCGGCGGCGACGTTCTTCAAGCGCTCGACCAGTGTCTTGGCGCGATCGGTCAGCGCGCCGTCCTTGAACCACATCGGCGCGTAGTTCTGCGATGCGTAGGCTGATTCGATCGCCTTGCGGTCCTGCGCATTCGGCACGCGGTTCGCGAATTTCGCGGCGCGCAGTTTTTCGGATACCTGCGCATCGGGAATCTGCGGATGGCTTGCGCCGAACAGGCGATCGAGGGTCGAGCGCTGTTCGGGCTGCGGCGAAGCCGCGGCCGGTGCAGGAGCGGCAACAGACGCGGCCACAGGCGCGGGGGCCGGTGCCGCAGCGGGCGCGGACGTGTGAACGGGTGCCGGAACCGGCATCGGCGCGGACGGGATCAGCGTCGGT
>JAEWJH010000040.1 GCA_023386635.1 Pseudomonadota bacterium
TTACGGAGCGCCGCAGGGCGCGCGTGTCTCCGATCGCAAGGAGATGCGCTCCGGTGTCGTCGCGAGGCGGCGCTGGATAATGAAGACGTTGCGCCACGCGGCGCTCCGTCGCCCCTCATCTATGGAGAGGGGCAGAAGAATACGGGCGCACCCGGCGCCGGCCAAACAATACGGGCGATGACGCATGCCTGGATGTCATCGGTTGTCTGACAACCGCATCGGGAAGAGAGAGGCAGGCGCGGCTTTCAATCCGCCTCATCCTGAGGAGCGATGCGCAGCATCGCGTCTCGAAGGATGCGGCGGCCACAGTTGCGCGCCCGCCTCATGGTTCGAGACGCATCGCTGACGCGATGCTCCTCACCATGAGGCTCCGAGAGACGAAACGCCGCTCTTACAGCGACGGCTGATGCCGGATGATCACCTTGGTGCCGACATTGACCCGCTCATAGAGGTCGATGACGTCGTCGTTCACCAGGCGGAAGCAGCCCGACGACACCGCGCTGCCGATGGTCTGCGGCTGGTTGGTGCCGTGGATGCGATACACGGTTGTGCCGAGATACATGGCGCGCGCGCCCATGGGATTGCCCGGTCCGCCGGCCATGAAACGCGGCAGATAAGGCTGGCGCGCGATCATCTCCGACGGCGGCGTCCAGTCCGGCCACTCCGCCTTGCGCGTGATCTTGACGAGCCCGGCCCACTGGAAGCCGTCGCGGCCGACGCCGATGCCGTAGCGCATCGCGCGCGTCGGCGACTGGATCAGATAGAGGAAGCGCGTCTCGGTATCGACGATGATCGTGCCCGGCGCTTCGGTGTTGCGGAAGAACACCGGCTGACGGCGATAGGCGGGATCGAGCCCTTCCTCGCCCTCGGGCGGGATGAAACCGGGCTGGTCGTCGACCTGCATTTCGCCCGCGCGGTATTGCGCCTCGGCGCGCACCGGCGCGAAAGCGGTGACGGTGACGATCGAAGCGAGCAGCAAAGCGGTGACAGACAGGCGCATGAGGTCATTCCAGCCGGAGCCGGTTTATTCTCACTTAACGTCGCCGGATTTGGCAACCGTGGAAGCGGCACGGGAATACCAGCCTCGTCCTCAGGAGCCGATCATGTGGCGAGAAAATCACGGGCCTGTTGCAGGTCGCGCACCAGCAGTTTGAACGCCGCCGCCCGCTCCGCCGCGTCCGGCATGCGCAGCAGCGCGGACGGATGCGTGGTGAGGATCGCCGCGGTGCCGTCATCGAGCCGGTGCACATGGCCGCGCATCTTGCCGATCGTGACCGGACGGCCGAACAGGCTGCGTCCGGCGGTGGCGCCAAGTGCGCCGATCAGCCGCGGCTTGACGATGGCGCGCTCGAGGTCGTTCCACCATTTGCAGCGCTCGATCTCGTGGGCGTTGGGCTTCTGGTGCAGGCGGCGCTTGCCGCGCGGCACGAATTTGAAGTGCTTCACCGCATTGGTGACGAACACCTGCTTGCGGATGATGCCGGCCTCGGCGATGGCGCGGTCCAGCATCTGCCCGGCCGGGCCGACGAACGGATGCCCGGCGAGATCCTCGCGGTCACCGGGCTGCTCGCCGACCAGCATCAGCGGCGCACGGGCGGGGCCTTCGCCCGGCACCACCTGGGTGGCGTTCTTGTAAAGCGGGCAGCGGGTGCACGCCGCTTCCGCCTCCCGCAGCGCCCGCAGGGAGCGGATCGGCGGCGGAGCATCCGGGGAGGGGGAGGCCGGGGTCATGCGGGCGTCCGGGTTCGTGGATGGCGCGGCATGAGCTCAATGGGAACCGCGGCCGCCGCGTTCCGTCAGTCTCGGGAGGGCGTCATGCTGCAGCGTGAGGGCGCAGCATTGTGCACATGGTGCAGCATCAATCTGCAGCATGAGCCGAGCACTCAGTTATGTTGCGATGCAATATTTCCATATTGCGCGGTAAAATACTGATTTGTAATTCCTTTTTATCTTACTCCTCCCGGCGCGCCTTTCGATGTCCCGGCTTGACTCCCAGGCGCGGCTCCGGAATCATGAGAACATATCAAGAACAGGATTACGCGCGTGATTGCTGGCAAACCAGCCACCCTTCGCCGTCTGCGACAGGAGGTGGCCCGGATCGAGGGCGTGCCGACGACGCTGGAGACGGGCGACCGGATCCGGCCGTTCGGGGTCGTGGCCATCGACGCCGTGCTCCAGGGCGGGCTGATGCCGGCCGCCCTGCACGAGATCGCGCCGGCGCGGATGCCGGACCTCGGCGCGGCCTGCGGTTTTGCCGCCGCGCTCGCCGTCCGGCCGGAATCGGGACGGCGTCAGGTGCTCTGGATCCAGACCGATTTCAGTGCGCTGGAAAGCGGTCGCCCCTACGGGCCGGGCTGTGACCTGTTCGGCCTGCCGACCCGCCGGCTGCTGCTGCTCAGCGTGCCGCGGCCGGTCGATCTTCTCTGGGCGATGGAGGAGGCGCTGCGCAGCCGCGCGCTCGCCGCGGTGATCGGCGAGATGCCGCAAGGGGGCGGACTTGCCGGCGCGGCCGCCGACCTCACCGCGACCCGCCGGCTGACGCTCGCCGCCCGCGAGGGCGACAGCCTCGGCCTGTTGCTGCGGCATCAGCCGTCGCCGCTGACCACTGCGGCCGAGACGCGCTGGCAGGTGGCCGCGGCCCCCAGCCGGCCGGATCGATTCGGCGGTCTTGGCCGCACCGCCTTCACCCTCACTCTTACCAAGAACCGCCGCGGCCCCAACGGCCGCTGGCTCGTCGAATGGGATCATCATGAGTGCGTCTTCTCGGCGCTATCTCTCGGTGTGGCTGCGGCGGCTGTCGACCGATCGGATCGAACGCCGCTCGTCCGCGCCGGGTGACGCGCCGCTCATCGTCGTCGAACCGGTCAAAGGCGCGCTGCGCATTGCCGCACTGAACGATGCCGCGGCGGCGCTCGGCCTGACGCCGGGCCTGCCGCTCGCCGATGCGCGCGCACGCTACACGTCTTTGCAGGTAGCGCAGGCGGAGCCGGAGGCCGACCGCGCCTTGCTCGTCGCGGTCGCCGACTGGTGCGATCGCTACACGCCGCTGGTCGGCCTCGACGCGCCGGATGGTCTGCTGCTCGACATCACCGGCTGCGCGCATCTGTTCGGCGGCGAACGGGCGATGGCGCGGGACATGATCCTGCGGCTGGCGCGACAGGGATTGCACGCGCGCATCGGCATCGCCGGTACGGTCGGTTGCGCCTGGGCGGTGGCGCGCCACGACAAAGGAGGACTTGTGCGGCCGGGCGACGAAACCGCCACGCTCGCGCCGTTGCCGCCGCTCGCCTTGCGCATCGATGCGAAGATCGCGCGGCTGCTGGCGCAAACCGGCCTGCGTCGTATCGCCGATCTGGCGACGCGGCCGCGCGCGCCGCTCGCCGCGCGCTACGGCCAGGAACTGCTGCGCCGGCTCGATCAGGCGTTCGGAGTTGAAGATGAATCGATCAAGCCGCGCCTGCCGGTGCCGCCCTATGTGGCGGAGCGCCGTTTTCCCGATCCGATCGGCCGCGAGGACGACGTGCTCGGGACCGTCGCGCAACTGGCGGAAGAACTGTGCGTGCTGATGGAGCGGCGCGGCGAGGGTGCGCGGCACATCCAGACCGCGCTGTTTCGCGCCGACGGCAAGGTTTATCGCATCGATGCCGGCGCCGGGCAGCCGCTGCGCGATCCGGAGCGCATCCGCCGCCTGTTTCTCGAACGCTTCGCCGTGGTCGGCGACGCCTGCGATCCCGGCTTCGGCTACGACATGATCCGGCTGTCGGCGCTGGTCGCCGACCGCATGGACCCGGTGCAGAGCGGTCTCGGCGCGCCGGACCCGCAGGCGGCGCTCGCGCATCTGATCGATCGACTCGGCGCGCGCTTCGGGCAGCGACGCATCACGCGGCCGGTGATGCGCGACACGCATCTTCCCGAAGCGGCGGTGGCGCTGGTGCCGGCGCATCAGGCGCCGCCATCGACGCCATGGCAGGACGAGCAGGACAGTCTCGCGCCGATCCGGCCGCTGCGGATGTTTGCGCGACCGGAGCCGATCGAGGCGGTGGCGGAAGTGCCGGACGGCCCGCCGGCACAATTCTCATGGCGGCAGATGCAGCATCAGATCATTCACGCCGAAGGACCGGAGCGCATCGCCATGGAGTGGTGGCGCGATGCGAGCGGCAAGGCGTTGACGCGCGACTACTTTCGCGTCGAGAGCCACACTGGTCTGCGTGCGTGGCTCTATCGCGAAGGTCTCTATGAGCATGAGACAGAAAGACCGCACTGGTTCCTGCACGGTCTGATGGCGTGAGAGCGCATCATGTTCGCTTATGCCGAGCTGGCCGTGACCACCAATTTCTCGTTTCTGCGCGGTGCGTCGCATCCCGAGGAATTCATTGTGCAGGCGAAAGCGCTCGGCCTCGCGGGCATCGGCATCGCCGATCGCAACAGCGTCGCCGGCGTCGTGCGCGCGCATGCGAAGACGAAAGTGGTCGGCTTCAAGCTCCTGGTCGGCGCGCGGCTGGTGTTTGCCGACGGCTCACCGGATATTCTCGCTTATCCATCGGACCGCGAAGCCTGGGGCCGGTTGACGCGACTGCTGACGGTCGGCAAGGACCGGGCCGGGAAAGGCGATTGTCTGCTCGGCCTGCCGGATCTCCTCGAAGAGATCGAAGGGCTCAATCTCATCGTCATGCCGCCGAGCCGGATCGACGCTGCCGCGCTGACGAAGGTTCTGCTGCGATTGAAGGAGAAAGCGTCGCCGCGCTCGGTGTGGCTCGGCGCGAGCCTGCTGTATCGCGGCGATGATCGTCGTCGGCTGGCGCAAATCCGGGATGTGGCCGACGGCGCGCTGGTGCCGCCGATCGCCGTCAACGATGTGTTTTATCATGTGGCCGAGCGGCGCAAACTGCAGGACGTCGTGACCTGCATCCGCGAGCATCGCACGCTGGATGATGCGGGGCGCTTGCTAGAATTGAACGCCGAGCGGTGTCTGAAAGATGCCGCGGAAATGACGCGGCTGTTCCGTGATTTGCCGAAGGCGGTGGGGCAGACCACGCGCTTTCTCAAACGATGTCGTTTCTCCCTCGATGAGGTCAAGCCGCATTATCCCGGCGAATTCCGTGCCGGTTACGCCACCGCGCACGAGGCGCTGATCGCGCTGACGGAAGAAGGCGCGCGCCGCCGCTATCCCGAGGGTCTCAAGGAGGAGCACCGCAAAACGCTCGACAAGGAATTTGCCGTCATCAAGCAGATGGACTGCGCGGCTTATTTCCTCACGGTCCATGACATCGTCAAATTCGCGGAGTCGCAGGGAATCCTCTGTCAGGGGCGCGGCTCGGCGGCCAATTCGCTGGTCTGTTATTGTCTCGGCATCACCGCTGTCGGTCCGGAACGTGCCGGGCTGCTGTTCGAGCGTTTCATGTCGCCGGAGCGGAAAGAGCCGCCGGACATCGACGTCGACTTCGAGCATGAGCGCCGCGAAGAGGTGATCCAGCATATCTACAATCACTACAAACGCCGCCATGCGGCGATGACCGGCGTGGTGATCTGCTATCGCAGCCGTAGCGCCTTGCGCGAGGTCGGCAAGGTGTTCGGCCTATCAAAGGATGTGCTCGATCGTCTCACCAGTTCGATCTGGGGTTGGTCGATGGAGGGCGTGTCGGCGGACGAGGCGAGGCGCGCCGGTTTCGATGCGGCCGATCCGCGCCTTCAGCAGACACTTGTGCTGGCAAAGCAATTGCACGAGACCCCGCGCCATCTGTCACAGCATGTGGGCGGCTTCGTCATTTCCGAGCAGCGGCTCGACGAGATCGTGCCGATCGAGAATGCGGCGATGGACGAGCGTACCGTGATCGAGTGGAATAAGGACGATCTCGATACGCTTGATATTCTCAAGGTCGATGTGCTCGGCCTCGGCATGCTGTCGTGCCTGCGGCGCGGACTCGATCTGCTCAAGCAGCATTACGGCGTTGCTTACGGGCTGGCCGATATTCCGGAAGAGGAAGCGGCGGTTTACGCGATGCTGTCACGCGCGGATTCCATCGGCGTGTTCCAGGTGGAAAGCCGCGCGCAAATGTCGATGCTGCCGCGGCTGAAGCCGGAGACATTCTACGATCTGGTGATCGAGGTGGCGATCGTGCGGCCCGGCCCGATCCAGGGCAACATGGTGCATCCTTATCTGCGCCGGAAAGAGGGCATCGAGCCCGTCACTTATCCGTCGCCCGATCCGCGGTTCGGCGATAAGGATGAATTGAAAGCGATCCTCTCGCGCACGCTCGGCGTTCCGCTGTTTCAGGAGCAGGCGATGCGCATCGCGGTGGATTGCGCCGGCTTCACCCCGGCGGAAGCGAGCAAGTTGCGCCGCTCCATGGCGACGTTCCGGCGGACCGGCGAGGTCCGGCTGTTCAAGGACAAGTTCATCGGCGGGATGTGCGGCCGCGGCTATCCGCGGACATTCGTCGAGGATTGCTTCCGGCAGATCGAGGGCTTCGGCGAATATGGCTTTCCGGAAAGCCACGCAGCAAGCTTCGCGCTGCTGGTCTACGCCTCCGCCTGGATCAAATGCCATTACCCAGACGTGTTCGCGGCGGCGCTGCTGAACAGCCAGCCGATGGGTTTCTATGCGCCGGCGCAGCTCGTGCGCGATGCGCAGGAGCATGGCGTTCCGGTGCGGCCGGTGGACGTCAACGCGTCGTGCTGGGATTGCACGCTGGAGCGCGCGACCCGGAACGAAGGCGTGCTGCATTCCCGTCATGCGTCGATGAAGAACGACATCAGGAGCACGCAGGCGCTGCGGCTCGGTCTGCGGCAGATCAGCGGTTTTTCCAAAGAGTGGGGTGAGGCATTGGAACGCGCGCGCGACTGTGATTTCACGTCCGTGCGCGATCTGTGGCTGCGCACCGGCCTTCCGCCGCAGGCGCTGGAACGGCTGGCGCATGCCGATGCGTTCCGCTCGCTCGGGCTCACGCGGCGTCAGGCGCTGTGGGCGGTGCGGGCGCTGCGCCGCACTGGCGACAAGGACGATCTGCCGCTGTTCGCGAGCGCGGCCATGCCGGAGCTTGAGCCCGATGTCGCGCTGCCGCGCATGCTGCCCGGCGCGGAAGTGGTCGAGGATTATCGGCATCTGCATCTGTCGCTGAAGGCGCATCCGGTGTCGTTCCTGCGTCCGGTGCTGGCGGCGCGCCGCATCGTGCCGCATGAGCAGTTGGCGACGATGCGGCCGGGCACGCGCGTGACCATCGGCGGTCTGGTGCTGGTGCGGCAGCGTCCGGGCACCGGCAATGCGATTTTCATGACGCTGGAGGATGAAACAGGCATCGCCAACACCATCGTCTGGCCGCGCAAGTTTGAGTCGTATCGCCCCATCGTCATGGGCGCGCGGTTGATCAGCGTCAGCGGCGTGTTGCAGAACGAGAAGGGTGTGATCCATGTGGTCGCCGAGCATTTCGAGGATTTGACCTCGCTGCTCGGGCAGCTGTCGGATTTGGAGGTGGTGGAGGGCGGTGCGCAGCGCATGCTGACGCCGCAGGCGAACCGTCAGCGTCATCCGCGCAGCGGCGACACGCTGGTCACGCTGTTCCGCAATGATGAGCAGACGGCGCAGGATCTGGGGCTGGAGCAGAAGCGCGCCGTCGGCGGCGTTCATGCGGTGATGCCGAAGGGCCGCAATTTCCATTGATGGCGATGAAAAGCCGCAACACGTCGAGAGAGCTAGGCAGTGATCCCGCAATACGGCGCGAGCTGCACCGCGAGATCGAGCAGCGCTTCGTCGCCGCCGGCCCAGCCGATGAACGACAGGCCGATCGGACAGCCCGACGCGGTGCCGATGGGAATGGTGACCTGCGGCAGGCCGGTGAGGCCGGAAATGCTGGTCATCCGCATGATGCTGGCGCGGAACGCATTGGCGGCGTCGCCGGCGAGATCGGCGGGTGGCGCGATGCACGGCGCGGTCGGCAGCATCAGCACGGTGCCGGGCGGCGTCATCGTGTTGAGGCGCTCGCGCGCGGCGGTGCGGATCGCGTTCGCGGCGTCCACTTCGGCCGGCGTGATGCGCGACGTCTCCGCCATGCGCTCGCCGACGCCGGGACCGAACACCGGCTTCTGCTCCTCGACGAAGCGGCGATAGAGTTGCCAGATCTCGGCGAATTCCAGCACGCGGAAGATCTCGCGCCATTGATCGAGTCCGTCCGGTGCGATGCGGGCGTGGCTCATGCGCGGCAGGTGCGGCGTCAGTTGCGTCACCGCTTCGTGCATGACCGCGGCGACATCCGCCTGCGCCTCGGCAAAGCAGTCGTCGAGCTGAACCACATGGTCGATCGCCGCGGGCACGGTTTTGCCGTCGAGCCACAAGCCGCCCTTGTGGAATACGCCGGGGCTCGCCGCGAACCAGCCCGCCACGTCGAACGACGGCGCGAGCAGCATCATGCCGCTGGCATCAACGCGGCCCCAGGTCGGACGCAGGCCGTAAAGACCGCAGAACGAGGCGGGAATGCGCACCGAGCCGCCGGTGTCGCTGCCGAGCGCGAGATCGCAGGCGCCCGACGCGGTCGCGGATGCGGAGCCGCTCGACGAACCGCCGGGAATGCGGCCGGGCGCGCGCGGATTGACCGGCATGCCGTAATGCGCGTTGACGCCCATGACGCTGAAGAACAGTTCGTCGCAGACGGTCTTGCCGATGATGGTGCCGCCCGCGTCGAGCAGTTTTTGCACCACGCCGGCATGGCGCGTCGCAGGCTTTTGCATCGCCAGCCAGCTCGGATTGCCGCCGCCGGTGCGCTCGCCGACGATGTCGTACATGTCCTTGACGGCGACGGTCAGGCCGGCGAGCGGCCCATGGTCGGCGCCGCGCAGCGGCTGGCGGAGATCGTGCGGAACGAAAGCGGAGCGGTAACGAGCCATGGACGTGCCGTCTTCTGCATAAACGAACGGGAAAACGCTTATAACACCGGCACGCGGGCTGTCGTCCACCTCCGGATCGAGGGGGCGCTATTCGACGCGCAGGCCGACCAGACGATCGAGCGTGGCGGTGTCGGTGCTCAACGCCGCGGCCGGGCCGCGATGGGCGATGCTGCCGCGCTCCAGCACCAGCGCTTCCTCGGTCATCGAAAGGGCGATGTCGGTGTGCTGCTCCACCAGGATGATGGCGGTGCGGTTGTCGGCGAGCATGCGCTGCGTCGCTGCTGTGATTTCGTCGACGATCACCGGCGCGAGACCTTCCAGCGGTTCGTCGAGCAGCAGCAGCGACGGATTGGTCATCAGCGCGCGGGCGAGCGCCAGCATCTGCTGTTCGCCGCCGGAGAGTTGGTTGCCCATATTGCCGCGCCGCTCGTTGAGGCGGGGGAACAGTGCATAGACGGCGGCAAGATCCCACGGTCCGGGACGGCAGGCCACGGTGAGGTTTTCCTCGACCGACAGCGACGGGAAGATTTCGCGCTCCTGCGCCACCCAGCCGATGCCGCGGCGGGCGCGCTGATGCGGCGGCTCACGGGAAATGTCCTGGCCGCGCCAGATGATCTTGCCGGCGCGCAATTGCGTATAGCCCATGATGGTGAGCAGCAGCGTCGATTTGCCGACGCCGTTGCGGCCGAGCACCGCGAGGCTGCCGTTTTCCGGCAGCGTGAACGAAATGTCGTGCAGCACCGCGGAATCGCCGTAGCCCGCGCGCACGCCGTCGAGGGTCAGCAGCGGCTCAGCCATGATGCCGTTTCCCGAGATAGACCTCGCGCACGCGCGGATCGGCGGCGATCGCCTGCGGCGAGCCCTGTGCGAAGATCGCGCCGCCGACCATGACGATGATGTGGCTGGCGAAACGGAACACCACCTGCATGTCGTGCTCGATGAACAGCACGGTGATGTCGCCGGAGAGCTCGGCGACCGCTTCGAAGATGTCGCCGCTTTCTTCCAGCGGCACGCCGGCTGCGGGTTCATCGAGCAGCAGCACCTTCGGCCGGCTCGCCAGCGCGAGCGCGATTTCCAGAAGCCGCTGCCGCCCATAAGGCAATTCGCGGGTCGGCTGATAGCAGCTATCGCCGAGCCGCAGCCGCTTGAGAATGTCGTAGGCTTCCTCGATCGCGTCGCGCTCCGACGACAACCGGCTCCAGAATGTGCCTGCGTCCTGTCGCCGCTCACAGACGGCAAGCGTGACGGCTTCCAGCGCGTTGAGGCCGGGGAACAGCGTGTTGATCTGGAAGGTGCGGGCGAGACCGTGCCGCACGCGCTCCTCCGGTTTGAGCGCGGTGACGTCGTCGCCGCCGAGCAGAATCTGCCCGCCGTCCGGCGGCAGCATTCCCGTCATCAGGTTGATCAGCGTGGTTTTGCCGGCGCCGTTGGGACCGATCAGCGCGTAGCGCACGCCGGTCGGCAGCGTGATGTCGATATCGCGGGCGACGGCGAGGGAGCCGAAGTTCTTGGTCAGGCCGCGGGTGGCGAGCGCGATTGTGCTCATGACCGGCTCCGCCAGCGTTTGATGAGCGACGACAGGCCGCCGAGCACACCGTTCGGCAGCAGCATCACCACGGCGATCAGCAGCAGACCGATCCAGAAATACCAGTATTGCGGGGCGATGCCGGAGAACTGGTCGCGCGCGATCATGAAGATCATCGCGCCGACGATGCCGCCATAAAGCCGTCCGGCGCCGCCCAGCACCAGCATGACCAGCACGTCGGCCGAGCGGCCGAAGCTGATCGCTTCGAGCGACACCGTGCCGACGGTCTGTGCCAGCAGCGCACCGGCGATGCCGGCCATGGCGGCAGAGATCGTATAGATTTTGCGGATATGCGCCTGCCGATTGGCGCCGACGGCGGGCATGCGCGTCCAGTTCTCGCGAATGCCGCGCAGCGCGAGGCCGAACGGCGAATGGATCAGCCGCCGCGCCATCACGAATACGATCAGCAGCACGATCAGAGAATAGGTGTAGGCGGTGTAGCCATAGAGATCGAACTTGAACAGGCCGAGCAGCGGCCAGACCTGCATGCCCTGCAAGCCGTCCGATCCGCCGGTGAGCCAGTGCGCGCTGTTGGCGACCTCATGCAGCAGCAGGCCTAGGCCGAGCGTGATCATGATCAGCGCGAGATGACGGAAGCGGGCGATGATCAGACTCGACAGATAGCCGGCGACGGCGGCGACCGCGGCGGAGATCAGCAGGCCGGTGATCGGTTCGCCCCAGCCGTATTTCGTCAGCACGCCGGCGGTGTAGGCGCCGACGCCGAAGAACGCGGCGTGGCCGAGCGAGACGATGCCGGCATAGCCGAGGATCAAGTCGAGCGACAGGGCGAACAGGCCGGTGATGGCGATCTGGCTCGCCAGCGTCAGGTAATCGGGGAACAGAAAGAACGGCAGCAGCGCCGCGAGCCAGAACAGGATCTCGATAGGGCGCCAGCGCTCCTGCGCGGCGAGGTAGCTCTGCGGGTTGTGTGTCGGGGTGGCGATGGACATGTCTTATCGCCTCCCGAACAGGCCGGTCGGCCGCCACATCAGCACGCCGACCATCACCAGATAGATCAGGAACGCGCCGAGATCGGGCAGATAATATTTGCCGGTGATGTCGGCGATGCCGATCAGGATCGCGGCGGCGAGCGAGCCGCCGATCGAACCGAGGCCGCCGACCGAAACGACGATCAGCACGAAAATGAGATAGGTGAAGCCGAAATACGGATCGAGGCCGACGATCTCGATCGCCAGCGCGCCGCCGAGCCCGGCAAGCCCGCTGCCGAGCGCGAAGGCGACCGCGAAGGTCCAGTCGACATTGATGCCGAGGCCGCGCGCCATGCGCTGGTTGTCGACGGCGGCTCGCACCTGCGCGCCGAAGCGAGTGTGTTCGACGCCGTAGATCAGCACCACGGTGACGATCGCCGCGACCAGCACCAGGAACAGGCGATAGCGGGCGAGATTGACGCCGAACACCGACACCGAGCCGCGCAGATAATCCGGCACGGTGATCGGCTGCACCGTGGTGCCGTAGAGATAGGCGGCGACCGCGACTGAGACGAAGACGATGCCGATGGTCAGCAGCACCTGATCGAGGTCGGTGGCGCGATAGAGGCGGCGATAGAGCGTCCGTTCCAGTACCACGCTGGCGGCGGCGGCGGCGATGAACGCCAGCGGCAGCGTCGCGAAGAACGGCCAGCCGTAGCTGTTCATCAGCGTCACGGTGACGTAGCCGCCGAGCATGGCGAAGGCGCAATGTGCCAGATTGACGAAGTTCATCAGCCCGAGCGTCACCGAGAGCCCGACCGACAGCAGGAACAGCAGCATGCCATAGGCGATGCCATCGAACAGAACGCCGGCGATAGGAGCGATCACAGCCGCACTCCGGTCATGAGTCCGGAGCCGGCCACAGCCGCGCATGAAATCGAGCGATGAAGCAAGGTCACGTCAGGATGCTCCGGGCGGGCTGTCTGTCAGCTCACGACAGCGCACGCCGGCGCAAAGCGCCAGCGTGCCATTCGTCGCGTCCGGTTATTTCTTCATCGCGGCGAGGATGGGGTCCTTGACGTTCTCGACCTTGTCGAACTCGACGTTCTTGAGTTCGCCGCCGACCTTCTCGACACGGCGCAGATAGATCGTCTGCACGACGTCGCGGATTTCCGGATCGATGGTCATCTTGCCGCGCGGGCTTTCCCACGACATGCCCTTGGCGGCGGCGATCAGCGCGTCGCCGTCGGTCTTGCCGCCGGTCTTCTTCAGCGCCTCGTAGATGAGGTGCATGCCGTCATAGCCGCCGACGGCGAAGAAGTTCGGATTGATGTTGTTGTTGTCCTTGCGGAAGCCGGCCACGAATTCCTTGTTCAGCTTGGAGTCGTGGTTGTGGTCGTAGTGCCACGCGGTGATGATGCCGAGCGCGGAGTCGCCCATGTTCTTGAGCGCATCGTCGCCGGTCAACTCGCCGGTGCCGTAGATCTTGGTCTTCTTCGGGTCCATGCCGCGCTCGGCGAACGCCTTGGCGATCGCGGCCGGCTGCGCGCCACCCGGGATGAAGGTGAACACCGACTGCGGATTGAGGTCCTTGGCGCGCTGCACGAACGCCGAGAAGTCCGGGTTGGCGACCGGCATGCGCACCGAACCGACGATCTCGCCGCCGGCAGCCTTGAACGATTTCTGGAAGCCGGCTTCGGCGTCGAGGCCGGGGCCGTAATCCGAGACCATCGTATAGGCCTTCTTGGCGCCGTCCTTGGTGGCGGCCCAGTGGCCAAGGGTTTCGGTGACCTGCGACTGCGTCAACGAGACGCGCGCCGAATACTGCGACTTGGTCATGATCACCGAGGTCGCCGCGTTCATGATCACCAGGAATTTCTTGGCTTCCTGCGACACGTCGGAGGCGGCCATGGCATTGGGCGTCAGCACGAAGCCGGCGATGATGTCGACCTTGTCGCGCACCACCAGTTCCTGGGCGAGGCGTTTGGCCACGTCGGGCGCCGGGCCGCCGGTGTCCTTGCGGATGATCTCGATGGTCTTGCCGGCGACCTTGTCGCCATGCTGCTTCATATAAAGCTTGATGCCGCCGTCCATCTGGCGGGCCGCGTCGGCGAACTGACCCGAATAGGTCATGATCAGACCGACTTTGACGGTGCCCTGAGCAAAGGCCGGGGTTTGCGCGGTGGCGATGCCGACCGTGCCGGCCAGCAGGCCGGCGGCGGCGATCCTGAGAAATGTCATGCTGTTGTCCTCCCTCGTGGTTTTATTGATTGGCGCCAGAATGCCCGAGCTTCGGCGCAAAGAAAAGCGCCGCGGACGGGGTCCGCGGCGCATCAGACTTTGGTTCGGTTGTCGGACCTCAGGACGCTGGCAGGCGTCCCGCGGGGCGGGCCTTAGCCCACGCTGACGGTGGCCTGATCGTATTGGCCGGCGCCCATCCCGCCTTCCGGGAAGATCTTGTGGGAGGCGATCCATTCGAAGGATTCCTCGTAGGTCTCCTTGCTGTAGTTCTCGAACACCAGCCGCTCGCCCGGACCCCAGCGCTT
>JAEWJH010000117.1 GCA_023386635.1 Pseudomonadota bacterium
GTCGCCTGACGCGCTGATTTTGAGTTTGTTCAACGCCGGTCCGGGCGACGCCCGGGCTGGCGTTTTGCTTTAGACAGTTGGCACGAAGCGGTAGGCGCTGTCTTTCGTCTCCACCTTGCCGACGCCCGGATAGGGTAGGTGGAAGCCGACCAGCGTCATGCGGTCCCTGGCGAGACGATCGAGCACGGTCTTGCGCGTCGCGATGGCGCGCTCCGGTTCGTGATCCGCCGTCATGCGCCAATCCGGATGCGCGAACGAAATGGTCTCGTGGGTGAGCACGTCGCCGCCAACGATCAGGCCGTCGCCGCCGGCCAGTTCCAGCGCGATATGGCCCTGGGTGTGGCCGGGCGTCGGCAGGACCTGCAGACCGGAGACGATCTCGTCGCCGGGCTTGAGCATGGTGACGCGCTCCTTGATCACCGCATAGTTGCGCCGCGCGCCGGTGACGAAGCCGGCGCGTTCTTCCGGCAGGCCGCGCGTGGCGTTATCGCCCTGCCAGAAATCCCATTCCGCCGCGCCGACATAGAATGACGCTTTCGGCAGCCGCGGATCGTCGAGTTCGTCGACGAGACCCCAGAGATGATCGGGATGGCCGTGGGTGAACACAACCTTGGTGATCTTGGCGCGGTCGATCCCGGCCGCTTCGAGATTGTCGAACAGCTTGCCGGCGGTGGGCATGAAGCGGTCGCCCGAACCCATGTCGATCAGGATCAGATCGTCGCCGGACTGAACGAGCGTGATATTGGTCGGCGACTCGTATTGCTGGCCGGTCTGTTTCGCGGCGGCGAGCGCGGCGCTGCGCTCCGCCGGCGGCGCATCCGGCGCGATGAAGGTCGTCGGCAACATCAGATGGCCGTCGCTCACCACCGTCACCTGGAATGCGCCGTGGGTGAAGCGATGCGGAGCGGCGGCGAACGCCATGCGCGGCAATAGCGGCGCGGCAACGCCGCCGGCGGTGAGGGCGAGAAACGAGCGGCGGTCGAGCGGCATGATGCGATGATCCGTGCTGTGTCGTGGCGACGATAAGACCGGGCGCCGTGCGTGTCCAACCGCGCGGTAACAAAAAACCCCGCTCGACCGAGCGGGGTTTTTCGAATTTGGAACTGTGCGAAGCGTCAGCGCGAATAATATTCGACCACGAGGCTCGGCTGCATCTGCACCGCGAATGGCACGTCAGAGAGCAGCGGCACGCGGGTCATCTTGGCGTTGAGCTTGGAGTGATCGGCTTCGATGTAATCCGGCACGTCGCGCTCGGCCGAGGCGACGGCTTCCATCACCAGCGCCATCTCGCGCGACTTTTCCTTCACCTCGACGACATCGCCGACCTTCACCTGGAAGGAGGGGATGTTGACGCGGCGGCCGTTCACCTTGACGTGGCCGTGGTTGATGAACTGGCGGGCCGCGAACACCGTCGGCACGAATTTCGAGCGGTAGATCATCGCGTCGAGACGGCTCTCGAGCAGGCCGATCATGTTCTCGCCGGTGTCGCCGCGCATGCGGCGCGCTTCGACGTAGGTGCGGTGGAACTGCTTCTCGGAGATATTTCCGTAGTAGCCGCGCAGCTTCTGCTTGGCCTTGAGCTGCACGCCGAAGTCGGAGAGCTTGCCCTTGCGGCGCTGGCCGTGCTGGCCGGGGCCGTATTCACGCTTGTTGACCGGGCTCTTCGGGCGACCCCAGATGTTTTCGCCCATCCGGCGGTCGATCTTGTACTTTGCGCTGTGGCGCTTTGACATCGCGTCCTCTTGAACGTTCGAGTGAGAGTGAGGAACCGCGCCCTCCTGTGTCCGGGACCGAAGTCCAGGACCGACAGGGTCTGGCCGAAAGCGACGGCCGCGACCCACGGGTGCGAAACGCTCCGCGGGGCCGGATTGGCTCCAGCCCCGCGAAGTGGCCGCGTTTTAGGGTGTTGGGTCCGGTCTGTCAAACCATTCGCGGTGGCAGGCGGGGAACCGGTTGGCTCGATAGTCATTATAGACCAATGATTTAGGGACAAGTTCCAGCGCGTTACCCGGTCGCAGCCGGTTTTTCTTGCGTCGGAGGCGGGGCGTGCCTAATTTGCAGGGATCAGACCGGGCCCCTCTGACAGCCAACAGGCTGTGATGTCGGACTGATGACGACCACGGTGGCCCGATGCTCGAACTCCTGTCCGAATCCCCGATTCCGTTTCCGTTGATCCTGCCGACGGTCAGCTTGCTGCTGCTCGCCGTGGCGGGATTATTCGCGTTTCATGGCTGGTGGTGCGGACAGAAGCGAGCGGGGGAAACCGTAACCTCGTGGGATATCGCCGCGGCGCTGACCTTCCTCGGCTGCGCCGCCGCCATTCTCGGCGAGATCGAGCACGTCATCGAATATTTCTGGATGAACGACACAAGGACCAAGCCCGCCAATGGATAGTATCATTGCCGATATCGTCGCGACCCTGACCACGCCTGCCGGCCTCGCCGCGCTCGGCCAGGTCATCATGATCGACCTGGTGCTGGCCGGCGACAATGCCATCGTCATCGGTCTTGCCGCCGCCGGCCTGCCGGCCGCGCAGCGCAACAAGGCGATCCTGCTCGGCATTCTCGCCGCTACCGGCCTGCGTATCGTCTTCGCCAGCGTCACCGTGCAGTTGCTGGCTATCGTCGGCCTGCTGCTCGCCGGCGGCATTCTGCTGCTGTGGGTGTGCTGGAAGATGTGGCGCGAGCTGCGCACCCCGCATCACGATCCCGACGCTGCCACCGCCGTCGCGGACGGCGCTGCGCCGAAGAAAACGCTGCGTCAGGCGGCGTTGCAGATCATCGTCGCCGACGTCTCGATGTCGCTCGACAACGTGCTCGCGGTGGCGGGCGCGGCGCGCGAGCATCCGACCGCGCTGATCTTCGGCCTCGGCCTGTCGATCGTGCTGATGGGCTTGGCCGCCAACTTCATCGCCGGCCTGCTCAACAAGCACCGCTGGATCGCCTATGTCGGTCTCGCCATCATCCTCTATGTGGCGGGCGACATGATCTATCGCGGCTTCATGGAAGTGCGACCCCATGTGGTGTCGCTGCTGAACTAAGGCCGAACGCCGCCAGCGCCTGCATCAAAGCCGGCGCTGGCGAGCGGCCGGAGGTGAAGACGATCTCCGCCGACCCGTTCGCGGGGCCCGTGGCGGCGCCCATCAGACCGACGACGCGGCGCGCGATCGCCGGCGCCGGATCGATCCAGTCGACGGGCCACGGCGCCAGCGCCGCAAGACGATCAAGCAACAGCGGATAATGGGTGCAGGCGAGCGCGATCGTATCGGTGCGCCGGCCGTCGCGCTCGACGAAGCAGGGGGCGATCTCGGCGCGCAACTCCGCGTCGGTTGCCGGCGCGCCGTTGAGTTGGGCTTCGGCGAAGGTGGCGAGCCGCGTCGCGCCGACCAGGGTGACGCTGCAGTCCTGCGCGAATTCGCGGATCAGTGCCCTGGTATATTCGCGCGCCACCGTCGCCTCGGTGCCGAGCACCGAGACGAGCTTGCTGCGCGAGCCCGCGCAGGCGGGCTTGATCGCCGGCACGGTGCCGACGAACGGCACGGTGAACGCGGCGCGCAACGGCGCCAGCGCCAGCGTCGAGGCGGTGTTGCAGGCGATGACGACGAGATCGGGATGCCATGTCGTGATCGCATCGCCGATCACCGCGAGCACGCGCGCTACCAGTTCGGCTTCCGGGATGCGGCCGTAGGGGAACCGCGCGTCGTCGGCGAGATAGATATAGCGCGCGTCGGGACGCGCCTTCACTATCTCGCGGAACACGGTGAGCCCGCCGAGGCCGGAATCGAAAACGAGAATCGTCGGATGATCTGCGCGCGGCATCTGATGGATTCGTAATGTTCCAGAGATAAGCGCGCCTGCGGCATCGTGACAATGGGTCACAGCCGGATTTGCTGCGGGCCCGCGTTTTCCCAGCAAGGGCGCGCAGTTTCGTGAGGTTGATCGACATGCAATTGAAAATGTTGGGTTTGGCGGGCGCTTTGCTGCTGGCCGGTGCGGGAATGGCCGATGCGGCGATGGTGCGCTCCGATCTCAATCTGCGCTCCGGCCCGGGCACGGGTTACCGTGTGGTCACCGTGATGCCGGCCGGCGCCGAGGTCGATGTGCTCGGCTGTTCCGGCTCGTGGTGCCGGGTCGCGTGGGGGTCGGCGGAAGGCTATGCCAGCGCCAGCTATCTGGCGGGTGAGCCGGCTTACGCGGTGGCGCCGCCGCCGGTGGTGGTCGAGCCGGCGCCGCTGTTCAGCTTCGGCTTCAGCACCTGGGATTATGGTTGGGGCGGACACCGTGGCTGGTCCCATCATCGCGGCTGGAACAACCATCGCGGCTGGCACGGTCATCACCGTGCCTGGCACCGCGGCGGTGGGCATCGCGGGCATCATCACCGATAAGCGGAATAGGTCGCGCATGAAGGGCCGTGGCGCTGCCGCGGTCCTTTTTTCGTCAGTCCTTCACCCGCGCCAGCAACTGGCCGAGCAGCAGCAGGCCCTGCGGCCACAGGCCGAGCCGCGTGGCGGTGTTGATGTGGCCGAGTTCGGGGATTTCGCAATAGTCCGCGCTCCATGCGTCGGCGAAGAGCCGCGCGCGCTCGGTCCCGACATAGGGATCGTCCGTCGAGGCGACGACCAGCGCCGGCACCGGAAACGGCTTGAGCGGCATCGGCGCGAACGGGCGCACGCTGTCCGGCGTGTTCTCCGGACGATCGATGTCGGAGGGTGCGCAGAGAAACGCCGCCTTGATCCGGCCCGGCGTGTTGCGGGCCGCCCAATGTGCCGCGAGCGAGACCGACAGGCTGTGGCAGATCAGCACCGCCGGACGATTGCCGCCGGCGATCGCCGCATCGAGCCGCTGCATCCAGGCTTGCGGGTTAGGCCCGTCCCAGTCGTCCTGAATGACACGTGTCGCGTTGCGCAGCGCCATGCACCAATACGACTGCCAGTGCTCGACGCCGGAATTGCCGAGGCCGGGCAGGACCAGGAAGTCGTAGTCGGCGGTGACGTCGCGCATGGTGTTCGTGTCAGGCGCCGAACACCCGCTTGAAGATCGTGTCGACGTGCTTGAAGTGGTAGCCGAGGTCGAAATTCGCCTCGAGCTCCTTGTCGGTCATCTTGCCCTTCACGTCGGGATCGGCCTTGAGGAAGGCGAGGAAATCGCCTTCGCCGCGCCACACGCGCATCGCGTTGCGCTGGACGATGCGGTACGCGTCCTCGCGCGAGATGCCCTTTTGCGTCAGCGCGATCAGGATGCGCTGCGAGTGGACGAGGCCGCCGAGCTTGTCGAGATTCTTCTGCATATTCTCCGGGTAGACGACGAGCTTGTCGACCACGCCGGCAAGGCGGTTGAGCGCGAAGTCGAGCGTCACGGTGGCGTCCGGGCCGATCATGCGTTCCACCGAGGAGTGAGAAATATCGCGCTCGTGCCACAGCGCGACGTTTTCCATCGCCGGCAGCGAATAGGCACGCACCATGCGGGCAAGGCCGGTGAGGTTTTCGGTGAGCACCGGATTGCGCTTGTGCGGCATCGCCGACGAGCCTTTCTGCCCGGCGGAGAAATATTCCTCGGCCTCAAGCACCTCGGTGCGTTGCAGATGGCGGATCTCGGTGGCGAGCCGCTCCATCGACGAAGCGATGACGCCAAGCGTGGCGAAGAACATCGCGTGGCGGTCGCGCGGGATCACCTGCGTCGACACCGGCTCGGGCGTGAGGCCCATCGCCTTCGCCACATGCTCTTCGACGCGCGGATCGATCTGCGCGAAGGTGCCGACCGCGCCGGAGATGGCGCAGGTAGCGATATCCTTGCGCGCGGCGATCAGGCGTTCCTTGGCGCGCGAGAACTCGGCGTAGGCGTAAGCCATCTTCAGGCCGAACGTCACCGGTTCGGCATGGATGCCATGCGAACGTCCGACGCTCGGCGTCAGCTTGTGTTCGTAGGCCCGGCGCTTGAGCGCCTCGAGCACCTTGTCGAGATCGGCGAGCAGGATGTCGCTGGCGCGCGCAAGCTGCACGTTCAGACAAGTGTCGAGCACGTCCGACGAGGTCATGCCCTGGTGCACGAAGCGCGCGTCGGGACCGACATGCTCGGCGAGATGGGTGAGGAAGGCGATGACGTCGTGCTTCACCTCGGCTTCAATCGCGTCGATGCGCGCGGTGTCGAACGTCGCGGCCTTGCCCTTTTCCCAGATGGTCCTGGCGGCATCTTTGGGAATGATGCCGAGATCGGCCATGGCGTCGGCGGCGTGCGCCTCGATCTCGAACCAGATGCGGAAGCGGGTTTCCGGCGACCAGATCGCCGTCATCTCGGGGCGGGAATAGCGTGGGATCATCGTATTCGTCTCACGTCACAGATGCGTCCTCATCCGGAGGAGCCGGCGAAGCCGGCGTCTCGAAGGATGAGCACTTGTCACGCCTCATGATTCGAGACGCCGCGCTGCGCGCGGCTCCTCACCATGAGGCCAGTTCACGCCACTTCTCCGCGCGCTCCGGCGGCGGCGTTGCGGATGGCGCTGATATTGGCGCGGTACTGCTCAGGCCCGCCCTTGAACACCGCGGAGCCGGCCACCAGCACATTGGCGCCGGCAGAGATTACCTGCGGCGCGGTTTCGGGGGTGATGCCGCCGTCGACTTCGATGTCGATCGGCCGCCCGCCAGCCATCGCGCGCAGGTCGCGCACCTTCTGCACGGCGGCGGGGATGAACGCCTGACCGCCGAAGCCGGGATTGACCGACATGACGAGGATGAGATCGACGAGGTCGATCACGTTCTCGATAGTCGAGACCGGCGTGCCGGGATTGAGCGTGACGCCGGCCTTTTTGCCGAGCGCACGGATCGCCTGCAGCGAGCGATGCACATGCGGCCCGCTTTCGACATGCACGGTGATGATGTCGGAGCCGGCCTTGGCGAAGGCTTCGAGATAGGGGTCGCAGGGCGCGATCATCAGATGCACGTCGAAGGTCTTGGTGGTGACCTTGCGCAGCGCCTTCACCACATCCGGGCCGATGGTGATATTGGGGACGAAGTGTCCATCCATCACGTCCACATGGATCCAGTCGGCGCCGGCGGCCTCGACCGCGCGGATCTCGTCGCCAAGCCGCGCGAAGTCGGCGGCGAGGATCGAAGGGGCGATCGCAAGCGGGCGCAGAGCTGGCATTGGCGGCCTTGGTGTCTAGGGCGGTCTCCGGATGGGTCCGGGTACCATGCCCAGTGGGGAGGGGCAACGACTCGGGGCCCCGTTATCCCGGCATCGCCAGCCACCCATTCCGGTTATGCCGGATGCGACGAATTCCCACTCGCCGCCGCTGGCGGGAGGGACTATCTGCGGGACAAGGCCGCTGTTGGACAGCTGGTTGTTCTGAGGGTGACTGCCGATGGCGCGGACTGATGTTGCTGTTCTGGGGGCGGGGATCGTCGGCACATCGGTCGCCGCGCAACTGGCGCGTCGCGGCCTGTCGGTCGCGCTCGTGGACCGCGCCGCGCCCGGTCTCGCCACGTCCTACGGCAACGCCGGCATCATCGAAGGCAATACGGTGTTCCCGCCGGCATTTCCGAGCGACCCGATGGCGCTGTTGCGCATCGCGCTCAAGCGCGCGCCCGAGGCGAATTATCATCTCGCGTTCCTGCCGACTGTGCTGCCGTGGCTGCTGCGGTTTCGCGCCAACTCCGCGCTGCCGCGACTGATCGAGACCGCGCAGGCGATGCGGCCGCTGTTCTCGCATGCGGTGTCTGAACACGAAGAGCTGCTGACGCTCGCCAATGCGTCGCGCTATCTGCGCAAGACCGGCTGGCTGAAGCTCTACCGCAACCGCAAGAGCTTCGACGCGCTGGCGCCGGAACTCGACCTCGCGGCGAAACTCGGCTTGCATCCGCAAGCGCTCGATGTCGACGCCGCGCGCCGGCTCGAACCGTCGCTGCGGCCGGTATTCGAGAAGGCGGTGCTGTGGAGCGAGCTTGCCAGCATCAGCAATCCGCTGGCGGTGACCAAAGCCTATGCCGCGCTGTTCGAAACGCTGGGCGGTGTGATGCTGCCGGGCGATGCCAAAAGCCTGCATCGCTCCGGCGGGCAATGGCGGCTCGACACCGAGGCCGGCGCGCTCGACGCCAACCATGTGGTGGTGGCGCTCGGGCCATGGGCGCCGGATTTGCTCAAGCCGCTCGGCATCGATCTGCCGATCGGTCTCAAGCGCGGCTATCACCGGCACTATCATACGCTCGGCGGCGCCTCACTGGAGCGGCCGGTGCTGGATTTCGATCGCGGCTATGTCATCACTCCGACGGAGCAGGGCATCCGCCTGACCACCGGCGCGGAGTTCGCCGCGCGCGACGCTGCACCGACGCCGGTGCAGTTCGAGCGGCTGCTGCCGTCGGCACGGGCGCTCTTTCCGCTCGGCGAGCCGGTCGACGGCGTGACGTGGCTCGGCGCGCGGCCCTGCATGCCGGACTCTCGCCCGGTCATCGGCCGGGCCCCGGGACAGACCGACATGTGGCTCGCGGTCGGCCATGCGCATTGGGGATTGACGCTCGGTCCCGCCACCGGGCGGCTGCTGGCCGAGATGATCACCGGCGCGACGCCGTTCTGCGACCCGGCGCCGTATCGCGCCGAACGTTTTCGCTGATCGCCATCGTGGGAGAAGACGGCATGAGGGACATGACCATCCGTCCGTTTCTGATGTTTGAAGGCAAGGCAGAGGAGGCGATGACCTTCTACACCTCGCTGTTTCCTGACGGCCGGATCGACGAGATCACGCGATACGATGCCTCAGGTCCCGGTGCTGCGGGCAGCGTCAAGGTTGCGACCTTCACCGTCGCCGGCCAGAGCGTGATGTGCATCGATAGTCCGATGAAGCACGCCTTCACCTTTACGCCGTCATTCTCGTTCTTCGTGGAATGCCGTAGCGAGGATGAAATCCGCAATCTGGGAGAGAAGCTTCGCGAGAGCGGTCAGGTGATGATGCCGCTCAACAATTACGGCTTCAGCAAGTTGTTCACCTGGGTCTCCGATCGCTACGGCGTATCTTGGCAGCTGACGCTCAACTAATCCATGTGCGGCGTGATCTCGCGGAAGGCGTAGCGGTCGCGGATCTCGTGGTTGAAGAAAACGCCCTTTGACGAGGCGGTGGCGAAGGCGCCGGCGACGTCCGGCGGCACCTCGGCATATTGATAGATGCGCCCGGTGATGAAGGTCACCGTCAGGCAGCGCTGTCGCGAATCGTAGCTGAGGTCGGCAATCGCGCTTGATGGCATCGGCATCGCTCTCGCGCATCGTCTCAGGAACAACGCGCCAGAGCGGCTGTGGTTCGTTTATTGACCGAACCGGTCGCGCCAGCTCGGCAGGGCATCGGGGAAGGGCAATGCGGTGGCTTCATAGACGCCGCGCGCGACCGCCCGCGCCAGCACATTCGCCGCCAGCATGCCGAGTTCGGTGAAGCCGTAGATCGGATCGGCGAGCGGTTTGCGGCCGGTGGCGGCGGCGAACACCGTGTCGCCATCGAGCGGCGTATGCACCGGATAGATCGCGCGGGCGAAACCGTCCTGCGCCATCACCGCGAGGCGTCGCGTCTGCATCTTGTTGAGCACGGCGTCGGTCGCGACCAGCGCGATGGTGGTGTTCTGCGACGGACCGCCGGGGGTTGCCGCCGCGTGACCCTTGGCGCGCAGGGTCAACGCATCGGGCGGAAGCGGTGAGGGCAGGCCGAGCCCGCCGAACTCGTTGCCGACCTCGAACGGCGCCGCCCAGAAATGCGGACCGTCGCCGATATTGCAGGTACCGACCGCATTGACCGCGACGATGGCGCCGACGGTGATGCCGTCGCTCGTCGTTGCGGACGCGGAGCCGATGCCGCCTTTCAGCGCGACGGTGGTGGCCCCGTGGCCTGCGCCGACGCTGCCGAGCGCGCAGTCGCGGCTCGCCGCGCGCGCGGCGTCGTAGCCGAGTTCGCGATAGGGCGAGTAGCGGCCCCAGTTCTTGTTGCCGCCGGCGAGCAGATCGAACAGCACCGCGGAGGGTACGATCGGCACGGTCGCCGGACCGATGCGGAAGCCGCGGCCCTGTTCGCGCATATAGGCCTGCACGCCGGACGGTGCGTCGAGGCCGAACGCCGAGCCGCCCGACAGCACAATGGCATCGACCGCATCGACGGTGCGCTCGGGCTGCAGCAATTCGGTGTCGCGCGTGCCGGGTCCGCCGCCGCGCACGTCGACACCGGCCACGGCCGGCGTGTCGAACAGGATTGCGGTGACGCCAGAGCCGAGCGCCGCGTCATGGGCATGGCCGACGGTCAATCCGTCCACATCGGTGATGAGATTGCGCACGATGTCCTCGCTGATCGTCCGGTTATCGTTCAGGGCGGCAGGCCGCCGCTCACCCGGATATCACATCAGCGCGACGTTGCCGCTACCCGGCTTGCGTCCGCGTGCGGGCCTGTGCAAGTAGGCTGCCATGGCCGATATCTCCTTCCTCGCCGCGCTTGTTGCCGGCGTCGTCAGCTTCCTCTCCCCGTGCGTATTACCGCTGGTGCCGCCCTATCTCGTCTATCTGGCCGGTGCGTCGCTTGAGCGCATGGCCGGCGGCGAGGCGGTGGCCCGCGCGCGCACGGATACGGTGATCGCGTCGATCTGCTTCGTGCTCGGCTTTACCACGGTGTTCGTGGCGCTGGGCGCGAGCGCGACGGCAATCGGCGGGCTGATCCGGGCCTGGTCGGGCACGCTCGCGACCATCGCCGGCGTCGTCATCATCATCATGGGGCTGCATTTCCTCGGCGTGACGCGGCTTGCCTTCCTGATGCAGGAAAAGCGGGTCGCGGTGTCGAAGCCGGTGAGCCTGTGGGGCGCCTATGTGATGGGGCTAGCCTTCGCATTCGGCTGGACGCCGTGCATCGGCCCGATCCTCGCGGCGATCCTGGCGGTGGCGGCCTCGGAATCGACCGTGACGCGCGGCGCAAGTCTGCTCGCGGTCTATTCGCTCGGCCTCGGCATTCCGTTCGTGATCGCGGCGTTCGCGATCCAGCCGTTCGCAGCGTTTCTCGCCCGCTTCCGCACGCATCTGCATCGCGTCGAGCAGGTGATGGGCGTGCTGTTGATCATCACCGGCATCGCGTTTCTCACCGGTACGATCAACAATGTCAGTTACTGGCTGCTGGAGGCGTTTCCTGCGCTGGGGCGGATCGGGTAACGCTTGCGCTTCTCCGGTCATCCCGGACGCCGCGATAGCGGCGATCCGGAATCCAGAAATGCGATGATTCTCGATTGAAGCTGGATTCCGGGTTCGCGCGATGCGCGCCCCGGAATGACCAAGATCAAATGACCAGGATTACTTGCAGGGATAGGCTTCGCGCATCGCCGCATAGACGAGCTCATAGCCCGGCTTGTCGCGCTGGTCCTTGTGGCTCTCGATATAGTGCTTGACCAACGTGACGAGTTCTTCCGGCGTCTTGCCGGCCGGCGGACACACGGCGTAAGGGCCGTCCTTCTTGCCCTGCAGCAGTTCGCCGTTCACCAGCATGTCGATCGCGCCCATCACATAATAGCCGCAGGAGAAGCGGCGGTGCTGCTCGCGCGCATTGCACCAGTCGAGCAGCTTCTGGCCGTGGATCATCGCCTGCGACGGTTCACGGGTCTGGGCGGTGGCGGGAGCCGCGCCGATAAGCGCCGCGGCGAGGGCGGATGCAACAATGAGTTTCATAGGAGATCGCTCGCGCAAGCTGGTGTCAATTTTGCGGCGATAGCACATCAGGCCTGCCAAAGAAAAAGCCCGCCCGGAGGGCGGGCTTTTTGTCGCGGCGGCTTGGTCAGTTGCTGGCCATCTGCGAATAGGTGCCGTCCGCCTTCCAGGCGTAGAACACATAGTCGATCGCGGTGATGTCGCCCTTGGCGTCATAACCGATGCTGCCGAGCACGGTATCCCACTTGCCGGCCTTGATCGCCGCCGCCACCTTCTTGGCGTCGGTGGTACCGGCCTTTTTCACGGCTTCGGCCCAGATCTGCAGCGCGGCGTAGGTGTAGAGCGTGTAGCCTTCCGGATCGATGCCCTTGTCCTTGAAGCGCTTCACCACTGCGGCGGCGGTCGGCCGCGTGCGCGGATCGGCGCCGAAGGTGAACATCATGCCCTTGCCGGCATCGCCGGTAATCGACCAGAACTCGTTGGTGGCGATGGCGTCGCCCGCGATCATCTGCGCATTGAGGCCCTGCGAGCGCATCTGCCGCAGAATGAGGCCGGCTTCGGTGTGGTAGCCGCCGACATAGACGACGTCGATGGCGTTGGCCTTCATCTTCGAGACGAGCGCGTTGAAGTCCTTGTCGCCCTGCGTGTAGGCCTCGTAGAGCTTTTCCTTCACGCCGGCTTTGTTGAGCGCCTTCTTCATCTCGTCGGCCAGGCCTTTGCCGTAGGTCGACTTGTCCTGAAGAATGGCGATGTTCTTGCCCTTGTACTGCTTGGCGATGAACGCGCCGGCGACCGAGCCCTGCTGGTCGTCGCGGCCGCAGACGCGGAATGTGTTCCACATCTTGCGCTCGGTAAAGGTCGGGTTGGTCGAGGCCGGGGTGATCTGAACGATGTTGCTTTCGTTATAGACCTCGGAAGCGGGGATCGACGACGACGAGCAATAGTGGCCGGCGACGAACGGCACTTTGAGACCGGCCATCTTTTCCGCCACCGCGCGCGCCTGCTTCGGATCGCAGGCGTCATCGCCGACTTCGAGCTTGAGCTTCTTGCCGAGCAGACCGCCCGCGGCGTTGATATCCGCGACCGCCATTTCGGCGCCGTTCTTGAGCTGCTGGCCGAAGCTGGCGTATTGCCCGGTCATCGGGCCGACCACGCCGATGCTCGTTTCCTGCGCCAGCGCGGTGCCCGTCAGCGCCAGGCCTGCTGCGAGCGTCAGGCTCGCCAAGCGAATTCTGTTCATCGTGCCACTCCCTTGTGTGTCTCGTGTTTTATTGCGCTCGGCGCCGCCGGGCGCCGGGAAAATCAGCCGCATTGTCTCAGAAATCGCGCCAAAGTCACGGTCCGGCCGGTGGTTGCGGCGCAGGATCGGGCTTGATGGGCCGGTCCCGCCACTGGAACAGCCCGGTGCGCTCGTACATCCAGCCATATTGCCGCACCATTTTCCCCGCGAGGGTCATGCGCCAAGCGGCCGAAGCGCACAACAGCAGGAACAGGGTATCGACAAGGTAGGACGGCAGCGACAGCAACTCGGCCTCGAACAGCGCGAAGTGCACGAATCGCACCGCGCCGCCGAGCAGCAGCATATAAATCACCACGTGCCAGTACGGTCGCCATGTCTGGGCAATGGCGCGGCCGGCGAGGATCGCCGCACCGCCGCCGATGATGACGGTGATCATCGCCACCTGCGGCCAGGTCTCGGTGGTGTAGAGGCCCTCCATCAATGGCCTCCCTCGAGATAGGCGGCGCGCACTTCGGGGCGCTTGAGCAACTCCTCGCCGGTGCCGGACAGGGTGATGTTGCCGTTGACCATCACATAGCCGCGATGCGCGAGCTTGAGTGCGTGAAAGGCATTCTGCTCGACGAGGAAAACCGAGAGGCCGTCCTGTTCGTTGAGCGTGCGGATCGCCTTGAAGATCTGCTTGGCCAGCAGCGGTGCGAGACCGAGCGATGGCTCGTCCAGCAGCAGCAGGCGCGGGCGGCTCATCAAGGCTCGGCCGATGGCAAGCATCTGTTGTTCGCCGCCGGACAGCGTGCCGCCGCGCTGATGGATGCGCTCCTTCAGCCGCGGGAACAGCGCGAAGATGCGTTCGATGTCCGCGTCGAAATGCTGCGGATCGCCGATCGAGGCGCCCATCTGCAGGTTTTCGAACACGGTCATGCGCGCGAAGATGCGACGACCCTCCGGGGACTGCGCGATGTGCAGCCGGGCGATCTCGTGCGCAGGCATCGCAGTAATATCGCGGCCGTCGAAACGGATGGTGCCGGCGCGCGGACGCGGATAGCCGAAAATGGTCATCATCAGCGTGGACTTGCCGGCGCCGTTTGCGCCGATCAGCGTGACGATCTCGCCTGCGTTGACGTCGAGGTCGATGCCCTTGAGCGCCACGACGCGGCCGTAGGCGGCTTCGAGCTGGCGGAATTCCAGGAGCGCGGTCATAGCCCGACCTCCGCTTCAACGGCGTCGATCTCGTCGGTCTCGACGCCGAGATAAGCGGCGATCACCTTCTCGTCGTTGCGGATGTGAGCGGGCGGGCCTTCGGCGATCTTCACGCCGTAGTCGAGCACGACGATGTGATCGCAAATCTTCATCACCACCGACATGTCGTGCTCGATCAACAGGATCGAGGTCTTGTGCTCGTTGCGGATGAACAGCAGCAGCTCGTCAAGCTCTGCGCTCTCGCGCGCATTGAGACCGGCGGCGGGTTCATCGAGGCACAGCAGATCGGGCTCGGTGCACATGGCGCGCGCAATCTCGAGCCGCCGCTGTGCGCCATAGGGAAGCTCCCCGGCCGGATCGTCGGCGCGGTCGATCAGGTTGATACGCTCGAGCCAGTAGTGCGCACGATCGATCGCGTCGCGCTCGGCGCGGCGATACCATGGCAGGCCGAACAATCCGAACACCGTGAAGCCGGAGGCGCGCATCAGCGGGTTGTGCTGCGCCACCATCAGATTTTCCAAGAGGCTCATGCCCGGAAACAGACGGATGTTCTGGAAGGTACGGGCGACGCGCGCCTCCCGCGCGATGCGGAAATCCGGCAGCCGTTCGAGCAGATGCGTCTTGCCGTCACGGCCGCTGAGTTCGAGCATGCCGGACGTCGGTTTGTAAAAGCCGGTGACGCAATTGAACACGGTGGTCTTGCCGGCGCCGTTCGGGCCGATCAGCGCGGTGATCTCGCCGCGCTGTGCTGCAAACGACAGATTGTTGACGGCGACGAGGCCGCCGAAGCGCATCGAGAGATGGGTGACGGTGAGGATTGCGCTCATCCGCGTCCTTCCCCGACCAGCGCGCCAGCAATCGCCTTGCGCGTTTTCAGAAATACGGAGGGCGTGCGCGTGCCGATCAGGCCGCGCGGCCGCCAGACCATGATCAGCACCATGGCGCCGCCGAACACCAGCATGCGGTAGGCGGCGAATTCGCGGAACAGTTCGAAGCCGCCGATAGTGACGACGGCGGCGATGGCGACGCCGAGCTGCGAGCCCATGCCGCCGAGGACGACGATGGCGAGGATCAGCGCCGATTCCACGAACGAGAACGATTCCGGGCTGATGAAGCCTTGCCTTGTCGCGAAGAACGCGCCGGCGAAACCGCCGAACATCGCGCCGATGGCGAAGGCGGTGAGCTTGGTGTTGGTGGTGTTGATGCCGAGCGAACGGCAGGCGATCTCGTCTTCGCGCAGCGCCTCCCAGGCGCGGCCGATCGGCAGCCGGCGCAGCCGCAGCGTCACCCAGTTGGTCAGAAGCGCGAGCGCCAGGATCAGATAGAACAGGAAGACGATGCGGTGGGTGGCGCTGTAGTCGAGGCCGAACACCGCGGCAAAGCCGTTATCGTCATTGTTGAACGGGATACCGAAGAACGACGGGCGCGGGATCGAGGAAATGCCGTTCGGTCCGCCGGTAACGTTCTGCCAGTTCAGCAGCACGATGCGGATGATCTCGCCGAAGGCCAGCGTGACGATGGCGAGATAATCGCCGCGCAGCCGCAGCACCGGGAAGCCGAGGATGATGCCCCAGAACGCGGCGAGGATGCCGGCGAGCGGCAGGCAGACCCAGAACGACAGCTCGAAGTTCTGCGCCAGCAGCGCATAGGAGTAGGCGCCGACCGCGTAGAACGCGACATAGCCGAGATCGAGCAGGCCGGCGAGGCCTACGACGATGTTCAGGCCCCATCCCAGCATCACATAAGTAAGCACGAGGATGCCGAGGTCGAGCGCATAGCGGTTCTCGAAGAACAGGATTGGCGCGACCAGAACGAAGCCGAGTAGCAACCAGCCGATCCAGCGGCCGAACCCGCTGGCCCGTGCGGGCATGGTGAAGGTGTTGCTGCCGGGAATGAACCGTTGCAGCCGGATCGGTCCGTCGCCGAACGCCAGCACGCGCAGAAAGCGTCCGACGAACACGGCGGCGACCAGCAGCGCCACGTCGTTGAACCGCGTCCAATAGACAAGGGCACCGCTCGGTCCGGTTTCGGTGCGGATGCCGATCATCAGCCCGACCAGCCCGAGCGCGACCAGCGCCGAAAGCGTGGCGCTCTTGAGCGCTGTACCGAACGCGAACCGGGGAGGAGAAGGCGCGGCCGCGTCGGTCACGTCAAACTTTCTCCACCTCCGGCCGACCGAGAATGCCGGTCGGCAGGAAGATGAGGACGATGACGAGGATCGAGAAGGCGGCGACGTCCTTGTATTCGATCGAGAAGTAGGCGGACCAGAATGTCTCGATCAGGCCGATCAGCAGCCCGCCGAGCATCGCGCCGGGCAGCGAACCGATGCCGCCGAGCACGGCCGCGGTGAACGCTTTCACGCCGGCGACGAAGCCCATGTAGAAATCGACGACGCCGTAATAGAGCAGATACATGACGCCGGCGACGGCCGCGAGCGCCGCGCCGAACACGAAGGTCAGCGAGATGGTGCGGTCGACATTGACGCCGAGCAGCGAGGTCATGCGCATGTCCTGCTCGCAGGCGCGCATGTCGCGGCCGAGCCTTGTCCGGGTGATCAGCCAGGTGAACACCGCCATCAGCGCGACAGTGGTGACGACGATCAGCATCTGCACATAGGAGAGTTCGACACGGAACGTACCGTTGTCGAGCAGCGTGATGCCGCCTTCTATCAGCGGGGGCAGCGGCTTCACGCGCGCGCCCTGGGCGACCTGGACGAAGTTCTGGAGGACGATCGACATCCCGATCGCCGAGATCAGCGGCGCAAGCCGGAACGAATGGCGCAGCGGCCGATACGCGACGCGCTCGACAGCCCAGCCGTAGAGCGCCGTCAGCGCCATGGCGATCACCAGGACCAGCAGCAATGCGAGCGGGATGGCGGTGACGCCGAGCGACATCAGCACGACGAAGGCGATTAAGGCGAGAAACGCGCCGACCATGAAGATGTCGCCGTGCGCGAAGTTGATCATGCCGATGATGCCGTACACCATCGTATAGCCGAGCGCGATCAGCCCGTAGATCGATCCGAGCGTGACGCCATTGATGAGTTGCTGGACGAAATATTCCACGCCGCCCCTCAGCTGCGTTCGTCGGTCCCCGCGAATCCTTAACAGGATGGCGGGAATGCGGCAACGCGACACAGCTGCAATAATTTAAATCCGGCGGGATCGGCGGTTCCGAGGGAACGGCGGAGTGCCCCAGTCCGTTGGTCTCGGCTAATCCTCAGAACCATGGAGTGTTCGATGAGCCAACAGAACGAGAACCAGAACCAGAATCCGGGCCAGCAGCAGCAGGGCGGCCAGAAGCCGGGCCAGCAGCAGCAGGGCGGTGGCCAGAAGCCGGGTCAGCAGCAGCAGTCCGGCCAGCAGGACAAGCCCGGCCAGCAGCAGCCGCAGCGCTAACGCGCACGGTCGAGGAAATGGGCTCCGCCATCCGGCGGGGCCCTTTTTCTGTGGTGGTGTGGGTAACAGGTCCGGCAGACGTGTTTATCCACCGCGTCACGCTTAACCGGTAAGGTAAAGCATCGGTATCTTTTGAACCGGCAATGCGACGTGATTATGCATGATACTCCGCAAGGGAGAACAGCATGCGTTATCGGGGTCTGGTTACGGCATCGCTTCTGTCGATCGCGCTCTATTTCGCGTTGTTCTGGGGATTCGATGCGCTCCGCATCCTGACGTCGCCGGCCTATGGCCTCGAAGCGGCGTGGCATTCGCAGGTGGTCTACTGGGTTGGACGCTGGCTCGGCTTTGGGCCGTACGGCCTGCTGCAGCTTGCTGCCGGTTACGGGATCGTCAAATTCGCGGTGGCGGGCGTGTTCTGCGTGCATCTTCTCGACCGCGCGCGCTGCTGGCGTTCCGGCAAGCCGGACATGGACGTTCTGGAGATGGCGCTGTTCCTCGTCGTCATCGTCAGCATCGTCACAGTCGCGCCGGCGATCTGGCAGCATGATGCGACGCTGATCCGCTCCTGCACGATGAATCTGGTGATCGCCAGCCTTGCCGCGGCCATGGTCGCGATCGAGCGCAACGAGCAGGAGAAGGACGTTGCGCGTGTGGCTGACGCCAGCGTCATGGAAATGACGGAGCGGGATGTGGTGGTGGTTGAGCCTTCGCCGGCGGCCGCCGTTACGACGAAAGCGGGCGAGGGCTGGTACGCGCCATGGCGCTGAAGGATAGGCGCCGGGTTGACGCCAAATACGCCAGACCTTGAAAATCTGAAATCCGGCTGACGTTCAGCCGGATTTGTTTTTTGCCTTGTCGAGTTCGGCGACGATCTCGGCGGCCAGCTTGAACGCATGGTTCGCCGCCGGCACGCCGCAATAGATCGCCTGCTGCTGCACGATCTCGCGGATGTCGTCGGTGCTGAAGCCGCCCTCGGTGAGGGCGGCGCGCACATGCATCTTGAACTCGTCCCATTTGTCGAGCGCGATCATCGTGCCGATCACCAGGACGCGGCGCGTGCGCTCGTCGAAATGCGGGCGGGTCCAGACTTCACCCCACGCATAGCGGGTGATGAAGTCCTGAAACTCCGCGGTCAGCGGCGTCTTGTTGGCGTTGGCGCGGTCCACCCAGGCATTGCCGAGCACCTGCCGACGCCGCGCCATACCCTTGTCGAAACGATCCTTCTCGTCCATCGCCATCCTCTCCGTCAGCCGATGAATTTGACGACGGCGTCGGTATAGGCCCTGGGCTGCTCGACATTGGAGATGTGCGAGGCGTCGAGCGTCACCATCTGCGCGCCGGGAATGGACTTGCACAGCGCTTCGCCGACCGCCGGCGTCGTCGCCGGATCGTGCGCGCCGACGATCACCAGAGTCGGGACGCTGATCTTCGGGTTGCTGTCGCGGAAATCCATGTCGCGGATCGCCTCGCAGCAGGCGATGTAGCCCTCCGGCGGCGTCGCGACGAACATCTCCTTCATCTTGGCGATGGCCTGCGGCGCGCTGGCGACGAAGCCCGGCGTGAACCAGCGCAGCATGTTGCCGTCGACCATCGAGGCGAGGCCCTTTTCGCGCACGGTCTTGATGCGGTCGTTCCAGGGCGCCTTATCCACATAGCAGGCGCTGGTGTTCGACAGGATCAGCTTGTTGATCCGCTGCGGTGCGTTGACGCCGAGCCACTGGCCGACCATGCCGCCCATCGACAATCCGCACCAGTTGATCTTGTCGATCTTCAATGCATTGAGGATCGACAGGACGTCGAGGCCGAGGCGCTCCATCGTGTAGGGGCCCTTCGGCGCGTCCGACTTGCCGTGCCCGCGGCGATCGTAGCGGATGATGCGGAAACGGTCGCCGAGCGCCGCTGTCTGCTCGTCCCACATATGAAGATTGGTGCCGAGCGAGTTGGAGAACATCAGCACCGGCGCGCCTTCGCGGCCGTCGACCTGAACGTTCAGCTTGGCGCCGTCATCGGCTGCGATCATGGTCGCGGTGTTGGGCATGGCGTATCCTTCCGTCGTTTGGCTGTAATGATGATAGATTCGATCAGGGTTTCGGCTGCGCTGCCGCGATCAGCCGGTCGATCAGTTGCTGCGAGACGCCCTGGTAGGCGGCGGGATCGAACAGGCGGCGGATTTCATCCGCGGGCACGATCGCCGTTACCTCCGCGGTCTCGAGCAGCACGTCGCGCAGATGGCGATGCTCGCGCGCCGCGGTCTTGCCGGCACTTTCCATCTGATGATGCGCTGCCTGCTTGCCGATCTTCTTCGCGAGCGCGAAGCTCACCGCTTCCGACATGATCAGGCCGTGGGTGATGTCGAGATCGGCGCGCATGCGCGCGGCATCGACCTCCATCCCTTCGGCGATATCGACGATCCCGGCGAGCGCGCCCGAGGTCGCCAGCAGCAGCGCCGGGAAGGTCGGCCATTCCATCTGCCAGCCGCCGAGCGCTCGTTCGTGCTCCTGCACGCCGCCGGCGATGATGGTCGCGACGAGGTTCGGCGCCATCGCCGCGCAGGTGAGCGCCGAGGCGGCCGCGACCGGGTTGCGCTTGTGCGGCATGGTGGACGAGCCGCCACGGCCGGCGCCGGCAGGCTCGAACGCCTCCGCCACTTCGGTCTGCATCAGCAGCGACACGTCGCGCGCGATCTTGCCGCAGGTCGCGGCGAGGATGCCGAGCGCGGCGGCGATTTCCGCCAGCCGGTCGCGGTGGCTGTGCCACGGCGCCTCCGGCAGCGGCAGCGATAGCCGCGCTGCGAGTTTCTCCGCGACCGCGAGGCCCTTGTCGTTGAGTGCGGCGAGGGTGCCGGCGGCACCGCCGAATTGCAGCACGAGACCGTCGCGCCCGGCGCGGACAAGACGCTCGCGGCTGCGTTGCAGGGCGGCGGCGTAGCCGGCGAGTTTCAGTCCGAACGGCATCGGCAGCGCATGCTGCAACCAGGTGCGCGCGACCGTATCGGTGTGGCGATGGCGCTCCGCCAGCGTGGCGAAGGCGGCGATGGCGCGCGCGAGATCGGCATCGAGCGCGGCAAGTCCGTCGCGCAAATCGAGCACCAGCGCGGTGTCGATGATGTCCTGGCTGGTTGCGCCCCAATGCACGAAGCCGGCGGCGTCCGCGTCTTGCGCTTTCACGGCATCGGTGAGCATGCGCACCAGCGGGATCGCGAGATTGCCCGATTTCACCGAGGCCGCGCCGATCGCTTCGGGATCGAATTTCTCGGCGCGGCAGAACGGCGCGATCCGTTCGGCCGCGGCGGTGGGGATCAATCCCACATCGGCTTCGGCCCACGCCAGCGCGGCTTCCACATCGAGCATGTGCTGCAGCCGCGCGCGGTCATCGACCACCGCGCGCATCGCGGCGCTGGAGGTGAGGGGAGCGAGCATGGGCGTGGGAGACAGCGAACCGGCCATGGGCACACTATGGACCGGCCAAGCGTGTTGCGGCAAATGCATCGCGATGCAGAGGCGCATTGCATCACAAGCGCTTGCATCGTCGGCGTGGATCGGATGGATAGGCGGCGATGACTGACCTCACCCTGACGTTCGACAACGGCCCGGATCCCGAGACGACGCCGCTGGTGCTCGACGTGCTGGCGCGGCGCGGCATCCGTGCGACCTTCTTTGTCGTCGGCGAACGGCTGGCAGCCCCCGGCGGTCACGCTCTCGCGGCGGCGGCACACGCGGCCGGCCACTGGATCGGCAATCACACCTGGACCCACTCCGGTCCGCTCGGCACGCGCGACGGTGCTACCCTCGCGGAGCAGGAGATCGGCCGCACCCAGGCCGAGATCGGCGCGCTCGCGCATCCGCACCGGCTGTTCCGTCCGCAGGGCGGCGGCGGCGCGCTCGGTCCGCATCTGTTTCGGCCACGCGATATCGCCTTTCTCGAAGCGCAGCGGATGAGCTGCGTGCTCTGGAATGCGATCCCTGGCGACTGGAAGGACCCGGACGGCTGGGTCGAGCGGGCGCTGGCGCAGATTGATACGCAACCCTGGACGCTGATGGTGCTGCATGACCTGCCGACCGGCGCGATGCGTCACCTCGACGCCTTTCTCGATCAGGTTGCAGCGCGGAATGTCCGGTTGCGGCAGGATTTCCCACCGGATTGCATGCCGCTCGTCGACGGGGTAGTCGTGCGGCCCATCAACGACTGCGTGACGCCCAAGGAGTAGTGCCTGATGGCTATGACGATGAACGGTGAGTATCTGCTTCCCGCGACCAAGGAAGTGGTGTGGCAGAAGCTCAATGATGCGGAAACCCTGAAGGCGTGCATCCCGGGCTGCGAGGAGCTCAACAAGACTTCCGACACCTCGTTCGAGGCGACCGCGTCGATCAAGATCGGCCCGGTGAAGGCGCGCTTCAAAGGGAAGGTCGATCTCACCGACCTCGACCCGCCGAACGGCTATCGCATTTCCGGCGAAGGCTCGGGCGGCGTCGCCGGCTTCGCCAAGGGCGGAGCCACCGTGAAGCTGGAAGAACAAGAGGGCGGCACGCTGCTGAAATACGACGTGGACGCGCAGATCGGCGGCAAGCTGGCGCAACTCGGCCAGCGGCTGGTGAACGGTGCGGCCAAGAAAGTAGCCGACGATTTCTTCGCCAACTTTGCCAAGGCGGTTGTCGCCTGACGTCAGGCCGGCACACCCTGAAATGAAAACGCCCCGCATTTGCGGGGCGTTTTGTTGTGTGATGGACCTCTGCTTACGGGCAGGGGTGCCGGTAACCGTCATAGCCCAGATAGGTGCCCGAGGCCGGATCGTAGGATTTGAACCGGTTCATACAGTAGGCAACATCGTCGCCCGGAGGCGGCCCGTAATAGGCCGGCGGAGGGGCATAATATCCGGGGCCGTAGCCGTATCCGTAGCCAGGCCGGCTCGCGGCGATCGCACCGCCGAGCAGGGCGCCGGCTGCGAGGCCGCCGAGCACGGCACCGCCGCCGCCACCGCCGTGACGGTGATGCCAGCCGCCGCCATGCCGCCCGCGCCACTGGGCGTCAGCGGGCGTGACGGCCGCCAGCGTGGTCGTGCCGACCAGAGCAAGCGCAACAGCACCGGCCATCCATTTGGAACGCAACATCGACATATCCTTTCAGTGCTTGTGATCCCCGAGGGCAATCCCTTTCAGAGGTAAGGCCCATCCCGCGTTAGAGTTCCGTGAAATCTTGGTAACGCTGTGGCGGACCCCTGCGACACTTGACCCGCAGGGCTCCTGCGGTCCAAGTTGAGACCGGTTCCAAGCTGCATTCAGCAAAATCGGCGAGATTTCGTCAGGAACCCGCCCTCAAATTTTTGATGGGGGCCGAATCGAGCAGATTGCGTCGGATTGGGAGGAAACGGACCATGGCCAGCACCGTGTCGATGACCGTCAACGGAAAGCCGGTCTCCGGCAAGATCGAGCCGCGAACCCTGCTGGTGCAGTATCTGCGGGAAACGCTCCGCCTCACCGGCACGCATGTCGGCTGCGACACGTCACAGTGCGGTGCCTGCGTCGTTCATGTGAACGGCGTGGCGACGAAGTCCTGCACGATCTTCGCGTGGCAGCTCGACGGCGCCGAGGTGAGGACCATCGAAGGGCTGTCCGCGGCGGGCGAGCCGCTGCATCCGATGCAGGAAGCGTTCCGCGAACATCACGGCCTGCAGTGCGGCTATTGCACGCCGGGCATGATCATGTCGGCGCTCGATATCGTGCGCCGCAAGGGTCATGAGCTCGACGACCATACGATCCGCGAGGAGCTGGACGGCAATCTGTGCCGCTGCACGGGCTACCACAACATCGTCAAGGCGATCGCCGCCGGCGCGAAGGCGATGGCGAAATAGCCGATCCGGCCAGGAACACTCCGCCACAGGCGGCGAGGAGAGAGCGACATATCGGTTCGACGACTGACAGAACGAGAAACGCGGCTGCGCCGTCAGCGCTGACCGCGGGCGAGCACACCGAGGGGTGGGAGACGAGCAATGACAGCAACCGGCATCGGCGCTCCCGTGCGCCGCAAGGAAGATCTCCGCTTCATCACCGGCAAGGGTCAATATACCGACGACGTCTATCGTCCCGGCGAGACCCGCGCGGTGTTCGTTCGTTCGCCGCACGCGCACGCCAAAATCAAAAGCATCGACACCAAGGCCGCCGAGGCGATGCCCGGTGTCGTCGCCGTGCTCACCGGTGCGCAACTCGCGAATGACAAGATCGGCAATCTGATCTGCGGCTGGATGATCCATTCCAAGGACGGCTCGCCGATGAAGATGGCGGCGCACCCGGCGCTGGCCGCGAGCAAGGTCAATCACGTCGGCGACGCGGTCGCGGTGGTGATCGCCGAGAGTTCGGCGGAAGCGCGCGACGCCGCCGAAGCGGTGAAGGTCGACTACGAGGTTTTGCCGGCGGTGGTCGATCCGCGCAAGGCGCGCGATAAAAGCGCGGCGCAGATCCATTCGGATATTCCGAACAATCTGATCTACGACTGGCATCTCGGCGACGCCAAGGCGGTGGATGCCGCCTTTGCCGACGCCAAGCACGTTACCAAGATCGATCTCGTCAACAACCGGCTGTCGCCCAATCCGATGGAGCCGCGCGCCGCGCTCGCGGAATACGATTCCGGCACCGAACACCTGACGCTGTGGAATACGTCGCAGAATCCGCATGTGGCGCGGCTCGTCATCTCAGCCTTCGTCGGCATGGCGCCGGAGAACAAGCTGCGCGTCATCGCGCCGGATGTCGGCGGCGGCTTCGGCTCGAAGATCTTCATCTATCCGGAAGAGGTGGTGTGTCTCTGGGCGGCGCGCCGCACCGGCCGGCCGGTGAAGTGGACGGGCGACCGCTCCGAAGCCTTCGTGACCGACGCGCATGGCCGCGATCACGTCACGCACGCGGAGATGGCGTTCGACGGCGAGGGCAAGGTGCTCGGCCTGCGGGTCAAGACCACCGCCAATCTCGGCGCTTACATGTCGACCTTCTCGTCCTCGGTGCCGACCTATCTTTATGCGACGCTGCTGTCCGGCCAGTACGCGATCCCGCAGATCTATTGCGAGGTGGCGGCGGTCTATACGAACACCGTGCCGGTCGACGCCTATCGCGGCGCCGGGCGGCCGGAAGCGACTTTCGTGGTCGAGCGGCTGATGGAAGTCGGCGCGCGCGAGATGGGGATCGAGCCGCCGGAGCTGCGCAAGCGCAATTTCGTGCGCACGTTCCCGCATCAGACGCCGGTGATCATGAATTACGATTCCGGCGATTATCTCGCGTCGCTGAAGAAGGCGATGGAGATCGCCGATGTGAAGGGCTTTGCCAAGCGCAAGCGCGAGAGCGCGCGCCACGGCAAGCTGCGCGGCCTCGGCTATTCCAACTATATCGAGGCGTGCGGCATTGCTCCGTCGCAGGCGGTCGGCTCGCTCGGCGCCGGCGTCGGCCTGTGGGAGAGCGCGGAGGTGCGCGTCAACCCGACCGGCAGCGTCGAGGTGCTCACCGGCTCGCACAGCCATGGTCAGGGCCACGAGACGACGTTCGCGCAACTGGTCGCCGACCGGCTCGGCATTCCGATGGACTCCGTCAGTATCGTCCATGGCGATACCGACAAGGTCCAGTTCGGCATGGGCACCTATGGCTCGCGCTCCGGCGCGGGCGGCATGTCGGCGATCGTCAAGGCGCTGGAGAAGGTTGAGGCCAAGGCGAAGAAGGTTGCCGCCTTCATGATGGAAGCCGCCGAAGGCGACATCGAGTTCAAGGACGGCAAGTTCACTGTCGCCGGCACCGACAAATCCGCGGCATGGGGCGAGGTCGCGCTCAACGCCTATATCGCCCACAAATTCACCGGCGCCGAACTTGAGCCGGGCTTGAAGGAGGGGGCGTTCTACGATCCCACCAATTTCACGTTCCCGGCCGGCTGCCATATCTGCGAGGTCGAGATTGATCCCGACACCGGCAAGGCGGAGATCGTCGGCTGGACCGCGGTCGATGATTTCGGCGTGATCATCAATCCGATGATCGTCGAAGGCCAGGTGCATGGCGGCATCGCCCAGGGCGTCGGCCAGGCGCTGCTGGAAGGCGTGGTCTATGACGAACAGGGCCAGCTCGTCAGCGGCTCGTTCATGGACTATGCGATGCCGCGCGCGCACGATCTGCCGTCGTTCAAGGTCGACACCACGGAGACGCGCTGCCCGTCAAATCCGCTCGGCATCCGCGGTTGCGGCGAGGCCGGCGCGATCGCCGCACCGGCTGCCGTGATCAACGCCATCACCGACGCCATCGGCAGCGAGGATATCGCGATGCCGGCCACCCCCAATGCCGTCTGGCATGCCTTGCAGCGCGCGTCGCAGCGCAAGGCCGCCTGACGGGACACGGACGAACAAGGAGACACCGATGTACGCTTTCACCTATCACCGCCCGACCACCGTGCGGCAGGCGGCCAACCTGCTGGCCAAGCATCCGGAGGCCAAGCTCCTGGCGGGCGGTCATTCGCTGATCCCGGTGATGAAGCAGCGGCTCGCCGCGCCGAGCGTGATCGTCGATCTCAACAAGGTCGAAGGTATCGCCGGTGTCGAGATCAGCGGACGCTCCGTCACCATCGGCGCGATGACGCGCCATGCCGACGTCGCCAATTCGCCGATCTTGCGCGAAGCGATGCCGGCGCTGGCCGGCGTGCCGGGCTCGATCGGCGATCCGCAGGTGCGCAACCGCGGCACCATCGGCGGCTCGATCGCCAACAACGATCCCAACGCCGACTATCCGGCCGCCTGCCTCGGCCTCGGCGCCACCATCGTCACCAACAAGCGCAAGATCGCGGCGGACGATTTCTTCACCGGCATGTTTTCGACCGCGCTCGAGGAGAACGAGATCATCGTCAAGATCCAGTTCCCGCTCGCGAAGAAGGCCGGCTACGAGAAGTTCAAGCATCCGGCCTCGGGCTTCGCGCTGGTCGGCGTGTTCGTGTCAAAGCGCTCGTCGGATATCCGCGTTGCGGTGACAGGCGCTGGCGCCAACGGCGTGTTCCGCGTCAAGTCGTTCGAGGAGGCGTTGAAGAAGCGGTTTGCCGCGAAGTCCCTCGAAGGCATGACGATCCCGGCGGCGGGCATGAACAGCGATATCCATGCAGGCGCGGATTATCGCGCGCATCTGGTCGGGGTGCTGGCGCGCCGCGCGCTCGACAAGGCCAATGCGAAGGGTGAGGACGGCGACTGAGCGCCCGGTCTTCGTTCCCGTAAAAAATTGATCCAGCGGGAGGCGTCTCATGTACGCCAGAGCGCTTGCCGTCTGGGTCCTGATCATCGTTCTCGAAAGCGCCAACGGCATCGTGCGCCGCCTGATTGCTGGCGACGATCTCGCCGCCCGTCAGGTGGGCGCGGTGATCGGCAGTGCCATCATTCTTGCGGTCGCGCTGCTGACCATCCGCCGCATTCATCCCGGAACGGCGGCGAATGCGCTCGCCGTGGGCTTGCTGTGGGTCGTTCTGACCGTGGGTTTCGATCTCACGCTCGGCTCTCTGGCTGGGTTGAGCTGGGAACGCATCGCTGCCGATTTCGACGTGAGGCAGGGTGGGGCCATGCCTGTTGGCTTGGCGGTGATGCTGTTCGCGCCGCTGCTGGCCCTGTCTCTACGGCGCGCGTGACGAAAGCAAAAAGGCTCCGCTGTCGCGGAGCCTTTTTGCCTTTGGCGGATGCGTTCGTCTCAGGCGCCGAAGCGGTAGTTCACGCCGAGGCGCAGCTGATGCGATTGATGGCGGCTGTTGACCGGCTGGATGCCGCCGTCTTCGTCCGGCAGCGCCGTGGTCTTGCTGCCGAACTGGACATAGTCGTATTCGAGCCGCAGCGACCAGTTGCGGTCGAGCGCCGCTTCGACACCGCCACCAAGCGTCCATCCGGTACGGCGGATGGTATTGCTGCCAGACTGGCCGGTGGTCAGGTTGCTGAAGCTGTAGCGGATGTCGCCGAACGCGATGCCGCCCTTCACGTAAGCGAGATAGCGATCAAACGCGTAGCCGAGCCGTCCGGTCACCAGCGAGGTCCAGCGCAGATGCGGATTCAGCGTCGAACGGTCGCCGTCGGTCGGATCGATGACGACCGACGATGCGCCCTTGATGCCTGACGCGGTGTAGTCGGCTTCGAGGCCAAGCACCCACGAGCCGATCTGGTAGTTGAAGCCGATCTGGCCGCCGCCGAGCACGCCGTTGTTGCGAACACTGACGCTTTCGCCGCTGGTGAGATCCGTCCAGCGCGAATTGGCCCAGCCATAGCCGATGTGGCCGCCGACATAGACGCCGGTCCAGGTGAACGGGACCGCCGCGGCGACCGGCTGCATCGGCGCTTTGCGCGGCAGGTCTGCCGCGGTCGCCGCGGCGGTGCTCAACAACACGGCTGCCGCCGCAGCCACGGAAACAAAACGAGTCATGAAAAAACGCTCCCCGGTCCCGAATTGAACTGAAGGCACTCCATATCGGCGCTGCGCGCGCAGACAACCCTTGTGCGGCAAACTATCGCAATCTCGCGCGGCGGGACTGCGATCAAAGTTGATGACTCGTTATCGCACGGCGCGTGTGTGATTTATGTCGCCGGCTGCTCGAGTTCGGCGAGCAGATTGCGCAGATCGAGCGGCTTCGAGCCCATGACAATGTGTCCGTTCGGCGCGTGCTCCCATTCATCCTGCGGCCGATCGCGATAAAGCTCGACGCCGTTCTCGTCGGGATCGCGCAGATAGAGCGCTTCGCTGACGCCGTGATCGCTCGCGCCGTCGAGCGGAATGCGCGCCGCGATCAGCCGTTGCAAGGCATCGGCGAGCAGGCGGCGCGTCGGATAGAGGATCGCCACGTGATAAAGCCCCGTGCAGCCGGGCGGGGGCGGCTCGGCGCCGGCGCTCTGCCAGGTGTTGATCGCGAGATGGTGATGATAGCCGCCGGCGGACATGAACACGGCCCCCGCGCGCTCGCGGGTCACGGTGAACCCCAGAATATCGCGGTAGAAGGCCAGCGAGCGCTCCAGATCGGCGACCTTGAGGTGGACATGGCCGATCCGCACCCGGGCATCGATTGTCGGATTGATCCCGGGCCCGTCCTGCGTCATGGCTGATCCCTGAAAAATGCACTGACTCAATGCGATATGCTGGGTTTTAGGATAGACTGCCCGCGATGACAAAATTGCCTGTTCCCACCTCCATCGACGAGACGCTGACGCTGCTGACCGCCGGCGGCTATGTCGCCGATCGCGCGCTCGCCACCGTGCTGTTCCTGTCGCTGCGCATGGGCAAGCCGCTGTTCCTCGAGGGCGAGGCCGGCGTCGGCAAGACCGAGATCGCCAAGGTGCTGTCGCACACGCTCGGGCGCCGCCTGATCCGCCTGCAATGTTACGAGGGCCTCGACGTCGCCGCCGCGGTCTATGAATGGAATTATGCGGCGCAGATGATCGCGATCCGGCTCGGCGAAGCCGGCGGCGACACCGATCGCGCGCGGCTGGAGAGCGACGTGTTCTCCGAGCGTTTTCTGATCAAGCGACCGCTGCTGCAGGCGCTGGAGCCGGACCCCGCTGGCGCCCCGGTGCTGCTCATCGATGAGCTCGACCGCACCGACGAGGCCTTCGAGGCATTCCTGCTGGAAGTGCTGGCGGATTTCCAGGTGACGATCCCCGAGCTTGGCACGGTCAAGGCGGCGCATCCGCCGATCGTCATCATCACGTCGAACCGCACCCGCGAGGTGCATGACGCGCTCAAGCGCCGCTGTCTCTATCACTGGGTCGGCTATCCGAGCGCCGAGCGCGAACTGAATATCCTGCGCACGCGGCTGCCCGGCATCGGCAAGAAATTATCGGAGCAGGTGGTTGCGTTCGTGCAGGCGCTGCGGAAGGAAGACGTTTTCAAGGCGCCCGGCGTTGCCGAAACGCTCGACTGGGCGACGGCGCTGAACGAACTCGATGCCATCGCGCTCGATCCGGCGATGGTGTCCGACACGCTCGGCACGCTGCTCAAATATCAGGACGACATCGCTCGCGTCGATCAGAGCAAGATCAAGGAATTGCTCGACGGGATCAAATCGGATCTGCGCGCGGCGGAGTAAGGACCTCGTTGTGAACGAGCGTGACAAAACGGTTGCCAGCCCATCTCCGGCGAACGGGGTGGATGAAGGCAAGGGCCGTCTTGCCGACAACATCGTCTATTTCGCCCGCGCGCTGCGCGCCGCCGGCGTGCCGGTCGGACCGCGCGCGGTGCTCGACGCCATCGAGGCGGTGCATGTGGTGCGGGTCGGCAAGCGGCAGGATTTCTACTGGACGCTGCATGCGGTGTTCGTGAAGCGGCATGAGCATTCGATCCTGTTCGATCAGGCATTCCGCATTTTCTTTCGCAAGCGTGCGTTTCTCGACAAGCTGATCGCGGCGATGCTGCCGGAGCAGAAGATCAACGAGGCGGAGAAGCCGCCGCCGGGCATGCAGCGCATCCAGGATGCGCTGGGGCCGCAGCAGCGCGAGGCGCAGGACAAATCCGAGGTCGAGATCGATGCGCGGCTGACGGTGTCGGATCGCGAGGTTTCGTCGAAAAAGGACTTCGCGCAGATGACCGCGGCCGAGATCGCCGCGGCGCGCGCCGCGATCGCGCGCATGCGTCTGCCGCTCGACGAGGTCAAGACACGGCGTCTGGGCCCGAGCCGGCGTGGCCGGCTGATCGATCTGCGCCGCACCGTTCGCGCCAGCATGAAAGCGGGCGGGGCGCTGATCGATCTCAAATATCTCGGCGAGCGCACGAAGGCGCCGCCGATCGTCGCGCTGCTCGATATTTCCGGCTCGATGAGCCAGTACACCCGCCTGTTCCTGCATTTCCTGCATGCGGTGACGGATGCGCGCAAGCGTGTGCACACCTTCCTGTTCGGCACGCGGCTCACCAATGTCAGCCGCGCGCTGCGGTACAAGGATCCCGACGAAGCGCTGGCCGCCTGTTCGTCGCATGTGACGGACTGGTCGGGCGGCACGCGGATCGCCACATCGCTGCACGAGTTCAACAAGGAGTGGGCGCGCCGGGTGCTCACCCAGGGCGCGGTGGTGCTGCTGATCACCGACGGGCTGGAGCGCGACGGCGACGACACGCTGGCCTTCGAGATCGACCGGCTGCACCGGTCCTGCCGCCGCCTCATCTGGCTCAACCCGCTGCTGCGCTATGAGGGTTTCCAGCCGCGTGCGCGGGGGGTGCGCACCATCCTGAGCCATGTTGACGAATTGCGGCCAATCCATAACTTGGAGTCCATGCACGACCTGATCCGCGCGCTGGCGAAAGGATCAGGCGACGGCGACCGGAAAGCGATGCTACGGGTAGCGTAGATCGCGGTTGCCGCCTCTGTGCCCGACACCGTGAACCGGAACGGTCCAGCGATGGGCCGATGGGACTTTTGGAGGCGATGATGGATACCACCATGCTGGCGCGAGACGAGGACATCCTCAAGGCGGCGGAGGACTGGCGCAAGGCCGGCCGCGGCGTGGCTTTGGCCACGGTGGTCGAGACGTGGGGCTCGGCGCCGCGCCCGACCGGATCGAACCTGGTGATCGACGAGGAGGGCAATTTCCTCGGTTCGGTATCCGGCGGATGCGTCGAGGGCGCCGTGGTCACCGAGGCGATGGACGTGATCGAGAACGGCAAGCCGCGCCTGCTGGAATTCGGCGTCGCCGACGAGACCGCCTGGAATGTCGGGCTGTCGTGCGGCGGTCGCATCCGTGTCTATGTCGAGAAGGTGGATTAAGTGAAGCTCGCGGAATTACAGACGGTCAATGCGGAACGCGCCGCGCGGCGCGCTGTCCTGGTCGTCACCGATATCAAGAGCGGCGCGCAGCGCGTCGTCAAGGCGACGGACGTTGCGAAGGATCCTCTGAAGGAGGTGCTGCAGAAGCGTCTGCGTCTCGGCAAGAGCGGGATGGAAGAAACGCCGGAAGGCGAGGTGTTCGTCACCGTACACGTTCCGTCGGCGAAGCTCGTCATCACCGGCGCGGTGCATATCAGTCAGGCGCTGGCGCCGATGGCGAAGATGCTTGGCTACGACGTCACGGTGGTCGATCCGCGCACGGCTTTTGCCTCGCCGGAGCGGTTTCCCGACGTCAAGGTGGTCGCCGAATGGCCGGACGTGGCTCTGCCACCACTCGGCGTTGATCGCTACACGGCGTTCGTCGCGCTGACGCATGATCCGAAGATCGACGATCCGGCACTGAAACATGCGCTGGAGCGCGACTGCTTCTATATCGGCGCGCTCGGCTCGCGAAAGACGCACGCGAAACGGGTCGACCGGCTGAAGCAGAACGGCTTCGACGATGCGGCGATCGCGCGCATCCATGCGCCGATCGGGCTCGATATCGATGCGGTATCGCCGCCGGAGATTGCGGTCGCGATTCTGGGTCAGATCACCGCGACGCTGCGGCGGAGGGACGAGACATGAAGTTCGGTCCCGTTTCGCCGCGCGATGCGCTCGGCGGTACTGCCGTCCACTCGATCCGCCAAGGGGCGCTGGTGCTCAAGAAGGGCACCTTGATCGGCGCGCGCGAGATCGCCGCGCTGGAGGAAGCCGGCGTGCGTGAGATCGTCGTCGTGCGTATCGAGCCGGGCGATGTGGCGGAGGATCTTGCCGCTGCGCAGATCGCGGCCGCGGCGATCGGACCCGGCGTGCGAGTGGATCGCGCCTTTACCGGCCGCTGCAATCTGTTCGCGGACACGGCCGGCGTGCTGGTGGTCGACAAGGAGGCCATCGACGCGCTCAACCGCGCCGACGAGGCGGTGACGTTCGCGACGCTTCCGGCCTTCAAGCCGGTGGTCGAAGGGGAGATGGTCGCCACGGTGAAGATCATACCGTTTGCCATGCCCGAGAGCGGCCGCGACGCAGCGCTCGCCGCGGCCGAACGGGCGAAGCCGCTGGTGCGCGTCGCACCCTATGTGGTGCGCAAGATCGGCGTGGTGTCGACGATCCTGCCCGGGCTCTCTCCCAAGGTCGTCGACAAGACGCTCAAGGTGCTTGGCGATCGCATCGCGCCGGCCGGCGCGCGTGTCGTCTCGGAGCGGCGCGTGCCGCACGATCAAGAGAAGCTGGCGCGCGCCATCGAGGAGGTGCTCACCGATGGCGCCGAATTCGTCATCGTGTTCGGCGCATCGGCGATCGCCGATCGGCGCGACGTCATCCCGGCGGCGCTCGAAGCCATCGGCGGCACCATCGAACATTTCGGCATGCCGGTCGATCCCGGCAATCTGCTGCTGATCGGCCATACGCGCGGCAAGCCCGTGCTCGGCGCGCCGGGCTGTGCGCGCTCGCCGAAGGAGAACGGCTTCGACTGGGTGTTGATGCGGCTGCTCGCCGGCCTGCCGGTCGGGCGCGAGGACATCACCGGCATGGGCGTCGGCGGCCTGCTGATGGAAATCGTCACGCGGCCGCAGCCGCGCAAGGACGGCCCGGAAGCGGGGCGGCGCATTGCCGGCGTGCTGCTCGCCGCCGGGCGCTCGACCCGTATGGGCGACGCCAACAAGCTGATGGCGGAGATTGGCGGCAAACCGCTGGTGCGGATCGCGGCCGAACAGTTGCTCGCGTCGCAGGCTTCGCCGGTGATCGTCGTCACCGGCCATCAGCACGAACAGATCGAGACGGCGCTGGCAGGGTTGCCGGTGCGGTTCACGCGCAATGCCGATTATGCGCAGGGACTCGGCACATCGTTGCGCACCGGCATTGCGGCGTTGCCCGCCGAGGCCGATGGCGCGGTGGTGTGCCTTGCCGACATGCCGCAGGTCGACACGGCGCTGATCGATCGATTGATCGGCGCGTTCGATCCTGAAAGCGGCGCGCTCGTTGTCGTGCCGACGCAAGACGGGCAGCGCGGCAATCCGGTGTTGTGGGCGCGGCGTTTCTTTGCCGACCTGATGAAAATCGACGGCGACATCGGCGCACGCAACCTGATCCGCGGCAATGCCGAGGCGGTGGCGGAGGTGCCGGTGACAGGCAACGGCGCGCTGGTCGACGTCGATACGCCGGATGCTTTACGATCTGTTAAGGCGCATATTGAACGCGCCTGACGCTGATTCTTGATGTTGATGCGCGGATTCCGAGTCGCGCATTGCGTCAATATCCGCGCGCGAACTTCCTCGCTTGATCGCTAACCCGACTCAGCCCCAACTCCACCTCAAGCTCTCAAGGGGGAGGGCGGGGGATGATGGATACGGCTTCCACTTGGATGCGCGCGCTGGTCGCGAGCTCGCTGATGCTGGCGATCATGACGCTGATGGCGGTTGCGGTCTCGACCGCGAATGCCGCCGGCGCGCTCGCGGTCGGTCGCTGCGGCGCTTATGGACAGGCGTTCGATTTCCCGAGTGCGACGCAGGCGCGGACCTCCGCACTGTCGCAATGCCAGGGTGCGGAGTGCCGCGTGGTCACAGACCTGTCGCGCGCCTGCGCGGCACTGGCCGTCGACATCGTCGATCCCTGTGCCGCCAATGGCTGGGGCCGCAGCGCGCGCCTTGGCGGCGCCCAGAACGGCGCGCTGAAGGCTTGCTATAAGGACGGCGGCAAGGATTGCGTGATCCGCACCTTCATCTGCGACGCGCGCGGCTGAACCGCGGATAGACCTCGGTCGAGCCGCTACTTGACGTTGCGATGGCGGCACGCGCGCCCAATCCACCGATTTTCCAGAGTTTTTTTGGTCTGTCGGGGATGGCCACCCTGCGCCTCTTGCAAAACGCGCCCTGCGTCGTAAAATGACTGACCAGTCAGTCATTTTGAAGGTGGACCGATGGCATCCCGCCGTCCGCAGTCCGAGCGTGCTGCAAAGGCCCGCGTCAAGGATCGAACCGCCTCCCGCGTCACCGCGCCCCGCCGTGCCGTGCCGGCGCAGGAAAGCAGGCAGGCCGAACGTCGTGCGACGATCCTCGAGGCGGCGCTCGCCGAATTTTCCGAGCGCGGGTTTTCCGCCGCGCGGCTCGACGATGTCGCCCGTCGTGCCGGCATCGCCAAGGGCACGATCTATCTCTACTTCCGCGACAAGGAGACCTTGTTCGCGGAATTGATCCGCACCCGACTGGTGCCGGTGGTCGGCACGCTCCAGCATCTGCGTGATGCCGATATCCCGGTTCGCGTGCTGGCCGAACGGCTGATCGATGTGTTCGTCGACGAGGTGTTCGCGACGCCGCGCAAGGATGTGATCCGGCTGATGATCGGCGAGGGCACGCGCTTTCCGAAGCTCGCCGAATTTTATTATCGCGAAGTGCTCGGGCCGGTGATGGAGACGCTTGGTGACCTGCTGCGCCGCGCGCATCGCCGCGGCGAGATCGCCGACGACGCGCTGGCGCGCTTTCCGCAATTGCTGGCGGCGCCGGGCGTCGTTGCCATCGTCTGGAACGGTCTGTTCGACCGTTTCGCTCCACTCGATGTGCGGGCGCTGATGCGCGCGCATGTCGATCTCATCCTCGGGCAGGGACCGCAGCGCGGCAGCCGGCAATGACGTTCATGCGACACGCTTTCCTCGTCATGGCGGCCGGGCTTGCCCTTGCCGGATGCAGTCGCGAGGCCGATCCGACGGTGCAGGGCTGGGTCGAAGCCGAGTTGATCTTCGTCAGCCCCGATGAGGCGGGGCGGGTCGAACAACTCGCGGTGACGCAGGGCGACCGTGTGGAAAAAGGCGCGCTGCTGTTCGCGGTCGATCCCGATCTGCAGCAGGCCGATCTCGCCCAGGCCGAGGCCAATCTTGTCAACATGAAGCAGGCCTACGACCGGGCGAAGGCGCTGGCCGCGCAATCGGTCGGCACGCAGAAGGCGCTGGAGGATGCGGAAGCGGCGCTGCGCACCGCTGAGGCGCGGGTCAATTCCGCGCGCACGCGGCTAACGCGCCGCCGCGCCCTGAGCCCGGACAGCGGTACGATCCAACAGGTCTATTATCGGCCCGGGGAGACGGTCCCGGCCGGGCGCCCGGTGGTGTCTTTGCTCCCGCCGCGCAATCTCAAGATTCGGTTCTTTGTTGCCGAGACGCAGCTCACGCAGATCAAGCACGGCGACGCCGTGACGGTGAGCTGCGACGGCTGCGCTGACGACCTTACGGCGCGCGTCAGCTTCATCGCGCAGAGCGCGGAATATACGCCGCCGGTGATCTACAGCCTCGAGGAGCGCGCGAAGCTCGTCTACATGGTCGAAGCGCGGCCGGATGCGCCGGAGAAATTCCGCGTGGGCCAGCCCGTCAGCGTGATGCTGCCGCGCGATACATCGGACGGGACGAAGAAATGACCGCGCCGACAGATGCCGTGGCGAAACGGATGGCGGATGCCGCGGAGGCGACGCCGGACATCGCGATCGACGTGCACGGCCTGACCAAGTCTTTCGACGGTCGTACTGTCGTGCGCGATCTGTCGATGCAGGTGCGTCGCGGGTCGATCTACGGCTTCCTCGGGCCGAACGGCTCGGGCAAGACCACGACGATCCGTATGCTGTGCGGCCTGCTGACGCCGGATTCCGGCAGCGGCACCTGCCTTGGTTACGACATTCTCACGGAATCCGACAAGATCAAGTTGCATGTCGGCTATATGACGCAGCGGTTCAGTCTCTATCAGGATCTCTCGGTTCGCGAGAATCTCGAATTCGTCGGCCGGCTCTATGGGCTGCCCGATCCGCGCGGGGCCGCGCGCGACATGATCAAGCGGCTTGGTCTCGACGGCCGTGGTGATCAGATCGCGGGTTCGCTGTCGGGCGGGTGGAAGCAGCGCCTCGCGCTTGGCGCCTGTACGCTGCCCGGGCCGCAACTGCTGCTGCTCGACGAGCCGACCGCCGGCGTTGATCCGAAAGCGCGCCGCGAATTCTGGAACGAGATCCACGCCCTCGCCGATGAAGGGCTCACCGTACTGGTCTCGACCCATTACATGGACGAAGCGGAGCGCTGCCACGAGATCGCTTACATCGCCTATGGTGAATTGCTGACGCATGGGACCGTCGACGAGGTCATCGCGCAGGCGGGCCTCTCCACCTATACCGTGAGCGGTGAGGGGCTCTCACGGCTGTCCGACGCGTTGAGCGAGGACAAGACATTGATGGTCGCGCCGTTCGGCAACAGCCTGCATGTGTCCAGCCGCGACGCAGCCGGGCTGGAGCGCGCCATCGCCATGCATCGCGACGAAGGTCACTGGACCTGGACGCGTGCCGAGCCGTCATTGGAGGACGTGTTCATCGACCTGATGTCGCGCTCGCGGGACAATTTCAAATGAAGCGGGCCTTCCCATGAAAATGCCGGCCGGCGGGTTCTGGCGGCGGGTCGGCGCCATGGTGCGCAAGGAATTCCTGCAGCTCCGCCGCGACCGCATCACGCTCGCCACCATGGTCACCGTGCCGCTGATGCAACTCGTGCTGTTCGGCTACGCTATCAATACAACGCCGCGCTATCTGCCGACGGCCGTCTTGGTGCAGGAGCAGAGCGATGTCGGCCGCTCGATCATCGCCGCCTTGCAGAACACCCGCTATTTCAAGGTGACGCATCTGCCGCGCACCGCGGACGAGATGGATCATCTGTTGGCGTCAGGACAGGTGCTGTTCGCCGTAGAAATCCCCGCGAATTTCGAGCGTGCGGTGCGCCGTGGCGACCGGCCGGCGCTGCTGGTAGCGGCTGACGCCACCGATCCGGTCGCGGCCGGCTCGGCCATGAGTTCGCTCGGCACGGTGGTGCAGACAGCGCTGCGCAACGATCGCCTCATTCCCGACATTGCCCAGACGCCGTTCGAGATCCGCGCCCACGCGCGCTACAATCCGGCGGCGTCGACGCAGCTCAACATCGTGCCGGGTCTGCTCGGCACGATCCTGACCATGACCATGCTGATCTTCACCGCGCTGTCGGTGACGCGCGAGAGCGAGCGCGGCACCATGGAGAGCCTGCTCGCGATGCCGATCACGCCGATCGAGATCATGCTCGGCAAGATCGCGCCCTATGTGCTGATCGGCATCTTCCAGGCGGGGTTGATCATCGGCGCCGGCGTGCTGTTGTTCGCGGTGCCTATCGTCGGCGATCCGGTTCTGCTCGCGGTGCTGACGACGCTGTTCATCGCTGCCAATCTCGCCACAGGCTACACCTTCTCCACGGTGGCGCAGAACCAGTTGCAGGCCGTGCAGATGGCGATGATGTACTTCCTGCCCAATCTGCTGCTGTCGGGCTTCATGTTTCCTTATGCCGGAATGCCGGTGTGGGCGCAGTGGATATCGGAAGCATTTCCACTGACGCATTTCATCCGCATCGTCCGCGCGATCATGCTGAAAGGCTCGACGCTCGACGATCTGCGCTACGATACGGCAGCGATGCTGGTGCTCACTTTGGTGGCGATGCTGATCGCGGTGACGCGGTTTCGCCGCACGCTGGATTGAGATCTCGTTCTCAGTACCGTTTCAGTATGCCGACGCGACCATAGAGGCCGGAGACCTGGTCGCTATCGCGCGCCAGTCCGAGCGCACCGGACCATTCCAGTTCGAGCCAATGCAGAGCGGTGACATGCATCCCGACGCGCCATTGCCGGTAGTCGTAGGATGAGAACGCCGTCAGCTCCGGGCCGAGATAGAACGCATCGAAGAGGCGCCATCCGGCCATGGCCTGCACGAAAAACTGGCGGCCGACGGTGGACACATTGGCGTTGAGCGCCGCCATGGTCTCGGGTGTCGGCTGATACCAGACCTCGACCCCGGTGTGCATGCCCACCTGCGTGCCTTTCAGCCGCGCGCCGGGATCGTCGGGAAACAGGCGAACATCGCGGATATCGACGCCGACGAAGGCTTTGACATCGACCGGCCCGCGACTAAACCGCCAACCCGGCAGGATTTGCGCGCCGAGCATGCGGCCCAACACCCGTTGGCCGTTCAGTGCGCCGGAGCGATAGCGGTAGGTGCCTTCCGACAGCAGCGCCTTAAATGTGAGGCCGTCTCCATCCACGCCCTGCGGCGACCAGTAGAAACCGGCATGCGCGAAGTTGCCGTTGCGCCAGAGGTCCGCGCCGGAAAACAGCAAAAGCCGGTTGGCGTCGCCGTCAGCATCGGCGGCAGCCGTCACGCTGACGCTACTGATTGCGACGACCATCGCGAGAGCGATGGCCGCACCCACACTCGTCCCACGCACGCGAGGCTCCCCAGCCCCTTCCGGCAGACAGCCGGATACAACCGCAAGTAAAGCGAAGGGCGGTCGGCGTGTCTACGGGTTGCCGGATGCCGCGCGGCGGCGCGCATGCAGGCTGCGCGGCGTCTCGCCGAACTCGCGGCGCATCATCGCGGTGAACGCGCTCGGGCTGGCATAGCCTACTGCCGCCGCGGCATCGGCCACCGAGGCGCCGCTGCCGAGCCGCGCCAGGCCATCGACGGCACGCAGCCGCGCCCGCCATTCGGCAAAGCTGAGGCCGGTCTGCGCGCGGAATAGCCGCGCCAGCGTGCGGCGGCTGGCGCCGGCGCGCTCGGCCCAGCCGTCGAGGTCAAGATCGATCCGCGATTGCTCGAGCAAGGCCCGCGCGACCCGCAGTGCGCGCTCGTCGTGCGGCATCGGAATGTCGTGCGAGCGACGGTCGAGCCGTTGGAGTTCGGTCAAAATCAGCCGCGCGACGATGCCGCCACGCTCGTTGTCACGATAGTCGACCGGCTCGTCGAGCGCGGCCAGGATCAGTTCGCGCAGCAGGCCGGAGATTTCCACCAGCACCGGCTGCATCGGCAGGGGGCCGCAGAACGCCGGGTCGATGTAGAGTGTGCGCATCTCGACGCGGCCGCGCATGGTCACCTGATGCGCGTGCTCCGGCGGCATCCACAGGGCGCGGGCCGGCGGCAGAATCCAGACAGAAGACGGCGTTTCCACCCGCATCACGCCGCTGATGGCATGGAGAAGCTGGCCGCGTTTGTGGACATGCAGCGGGATGACATGCCCGTCCGCCTCCGAGATCGCCTTCGCCGCCACCGGCCGCGGGGCGTCATCCATGATCTGGCGATAGACGGGAGTGGTATCAGGGTGCGCCATTGGCCGCCAGTTCGTGGTTGGCCCGAATACGACGAAAATCGGCTGAACATCGTAAAATGGCAAAAGATATAGTCAACACGACTCGCAGGGCAGCCTGCGTCAGCGATCCGCCGCAGCCGGAGAAAGAGTCATGAGCTTGTCCGCGACCGAGGCCATTCCGGCCGCCACCGGGATCAAGCGCCGGCATATCGGCTTCCTCAACTGGGCGCATGCGATCGATCATTATGTGCTGCTGATCTACCCGACCGTAGTGATCGGCCTGCAGGACATCTACGGCCGCAGCTATTCCGAACTGATCGCGCTCTCGACCGCCTCGTTCGTCGCCTTCGGCGTGTTCGCACTGCCGTTCGGCTGGCTCGCCGACCGCGTCAGTCGGCGCGACATCATGATCGCGTTCTATCTTGGATGTGGCATATCGCTCTGCGCCGCGGCGCTGGCGCCGACCTTGATGATGCTGGCGGTTGCGCTGTTTGCGCTCGGCATCTGCGCGGCGATCTATCACCCGGTCGGTATGGCCTTGCTGATCGAGATTTCGCAGGCGCGGGGGCGAACGCTCGCCTTCAACGGCGTGTGCGGCAATGTCGGTGTCGCGCTCGCTGCCGGCGTCACCGGCGTGCTGGCATCGTGGTTCGGCTGGCGTTTCGCCTTCGCGGTGCCGGGCCTGCTGTGTCTGATCACCGGCGTTATTTATTGCTTCGCCGTTCCCGACGAACGCTCGCACGGCCAGAAGCGCAAGGCGACGGCGCAGGTGCCGGTGACAGGCAACAACGCCGTCGTCATGTTCGGTCTCTACATCATCATCTCGATTTGCGGTGGCCTGACCTTCAACACGATCCTGATCGCGCTGCCGAAGATCGTCGACGAGCGGCTAGCCGACGGCACCTCGCTCGCCGCTGTCGGCGGCGTCGCAACCCTGGTGTTCCTGTGCGGCGCGCTCGGCCAATTGGCGGTCGGACGGGTCGTCGAGAAGATCCTGCCGGCCGTGGTGTTCGTCATCGTCGTCGCCATGCAGGTGATCGGCATCGTCTGGGCCGCGTCGACAACGGGGCTGATGCTGGTAGCGGGGCTGGCATTCTGCATGGCCGGCATCTACGGGCAGGTGACCACGGGCGATATCGTCATCGCCCGCTACACCGCCGATGCGTGGCGCGGGCGGGTCTATGCGGTGCGCTATTTCCTGACCTTCATCTCGTCCGGCGTCGCGGTGCAGATCATCGCCCTCCTTCACGCGCGCGGAGGTTTCGATCTGGTGCTGTGGACCATCGCCGGCGTCACCGGCGTGCTGCTTGCGGCCGTGCTCGGATTCGCCACTCTGGTGCTGGCGATCGAGACGCGGCATGGCGCGGCGCAGCCGGCGGAATGACGTCATTGTCGTGGTTCTGGCGCGGGATGCAGGCCGACGATGTGGCGTCGGTCTCGGCCATCGCGCGTGTCGTGCATCCATCGTTTCCGGAAGATGACGCGGTATTCGCGGAGCGCATCGCGCTCTATCCGGCCGGCTGCCGCCTCCTGATCGGTGACGCAGGGGCGCCGCAAGGTTATGTCCTGAGCCATCCGTGGCGCGGTGCGCCGCCGAAGCTCAATAGTCTGTTGCGGGCGCTGCCGGTGGCGGATGTCTATTACATTCATGACCTCTCGGTGTTGCCGGCGCAGCAAGGTACCGGCGCGGCGTCGCAGGTGGTGCGCGATCTGCTGGATCAGGCGCGCGGCGAGGGAATTAACCGCGCGGCGCTGGTGGCCGTCAACAACTCGGTGCCGTTCTGGTCGCAGCTCGGCTTCATCGTCGCCGACGACCCGGAGATGCAGCGCGCGCTCGGCAGTTACGGCGACGACGCGCGCTATATGACCGCCACGCTGGCTTAACGATCACGCCGGCGGCGGCACCAGATCGTCGACCGCGAGCGGCATTCTCTCTTCGAGCGCGGCGACGATGCGGCTGCGATGGCAGGTATTCGGATTGCGGCAATAACACAGCAACGCGAGCAGCGGTTTGCGCGCCTTGACCAGACCGGCGAGCTCGCCGAGCGACTCCTGCGCCGTCTTTGTCTGCAGATGCCGGTCGTAGATGCGGATCAGCGCGTCGATCTTGCCGGCCCGCGCCGCTTCGCGGCCGGCCTCCGGCGTGCCGAGCGGCTGCAGATGCAGGTACCCGATCCCGGCCTCGTCGAGCCCCGCCGCCAGTTGTTTTTTGGAAAAGCCGGGCCGACGTGACGCAGCGACCGCGCGTACATCGACCACCAGCTTGACCCCGGCGCGTGTCAGTTCGCCGATCACCGCCCCCGGCAGTGCCTTCTCGTAACCGATGGTGCAGAGCGCGGCTGGTTTGTCTGTGGAGCGCGTGCCTTTGGCGGAAGCGGCTTTGAGCGCCTTACGGGCTTTGGCGGCCGGCCGCTTCGCCTTCGCTTCCGACGTGGCTTTCGTTTTGATTTTTACCTTGGACTTGCGTACGGCCATCTCACACCCGTTCGATCAAGGCCATGGCCGCGGCTGGTGCGCGCACCTTGCCCTCGTGGATCACGTACAGGAATACATCGCGCGGTGTCTCCGTCGCCTTGGACTTTGGTTCGACGCGCGGCAGATCGGCAGGTGCGCCGCCTTTCGCCCAGGTGGCGGCACGCTTGGCCCAGGCATCAAGCGCCTTCGGTTCGTAGCCGGTCTTGATGTCGTCTTTTCCCTTTTGCAACCGGGCGTAGACGAAATCGCCGGTGATGTCGGCGATCGCCGGATAGGTGGCGTGCTCCGAGAAAACCACGGGAATGCCGCGCTCGCGCAATAGCGTGAGGAACGCCGGCGTGCAGAAGCTCTCGTGCCGCACCTCGGCCACATGGCGCAGCGCGAGGCCGTCGGCTTTCTCCGGTAACAGATCGAGGAAACCGCCGAAGTCGGCTTCGTCGAATTTCTTGGTCGGCGCGAATTGCCAGAGCAGCGGACCGAGCTTCTTGCCCAGCCCGGAGATGCCGGACTCGATGAAGCGCTTGATGGAATCGCCGGCGCCGCTCAACTCGCGACGGTTGACCGCGTAGCGCGGACCCTTGAGCGAGAACACGAAACCGTCCGGCACCTCGCTCGCCCATTTGGCATAGGTCGCGGGCTTCATGGTGGAATAGAAGGTGCCGTTGACCTCGATGGAGGTAAGCCGCTCCGCCGCGTACCGCAGCTCCTGCGCATGTGGCAGGCCTTTCGGATAAAACACGCCGCGCCACGGCTCGAAGGTCCAGCCGCCAATGCCGCAATAGATTCGTCCGGCTTTACCGGTTGTCCTGCCGGCTGATTTACCTGTCATGACCCTGTCACATGCTCCGGCTATTCCTCGCGCAAGTGGCGAGGACAGAGGAGCTTATCCGGTCTTCGCCGACGCGGCCACGGAAACCAAATGGGTGACGCCGGATGTAAGCGCGCCCACTTGACCGTGGTCGTTCTGTCGTGCGCACCGATTACGCCGCGACCTGTTGCGGCGGCGCGAGGCGGGAACTGATGCCGATCCGGTTCATCGCGTTCATCAGCGCGATGACGATTGTGAGATCGGCGACTTCTTTGTCGGAAAACTCAGCCTTGACCGCAGCGTAGTCCGCGTCCGGCGCGCCGGTGGCGGCGATATTAGTCAGGCTTTCGGTCCAGGCGAGCGCGGCGCGCTCGCGCGGCGTGAAGAACGGCGCTTCATGCCAGGTGACGACGCTGTTGAGCTTGCGCGCATCGTCGCCGGCTTCGAGCGCATCGCGCCAATGCAGGTCGACGCAATAGGCGCAGCCGTTGATCTGCGACACGCGCAGGAACACCAGGTCGATCAGCGCGCGGTCGAGCCCGGATTTGTGGATGTAGTCGTAAAGCGGGCCGAACGCCTTGTAGCCCTCGGGGGCGACATCCTTGAGGCTGTAGCGCTGCGACATGGTTTTACTCCTTGCCAAAGACTCGTCGATTAAATACGGATATAAAATATCCGAAATTAAGCCGGGGCGGTCAAGATGCGATTGTCGGAAGGTGTGGAGTGGTCGGTGCATTGCTGCACCGTGCTGGCTGCATTGCCGCCGAAGCACACACTCGGCGCCGGTGCGCTGGCGGAATTCTTCGAGGTGCCGAGGGCCTATCTCGCCAAGCATCTGCAGGCGCTGTCGCAGCACGGCGTGGTCGAGGCCTTGCCGGGCCGCAACGGCGGATACCGGCTGGCGCGCGCGCCGGAGAAGATCACGTTGCGCGATATCGTGACGGCGATCGAAGGGCCGGGGCCTTGCTTCCGCTGCCAGGAAATCCGCAGGCGCGGTCCGAGCGGCCAGCCGAAGCGCTGCTACACCGCTCCGTGCGGCATCGCGCGCGCCATGTGGGCGGCGGAGAAGGTCTATCTCGATGCGCTCGGCAAGACGACGCTGGCGAAGCTGATCGCCGAAGCGGCGCATGAGGTCTCGCGCGAACAGCAGGCGGCGATGGCGCGCTGGCTGGAGCGGGCGGCCTAGATCGCGCTATAAGGCTTCGGTCCGAGGCCGGCGTGTGACAAGGGACTGAATGGCGAGCACCGAGACGACCATCCGGCAGGATCGGACCACCTCGCTGGCCCGCGCCTTGCTGCGGACGCCGTCCGTGATCGCGCTGCTGATCGCCAATCTGCTGCCGCTTTACGGCGTGGTCGCGCTCGGCTGGGACCTTATCAGCCTGATCATGGTCTACTGGCTCGAGACCGGTATCATCGGCTTCTTCGCCATCCTCAATATCGCGCTGGTCACCGGGCCGATGGCACTGCTGCTGGTGCCTTTCTTCATCGTCCATTTCGGCGGCTTCATGGCCGGCCATCTGATCTTCCTGATCATGCTGTTCAGCGCTGAACAGGCCGCGGGATTTTCACGCATCCCCGGGTTCGTGCGCGAAACGATCGCCAGCAAGGGACTATGGTTTGCAGTCGCCGGACTGTTCGTCAGCCACGCGACCGCATTCGTCGTCTATGTGCTGATCCCGTGGCTGCGGGCGGTGTGGCGCGGCACTTTGAACACGCGTGACGTCGAGACCGGACCTATCATGATGGCGCCCTATGGGCGCATCATCATCATGCATCTGACCATTATCTTCGGCGCGATCCTGGTGACGACGTTCAACAACAAGCTCGCGCTGCTGGTGCTGCTGGTCGCGTTGAAGACCGCCACCGACCTGTGGGGCCTGCTTCGCCGTCCGGCTCCAGCCGCGCCGGTGGTGGTTCACTAATCTCTCAAAAGCAAAAAGGCCCGGATTGCTCCGGGCCTTTCCGTTTCGCAAAGAGCGCTTGGACTTAGAAGTCCATGCCGCCCATGCCGCCACCCGGCATCGCCGGAGCAGCCGCGCCACCCTTCTTCGGCAGCTCGGCCACCATCGCTTCGGTGGTGATGAGCAGGCCGGCGACGGACGCCGCATTCTGGATCGCCGAACGGACCACCTTGGTCGGATCGATGATGCCCTTGGCGAGCATGTTCACATACTCACCGGACTGGGCGTCGAAGCCGTAGGAGTACTGGTCCTTCTCGAGGATCTTGCCGACGATGACCGAACCGTCCTCACCAGCGTTGCTGGCGATCTGGCGGCACGGAGCCTGGATCGCGCGACGCACGATCTCGACGCCGGTCTTCTGGTCGTCGTTCTGGGTACGGACCTTCTTGAGGGCCTCGGACGCGCGCAGCAGCGCAACGCCGCCGCCCGGAACGATGCCTTCTTCTACCGCAGCGCGGGTCGCGTGCATCGCGTCGTCGACGCGATCCTTGCGCTCCTTCACCTCGACTTCGGTCGCGCCGCCGACGCGGATCACTGCGACGCCGCCCGCGAGCTTGGCAAGACGCTCCTGGAGCTTCTCACGGTCGTAGTCCGAGGTGGTTTCCTCGATCTGCGCCTTGATCTGCGCCACGCGCGCTTCGATGTCGGCCTTCTTGCCGGCGCCGTTGACGATCGTGGTGTTCTCCTTCTCGATCATCACCTTCTTCGAGCGGCCGAGCATCTGCAGGGTCACGCCTTCGAGCTTGATGCCGAGGTCTTCCGAGATCGCCTGGCCGCCGGTCAGGATCGCGATGTCCTGCAGCATGGCCTTGCGGCGGTCGCCGAAGCCCGGAGCCTTCACCGCCGCGACCTTCAGGCCGCCGCGCAGCTTGTTGACCACGAGGGTCGCCAGGGCTTCGCCTTCCACGTCTTCAGCGATGATGACGAGCGGCTTGCCGGTCTGGACGACGGCTTCGAGCAGCGGCAGGAGCTCCTGCAGACCCGACAGCTTCTTTTCGTAGATCAGGATGTAGGCGTCGTCGAACTCAACGCGCATCTTCTCGGCGTTGGTGACGAAGTACGGCGAGATGTAGCCGCGGTCGAACTGCATGCCCTCGACGACATCGAGTTCGGTCTCGAGCGACTTGGCTTCTTCAACCGTGATGACGCCCTCGTTGCCGACCTTCTGCATGGCCTTGGCGAGGTAGTCGCCGATTTCCTTGTCGCCGTTCGCCGAGATGGTGCCGACCTGCGCCACTTCCTCGTTCGAGGTGACCTTCTTGGAATTGGCCTTGAGGTGGTCGACGATCGCCTCGACAGCGAGGTCGATGCCGCGCTTCAAGTCCATCGGGTTCATGCCGGCGGCAACCGACTTGGCGCCTTCCTTGACGATGGCCTGAGCCAGAACGGTGGCGGTGGTGGTGCCGTCGCCGGCGAAGTCGGACGACTTCGAGGCAACTTCGCGCACCATCTGCGCGCCCATGTTCTCGAACTTGTCCTCAAGCTCGATCTCTTTGGCGACGGTGACGCCGTCCTTGGTGATGCGGGGAGCGCCGAACGATTTGTCGAGGACGACGTTGCGGCCCTTGGGGCCGAGAGTGACCTTCACCGCGTTGGCGAGGGTATCGACGCCGCGCAGCATGCGATCGCGCGCGTCAACGCCGAATTTGACGTCTTTGGATGCCATAACTGTGTCTTCCTATAAATGATGAGGGAGGGGCTTAGGCCGCCTTCTTCTTCGACGCGCTGCCTTCGAGCACGCCCATGATGTCGGACTCCTTCATGATCAGGAGATCTTCGCCATCGATCTTCACTTCGGTGCCCGACCACTTGCCGAACAGGACGCGGTCGCCGACCTTGACGTCGATGGGGGTAAGCTTGCCAGCTTCATCGCGGCCACCGGGGCCGACGGCGATGACTTCGCCCTGCGAGGGCTTTTCCTTGGCGCTATCGGGAATGATGATGCCGCCAGCGGTACGTTCCTCGGCATCGATGCGCTTGACGACAACACGGTCGTGAAGCGGACGGAACTTCATGGTGTCCTCCTAAGAGACTGATCCAATTGGAATTTTGTTTATCGAGCCAACCCGCTGCTGGCCCGATGGGAACCAGATGGGTGGTGGCTGAGAAGGCCGCAAGGCCTGTCTGAAAGTTTTTTAGCACTCACTTGGCTTGAGTGCCAACAATTTCGTCAATGGGTTAATGCCGGCCGGTTCCAATCGAGCTGAAAAGATCGACTGGAACCGGCGACGGGATGCTCCGTTGCTTATTCGGAGAAGCGGTTGTTAGCAGCGTCGATATGATGCTGCTAAAGCTTTGATTTTAAACAGTTTCTTTATCTTTTAGGCTTGCAATAGCAAGGCTGGAGACCAGAAGCTTTGTGTCCGAGTCTAACGGAGGGCTGGAATGGTTTCGTCAGGTTTTGCCAAGCAAATTCAAGGATACGGGCTGACCACGGCTGAGATTCTCTACCGGTTGCCCGACCACAAGTCGCTGCTGCAGAGTTACGTCTGGCAGGAATACGACCTGTTTCCAAAATTCCCCGAACTGCAGAAATTCCTGTCCTTCTGGCAGGCGAAGCTCGACGGCCCGTTATTCTCGGTCCGGGTTGCGCATTCGCGGCTGATCCAGCCGGCCGAGCTGCGCGCGGTCGATGGCGTGTTCCGGCTGCACTGAGGAAGCCGGCCCTCGGGGCAAACCGGAGGGCAAGGTTTTGGGGACTGTGCGCTAGCCCCGCCCGACGAACGGCATGGTGTTGGCCATCACCGTCATGAACAGGACATTGGTGTCGAGCGGCAGTCCGGCAATATAGACGACTGCGCGGCCGACATCGTCGGCGTTCATGCGCGGTTCTATCATCTTGCGCCCGTCCGGCTGCAACACGCCGTCGCCTTGCACCATGCGGTCGGTCAGCGGCGTGGCCGCGTTGCCGATGTCGATCTGGCTGCAGCAGATGTCGTAGCCGCGGCAGTCGAGCGAGGTCGATTTGGTCAGGCCTGTCACCGCATGTTTGGTCGCCGTATAGGCCACCGAGAATGGACGCGGCGCATGCGCCGAGATCGAGCCGTTATTGATGATGCGTCCGCCGCGCGGCGACTGCGCCTTCATGATCTTGATCGCTTCCTGCGTGCACACGAACATGCCGGTCAGGTTGGTCGCGACCACCTGCTGCCAGGTCTCGAACGGCAAGTCTTCGAGCGGCACCGCCGGCGCGCCGATCCCGGCATTGTTGAACAGGACGTCGAGCCGGCCGAAAGTCGAACGCACCGTCTCGAACAAGGCCAGGATTGAATCACGGCTTGCCACGTCGGTCGGCACCACCAACGCCTGCGTGCCCACGCTTTGTACGGCGGCGGCGGTTTCCTCGAGGAGTTCCCTGCGGCGTCCGGCGAGCGCGATGCTGTATCCGGCCTGCGCCAAAGCGAGCGCCACCGCCTTGCCAACGCCTGTACCTGCGCCGGTCACCACCGCGAATTTCGCCATGCCGTCCCCCTTTTCCTAAAGCACGATCTTTTCCGAAAACAGTTCGGGGTCATGCTCTCGCGCGGCAAGGGAATATCACCTTGTCGCCCGGCGCAAGCGGGTAAAGTCAGCGTCGATAGATGGATTAGCTGGCGAGCGCTGTTTCCGGCGCGCTGAGCCGATAGAGGTCCGGCCGGGCGAGGCGGGCGGAAATGTCAGCGGCCGGCACGGCGCGGCCGAACCGATAGCCCTGCATGATGTGCACACCGGCGGCGCGCAGGAACAGATGCTGGTCGGCGGTTTCGACGCCTTCCGCGGTGACCTTCATGCCGAGGCCGCGGCCGAGGCCGACGATCGCATGGACGATCGCGGCGGCATCGGCGGTCTTTTCGATGCTGTCGACAAAGCTGCGGTCGATCTTGAGCTTGTCGAACGGGAAGTTGCGCAGATATTGCAAGCTCGAATAGCCGGTGCCGAAATCGTCGAGCGCGAGCCGCACGCCGATCGTCTTGAGCCGGCGCATGGCCGTTTCCGCCAGATCGAAATTGCCGAGCAGCGTGCTCTCGGTCAGCTCCAGTTCGAGCCGGCCGGGATCGAGTTGCGTTTCGCTGAGCACACGTTCGACCATCGACACGAAATCGGCGCGGCGGAACTGGAGCGGCGAGACGTTGACGGCGACCGACACGTCGCCGAAGTCGCGGGCGTCGAGACAGGCGCGGCGCAGCACCCATTCGCCGAGTTCGACGATCAGACCGCTATGCTCCGCGACCGGAATGAATTCGCTCGGCGGGATCGCGCCGCGCACCGGATGCGTCCAGCGGCAGAGCGCTTCGACGCCGATCATCCGTTCGCCGCTGGCGTTCACCAGCGGCTGATACAATAGCGTCAGGCCGTCGGATTCGATCGCACGACGCAGGTCGATTTCCAGGAGCTTGCGCGACGAGAGATCGGCGTCCATCTCGGCGTCGTAGAGGCAGGCACGGTTGCGGCCTTCGTTCTTGGCGCGATAGAGCGCCATATCCGCATAACGCAGCGTATCGGCTGCATCCGTCACCTTGTCTTCGATCAGGGCGATGCCGATCGAGGCGCCGATGACGATGTTGTGGTTGCCGATGGCATAGGGCGCACACAGCGCCGCCAGAATACGGTTGGCGACGCTGGCGAGCGTTTCGTTGCCGTTGAGTTGGGACAGCACGGCAAATTCGTCGCCGCCGAGCCGCGCGACCAGATCCGCATGACGATTGCCCTGGCTCCGCAGCACATTGGACAGGCGCAGCGTCACGTTGCGGATCAACTCGTCGCCGATATGGTGGCCGAGCGTATCGTTGACCTCCTTGAAGTGATCGAGGTCGACGTAAAACAGCGCCGCGGACGGGCCGCCGAGCTTGACGTCCTGAATGATCGCTTCAAGCCGTTCGGCGAAGAAGGCGCGGTTGGGCAGGCCGGACAGCGGATCGTGCATGGCGAGATGATGCAGCCGCTTTTCGCCGGCGACGATCGCTGCTGCAGTGCGGCGCATATAGCGCAGCACGAACGCCGCCAGCAGCGCGAAACCGGCGAGGGCGGTTGCGAGGAACGGGACGACGTTGTTGACGATCTCGGCGCCGGGCTGGTTGGGCGTCCAGGCGAAATTGGCGATCAGGCGGCCGGTCTCGTCGACAAGCGGGTAGACGAAATCGCCCGACGGCACGGCGCTGCCGGCGACGCGCCGCAGATGGCGGATGCGCAGATGCGAGGCGATGTCGCTCAGCACGTCCTGGTCGATGGTCTTGACCGACACGGTCACCGGCGCGCTCGAGAATGCGCTGGTTTCGTCGACCGGCTGGGCTTCGCCGCGACCGACCACAACGGCGGCAATGATCGCCGGCCGGTTGAGGAAATTGTCGACCCGCACGGTGCGGTGCCGCTCGTCGGCATTGGCGCCGTTGTGCAGCGCCTGCAGCACCGGCATCAGGTCGACCTGCGCCAAGGCGTTCCAGGCCTCGTCCGGTCGGCGCCAGCGGCTGTGGCTGGAAATGATCTTGCCATAGCCGTCGATCAGGAAGACGGAATCATGATCGAAATAGGTGTCGAGCCAGGAGCCGAGCCGTTCCCGCGCCCATTCGGGGTCGAAATGGGTGCGCAGATTGCGCACGGCGTCCTCCGAGGAGGCGACGCTTTCCAGTTCGCGCAGCACGCGCGTGCCATAGTTGCGGATGGCGCGCGCGAACATCTGCCGTTCTGTTTCGACGGAGATCTCGTCGGCGCGCTGTGCCGAGGACAGCACGGCGACGATGATGCACAGGATCGCGACGGCCACGATAACCCCGATCGGCACCACGACGCTCAAACGCGCGCGATCCCAACTGTTATACGGCCGCGATCCAGGAAGACCGGCGCGAGTCACTTTGGTTCGATTACCCCTGGTTGCCCGGAGCCACGCTACGGGGCCAATTGCTTGCAATTGGTTGTTCTGTCCACGCGACAGCGGGGCTGGAGGTCAAATCGCCGGCTAATCAGGCGACAGGCTTAACGGCTGGTAAATTCCCGCGTTAGAGCCCCCGGTTTTGGGATCAACGTTGTGGGCCGTAAGGCGGCCGCGGGATGGCCATGTGCGCTGCCCGCAACGCCGCCGACCAGCGTTCGCGCAGGTCCTGGAAATAGGGCTCGCCGGGCTCGATCCGGTATTCGAGTTCCGGCTGGTAGGTGTCGCGCCGCACCACCAGGATGTCGATCGGCAAGCCAACGCTCAGATTGGAGCGCATGGTCGAATCCATGGAGATCAAACCGATCTTGAGTGCGTCGTAAGCCTCGGTCTCGTAGGCGACGGCGCGGTCAAGCACCGGCTTGCCGTATTTGTTCTCGCCGATCTGAAAATACGGTGTGTCGCGCGTGCACTCGATGAAGTTGCCGGCCGGATAGATCATGTAGAGCTGCAGCGGCCCGCCCTTGATCTGGCCGCCGAACAGGAACGCGACGTCGTAGTCGACCGCGGCGGCCTGCATGGCCTCGCCGTCACGTAGCGCGACCTGACGGATGGCGCGACCGATCCGCTGCGCCGCCTGGAACATGGTCGGCGCATTCATCAGCGTCTCGCGTTCGCCGGTGACCGGGTTCTCAAACCCCTCGGTGAGCGTGCTGCGCACGGACTGGCTGAACGACAGATTGCCGGACGAGGCGAGCGCCATGCTGCGCTCGCCCGGCTGCGCATAGACATGCAGCTTGCGGAACGTCGAAATGTTGTCGACGCCGGCATTGGTGCGCGTGTCGGCGATCATGATGAGCGCGTCCCGCACCAGAATTCCGCAGCAATATGTCATATGCTCGTCAATTCGGCAGAAGGTTAAAAGTTGCGGCGGTTATAGCGGCTGACCCGTGGTCCGGGCAAATGCGAAGCCGGGCGATCAATCCTGAATTTGCTGGCGCGACTGGGCCACCGCGACCGCGACATTCAACGCCTCGCCGGCGCCGCCGACCCGCGATCCCCGCACCGGCGATGCGCCGAGATAATCGAGGCCGACCGCGACACGGACATAGGCGTCGGTCGCGGAAATGCCGTTCGCCGGATCGAAAGCCACCCAGCCGAGGTCGGGGACATGTGCCTCGACCCAGGCGTGACCCGCTTCCTGCTGCAGCGCGTCGTCGCTGCGCGCCAGATGGCCGCCGATATAACGGGCGGGAATGCCGAGCACGCGGCTGGCGCTAAGAAAGATATGCGCGATGTCCTGACAGACCCCGCGCTTGAGGGCAAAGGCTTCGCTCGCCGTCGTGGTGGGAGAGGTCGGCGCACTGTCGAAGACGATGTCGCGGTTGAGCCGCGCCAGCAGCCGGTGCAGCAGCGGCAGCGCGGCAACGTTGCCCGCGCCGCGAAGCTCCGCCGCCAGTTCGCGGATCGCCATATCAGGCGTGGTGAGGTCGGTTTCGCGCAGGAAAAACCGCGGTGGGAACCGTTCGACTGCATTGCGCACGATTCCGTGCGTATCCTGCGTGTCGACCTCGCCGGTGACGCTGATGGCCAGTTCCCGCAGCGGGCCGTCGACCGTGAACGTATGGGTGAGATTGCCGTAGGCATCCTCATGCTCGTGCAGGATGCAGTCTTCCGACAGTTCCACGCGCCAGCGCACCACATGCTGGCCGTCGTGATTGCGGGGCGTCAGCCGCAGGATCTGTGTCACCGCGGCCGGCGGAGTGTCATAGCGGTATGTGGTGTTGTGCGAAATATGAAGCCGCATTGTACCGATATAGGTTGCCGCGCGTCCTGGCGTCAGGACAGGAACTGCTGATTGATCGCGGTGTTCAACTGGTTGTTGTCGCGGATGAAACAGCCGATGAATTCGTGCAGGCCGCGCTGGAACACGGCGTCGATCTTGCTGTTCTGCAAACCGGTGCGAATGCTGCGGGCCTTGCGCTGCGCCGGCCCGACGCGGCCGTGGGCATTGCCGATGGCGTCGAGGTTGCGCACGATCGCCTCGTAGCAGGAGGCGAGCGAGCGCGGCATCTCCTCGCGCATGATCAGCAGATCGGCGATCAGCCACGGTTTGAGGTTGTCGCGATAGACCCAGTGGTAGGAGGTCAGCGCCGAGACCGAGCGCAGGATCGCCGACCACTGGAAGTAATCGAGCGGGCCGCCGACACGCTCGTTGTCCGGCAGCAGCACATGGTATTTCACGTCGAGGATGCGCGCGGTGTTGTCGGCGCGTTCCACGTAGACGCCGAGCCGCGAGAACCAATAGGCGTCGCTGCGCAGCATGGTGCGGTAGGCGGAGCCATCGTAGCGCAGCGAGGATTCCTGAACCCAGCGCAGGAACTGCGACAGTTCCTCGCGGCTCGATGCGCCATTGCCGTAGCGGCGCAGTTCAAGCCACATGCCGTTGATCGAATCCCACATCTCCACGGTCAGCGCGGTGCGAACGGCGCGCGCATTGCTGCGCGCCTGTTCGAGGCAACTGCGGATCGACGAGGGATTGTCGAGCGAGAAAGCGAGGAAGTCGATCACAGCGCTCTCGGTCGCTTCTTTGTGATGTTCGGCGAACGCGGCGGCGCAGCCGGCGGTGGCGATCGCGCCTTCCCATTCGTTGCTTTCGCCGACATAAGCGAGCGGCAGCGCGGTCAGCCGCTGTGTCGCCTCGATGATGCGGGCGAGATATTCGGCGCGCTCTACATAGCGCGACAGCCAGTAAAGATTGTCGGCGGTGCGTGACAGCATGTCAGTTGTCCAGCACCCAGGTGTCCTTGGTGCCGCCGCCCTGGCTGGAGTTCACCACCAGAGAACCTTCCTTGAGCGCGACGCGGGTCAAGCCGCCGGGCACGATGCGCGTGCCGTGCCGGCCGGTGAGCACATAGGGCCGCAGATCGACATGCCGCGGCGCGACGCCGCCTTCGATGCAGGTCGGGCAGGTCGACAAGGCGAGCGTCGGCTGTGCGATGAAGTTATCCGGCGCGGCTTTCAGCTTGGCGCGGAACTGTTCGATGGCGACCTTGCTCGCGGCCGGGCCGACCAGCATGCCGTAGCCGCCGGAGCCATGCACTTCCTTGATCACCAGTTCGTCGAGGTGATCGAGCACATAGGCGAGATGATCGTCCTCGCGGCAGCGCCAGGTTGGCACGTTCTTCAACAGCGGCTCTTCGCCGAGATAGAACTGCATCACCGCCGGCATGTAGCTGTAAATCGCCTTGTCATCGGCGATGCCGGTGCCGACCGCATTCGCCAGCGTGACATTCCCGGCCTGATAGGCGGACATCAGCCCCGGCACGCCGAGCGCGGAATCCGGTCGGAACGCCAGCGGATCGAGGTAATCGTCGTCGACCCGGCGATAGATCACGTCGACGCGGCGCGGACCGGTGGTGGTGCGCATGTAAACGATCTCGTTGCGCACGAACAGATCGCGGCCCTCGACCAGTTCGATGCCGAGCTTGTCGGCGAGGAACGAGTGCTCGTAGTAAGCGGAATTGAACACGCCCGGCGTCAGCAGCACCACCGTCGGCTCGCCGGCTGTGGTATGCGGCGCGATCGAGTTCAGCGTTTCCAGCAGTACGTCCGGATAATTCTCGACCGGCGTGACGCGGTGCCGCGCCAACAGCTCCGGAAACAGCCGCAGCATGATCTCGCGGTTCTCCAGCATGTAGGAGACGCCGGACGGCGTGCGCGCGTTGTCCTCAAGCACATAGAAAGTGTCGGCATCGACGCGGACGAGGTCGATGCCGGCGATCGGCACATAAAGACCGTGCGGCACCTTCTGCCCGTTCATCTCCGGCCGAAAGGCGGGATTGCGAAACACCATGTCGTCCGGGATCACTCCGGCGCGCAGGATCTCGCGCGCGCCGTAGATGTCGCTGATCAGCATGTTGAGCGCCTTGACCCGCTGCGTCAGGCCGCGCTCGATCTTCTGCCATTCGGCGGCGGCGAGGATGCGCGGGATCACGTCGAACGGAATCAGCCGCTCCTGGGCCTCGGCCTCGCCGTAGACCGCGAAGGTGATGCCGATGCGGCGGAAAATCAGCTCGGCCTCGCGCCGCCTGTAGTCGAGCGCATCCTGGGGCTGCTCGTTCAGCCAGCGGAAAAGCTGCTCATAGGGCAGGCGGACTCCGCCCGGCCCGATATTCATCTCGTCAAAGGCCGTCGCCACCGGTTGCCTGCCTCCTTCTGCCGTTTTCGCAGTCAAACATCATTGTGCGCGGAAGCGGTGGTATCCCAAGCCCGGATTTCAGCTTTCGTGCCCGTCCGGTTGCCACTATTTTAGGCGAAGCGCCATCCTCCCGGTCCGGTTCCGTCATGCTTGAAACCGGCGGGGCGGACAGGTTACAGGGTTTTGCCCTGCCATTCTGGATATCCATGACCAGTCCTGCCGCCGACCTCGTAACCGCCGCGATCCTGGTGATCGGCGATGAAATCCTGTCCGGACGGACCAAGGACAAGAACATCGGCCATATCGCCGAGTACCTCACTGCCATCGGCGTCGACCTGCGCGAGGTGCGAGTCGTGCCGGACGTGGAGGAGGAGATCGTCGCGGCGCTGAACGCGCTGCGCAGCCGATACACTTATGTGTTTACCACCGGCGGTATCGGTCCGACCCATGACGACATTACCGCCGATGCGGTCGCCAAGGCGTTCGGCGTGTCGATCGATCACGATCCGAGGGCGGTCGCGATTCTCAAGGAGCGCTTCGCCAAGACGGGTACCGAATTGAACGAGGCGCGGCTGCGCATGGCGCGCATCCCCGCCGGCGCCGACCTGATCGCCAACAAGGTCTCCGGCGCGCCGGGCTTTCGCATCGGCAATGTTATGGTGATGGCCGGCGTGCCGTCGATCATGCAGGCGATGCTCGACGAAGTGGCGCCGAGCCTGCGCACCGGCCAGAAGATGCTGTCGGAGACGATCCGCGCCGACGCCAAGGAAGGCGATGTCGGCACCGAGCTTGGAGAGGTCGCCGCGCGGTTTCCCGGCGCGTCGATCGGCAGCTATCCGTTCGTCGACGACAGAGCGGTGCCGAACACCAATATCGTCATCCGCGCGCGCGACGCGGAGACGCTCGCTGCCGCCAAGGCGGCGGTCGAAGAAATGCTCGTTCGCGTGAAACAGGCACTAGCGGCGCGTTGAAATGGCGGTACCCACTCCCGACAAGATCTTCCCGGTTTCCTGGGATCAGTTTCATCGCGATGCGCGCGCGCTCGCCTGGCGGCTCAACGGCAGCGGACCGTTCCGCGCCATCGTCTGCGTCACGCGCGGCGGACTGGTGCCGGCGGCGATCGTCGCGCGCGAGTTGAACGTGCGGTTGATCGAGACCGTGTGCGTCGCGAGCTATCACGACTACCAGAGCCAGGGTTCGCTGCAGGTGCTCAAGGGGGTCGCGTCGAATATCGTCGAGATCGGCAACGGCAGCGGACAGGGCGTGCTGATCGTCGACGACCTCGTCGACACCGGAAACACCGCCAAGGTTGTGCGCGAACTATTGCCGAAGGCGCATTTCGCCACGGTCTACGCCAAGCCGATGGGTCGCCCGCTGGTCGACACCTTCGTCACGGAAGTCTCGCAGGACACCTGGATCTATTTCCCGTGGGACACCGGCCTCGCGTTCCAGCCGCCGATCCATGGCGGCGGCGACTGACGGCCTGCCACGTTACGCCTTGGTGCTTCCCTGCCGCCTTTAAGCTGCTAGAACGCTGTCGCATGCGGACGTGGCGGAATTGGTAGACGCAACGGACTTAAAATCCGTAGAGGGGAAACCCTCGTGCCGGTTCGACCCCGGCCGCCCGCACCAGCCTCGATATCGATATCGGTCGCGCGGCCTACGCGGCTTTCCCGCCCCGCGCCTGGATCGCCATCGCCACCATGGCGACGCCGCCGAACAGCATGTTGATGCCGACCAAGAGGCCGATCGCCCACGCGGCGGTGCCGGGGAGACCCATCAGGATCATCGCCGCGAGGCCGAGATCGACGATACCACTCACCAGCATCCACGGCCAGCCGCCGGACAATTCCGCGCGGTGCTGGAGCGCGTACATGATCGAGACGATGCCCTCGATGATGAAGAACGAGATCAGCACCAGCGTGAGCGACACCGCGCCGCTCACTGGCCAGCCGAGCAGGACGATGCCGGCGACGATGCCGAGCGCGGCCGACAGCAGCGCCCACCAGAAGCCGGGCGCTGCGCGCATCCACAACGTCGTCACCAGTCCGGCGATGCCGCTGATCAGGAACAGCCAGCCAAGCACGAGTGTGAAGGCGAGGGTGGCGAGCGGCGGCACGACGATGGCGATGATACCGAGCAAAATCAGGATGATGCCTTCGGCCAGGAAAAGACCCCAATGCTTGCGCAGGGCTGTGGTCAGATCCGCGGTGTAGGTTTGCAGTGAAGGGTCCGTCATGGTCCAACTCCATAGAAACCGGAAAGCGCGTCGGCGTATGCCGGGGCCGGCCCATTAAAGCGCGGCAGCCCGGCGTGGTCTATAATGCAGCCTGACCGGATTCGTTGCGGAACACCAATTTGTCGCGGAAGGACACAAGCGTGAAGGATGCTCAGGTGCGGGTTTGGCGCGGTCGCCGGGTCCTATGCGGTATGCTCGGTGCAGCCTTGCTGGCCGGTGCGGGCGCGGCGGGTGCGGTGTTCAGCGCCGTGCCGGCGCGGGCGCAAATGGATATGGATCGGTCGAAGTTCTACGCCGATCCGTCCAAATATATGCTCTACGGCTGCCCGAATATCGCGCAGATGCGTCCTGCCATTGTCGCGAAGATCGCGGAACTCGAAAGGCTGATCGCCAGGGCGGAAGCGTCCCCGGGCGGCACCTTCGTCGCCGAGCTTGCCTATCGCGACGAGTACAAAGCCAATCAGGGCGACTTGCGCAATATCGATGCGCGCGCGCGCGAATTGAACTGTCCGCCGCCGCAGCCCTCACGCGCGTCGCCAGCGCCGCACGAGCGGAAGCGGCACTAGAGCGTTTCCAAGCGAAGTGGGATCCGGTTCGCGGGAAGAGAACGCGAAAAATTAAGGCCGCTAGCGTTCCTTGCGATTCGGCGCGACGTCGACGCCGGTCAGCCCGGAGCGCGCGATCGCCGCGGAAATCAGGCCAGCCTCTCGCGCCTGCGCGATCATCGCATTGACGGCGTCGAGCAGGGCCTTGTTGCCCTTGCGCACGACGACCGCCTGTTCGACGCCGTAGAAATTGTCGGGCAGCAGCCGTACGGCATCGTGATCCTTGGCGAAGCGGCTCAGCCGCTGCCGGTTGGCGGCGTAGGCGTCGATCTGCCCGGTGCTCAACTGCTGGAGTGCGGTGTCGAGATTGCCGCCGGGATTGCGCACCAGCTTCGCGGTTTTCAAGGCGCGGTCGAGGAACATGTCGGCGGCGTCGCGTTCGCCGACGCCGATCTTGAGCCCTGCCTGATCGATATCGGCGGTGGTGCGCAGCGGCGAGGACTGCAGCACCATGTAGGTGTTCTGCGCCAGCGCGTAGGTCTGGCTGAAATCGACCTCCTTGGCCCGGGTCTCGTCATAGGCGAGGAAGCCGATATCGGCCGCGCCGGAGGCGACCTGCTGCATCACTGCCGCGGTCCCGGGGACCCCGATGATGACGAAGGGGACGCCCAGCGTCTCCGCCAGCTTGCGGGTAAGGTCGGCGCCAGGGCCGGTCACTTCGCCGGTTTTCGGGTCGGTTTTGGCCTGAACCGGGTTCTGCGCCAGGAAAACCGCCCGGAGCGTGCCGGTCGGCACCCGGTCGTCGGCACGGCCGGACGGGGGCGCGAAAACGAGTGCAAGGGTCAGCAGGCTTCCCGCCAGCCCAGCGACCCGCCCTGAAAACCGCCCCAGCCGCCGGTTGATGGAACTTTTCGGTTCCATCCAGGTTGTCGGGCGGAAGGCGCGCGGGCGTCCATCACCTCTGGGGGGCTTCATGCTGATCAGTGCTCTCGTCACATTCCTGGTCGTTATTCTGGTTCTTTATCTCGTCAACATGTTGCCCGTCGATGGCCGGATGAAGCAGATCATCCGGATCATCGTCATCATTATCGGCGTTATTTCGCTGCTACGCATCCTTGGCGTCTGGATCTGATAGTCGCACCGTCCGCAGCCGCAGCGCATTGGCGATGACGCTCACCGAGGAGAGCGCCATCGCCGCTGCGGCCAGCATCGGCGACAACGTCAGTCCCAGCACCGGATAGAGCACGCCGGCGGCGACCGGCACGCCGAACGAATTGTAGACGAACGCCAGCACCAGGTTCTGGCGGATGTTGCGCATCACCGCGCGCGACAGCGTGCGCGCGCGCACGATGCCGGTAAGGTCGCCCTTCAATAAGGTCACGCCGGCGCTTTCGATGGCGACATCGGTGCCGGTGCCCATGGCGATGCCGACATCGGCGGCCGCCAGCGCCGGGGCATCGTTGATCCCGTCGCCGGCCATGGCGACGACGCGGCCGTCCTTGCGGTATTTCTCGACAATCGCGCTCTTGCGCTCCGGCAGCACGTCGGCCTCGACATCGCGGATGCCGAGCTTGGCTGCGACCGCGCGCGCGGTGGTGCGGTTGTCGCCGGTGAGCATGACGATGTGCAGGTCGGAGAGGGCCTTGATCGCCGCCGGCGTGCTCGTCTTGATCGGGTCGGCGACGGCGATCACGCCGGCGGCCTTGCCGTCAATGGCGAGAAACACGGCGGTTGCGCCGTCCTGCCGCAGCGCTTCGGCCTTTTCAGCGAGCGTGTCGGTAGCGATGCCGAGTTCGGTGAGATAGGCGGCGTTGCCGATGGCGACGCGCCTGCGCTCGACCATGCCGGCCGCGCCTTTGCCGGATTCGGTGTTGAAGCCGCGCACCGGCGCGATCTCCAGATTCTTCTCTTGCGCCGCCGCGACGATCGCCGCGCCAAGCGGATGCTCGCTGCCGCGCTCGACGCCGGCGGCGAAGCGAAGCACCTCGTTTTCGTCGAAGCCTTCGGCGGGAACGACGGCGACGACCTTCGGCTTGCCTTCGGTCAGCGTGCCGGTCTTGTCGATCACCAGGGTGTCGACCTTCTCCATGCGCTCCAGCGCTTCCGCATTCCTGATCAGCACGCCCGCCTGCGCGCCGCGCCCGACGC
>JAEWJH010000059.1 GCA_023386635.1 Pseudomonadota bacterium
GCTTGAGACCAAGCGAGATGCGACGCTTGACGGAATCGACTTCCAGCACCTGCACCTCGACTTCCTGCGAGGTCGAGACGATCTTGCCGGGGTGCATGTTCTTCTTGGTCCACGACATTTCCGAGACGTGGATCAGGCCTTCGATGCCCGGCTCCAGTTCGACGAACGCGCCGTAGTCGGTGATGTTGGTGACGCGGCCGGTGAAGCGCGCGTTCAGCGGATACTTCGCCTCGATGCCCTGCCACGGATCATCCAGCAGCTGCTTCATGCCGAGCGAGATGCGGTGGGTCTCGTGGTTGATCTTGATGATCTTGACCTTCACTGTCTGGCCGATGGTGAGCACCTCGGTCGGGTGGTTGACGCGGCGCCAGGCGATATCGGTGACGTGCAACAGGCCGTCGATGCCGCCGAGGTCGACGAACGCACCGTAGTCGGTGATGTTCTTGACGACGCCGTCGATCACCTGACCCTCTTCGAGGTTCTGCACCAGCTCCTGGCGCTGCTCGGCGCGGGTCTCTTCCAGAACCGTGCGGCGCGACACCACGATGTTGCCGCGGCGGCGATCCATCTTGAGGATCTGGAACTGCTGCGGCGAGTTCATCAGCGGGGTGACGTCGCGGATCGGGCGGATGTCGACCTGCGAGCGCGGCAGGAACGCCACGGCGCCGTCGAGGTCGACGGTGAAGCCGCCCTTGACCTGGTTGAAGATGGTGCCCTGCACCTTCTCGTTGGCGTTGAACGACTTCTCGAGCTTGCCCCAGCTCTCCTCGCGGCGCGCCTTGTCGCGCGACAGCACGGCTTCGCCCAGCGCGTTCTCGATCCGGTCGAGATAGACCTCGACGGTGTCGCCGACCTTGATCTCGTTCTGCCGGCCCGGGCCGGTGAACTCGCGCAGCGCCACGCGACCTTCGGTCTTCAGACCGACGTCGATGATCGCCATGTCCTTTTCGATGCCGACGACGGTGCCCTTGATGACCGAGCCTTCCTGCATGTTTCCATGGTTGAAGGACTCGTCGAGCATCGCGGCAAAATCTTCACGCGGAGCAGCTTTCGCAGCAGCAGCAGTAGCCATAAAAAATCCTCAGCGGTGCGCCGGCGATTGAACGGGGGCGTTCCGAACACGCGGGCCGCTGGTTCGCAAAACCAACGGCGACCTCCACGCAAACGTGGATGGCCGGCGCGATAACCGTGTGATCGGAACGATGATGCTATCCGGAGCGCTGCATCGAGGCGCGAACGGGGCTTTGGTCCTCCAACCGCGAGGGACGGTCAGCCGCGCCCTCGGCCCGCTCGGAAAGCCTCGACGATGTCGAGAGCTGCCCGGACGGCCGGTTCTATAGCCAAGTGCGTGGTATCCAGCAAGTGCGCGTCATCGGCAGGGCGGAATGGCGCAACCGTCCGCTCCGCGTCGCGCGCATCGCGCTTGCGGATATCGGCCAGCACGGTGGCCGCGTCGGCCGCTTCGCCGCGACCGATGAGTTCCTTGAGCCGGCGCTCGGCCCTAGCCTCCGGCGAAGCGGTGACGAAGATCTTCACCTCCGCCTGCGGCGCGATCACCGTGCCGATGTCGCGCCCGTCGAGCACCGCACCGCCCGGCGTCGCCGCGAATCGGCGCTGGAACGCAAGCAGCGCCTCGCGAACGGCGGGAATCGCCCCGACCACGGAGGCGGCGTTGCCGAACTGGTCGGCTTTCAAGGCGATCTCGTCGATATGGGCTAGGTCGAGCGCCTGCGCGGCAGCAGCAGCCGCGGCTGCATCAGCCGGATCGCCGCCCCGATCGATCACCGCCTTGCCGACAGCCCGATAGAGCAAGCCGGTATCCAGGTGCGGCAAACCATAGTGAGCCGCCAGCCGCTTGGCCAAAGTCCCCTTTCCCGAAGCGGCGGGGCCGTCAATGGCAATGATCATCCTGCATTCCTTGATAAGTTTACCTTATCGCACTGTTCAGAAAATCCGATTTGACTTCGGGACTCCCGCGCCGCACGAAGCCATTGTGCGTTGCAAAAGGTCGAAAACGGCGCAATTCGGCGACCGAACTTCCTCGTAGCAGCAAAAAGACGACAAAAAGGAGCAAAACATGCTTGGTATTGGCGACAAGATCCCGTCGTTTTCCGTGACCGGTGTCAAGCCGGGGTTCCAGAACCACCAGGAAGGCGGCCAGTCGGCCTTTGAGGAACTGACCGAGAAGAGCTTCCCCGGCAAGTGGAAGATCATTTTCTTCTACCCGAAGGACTTCACCTTCGTCTGCCCGACCGAGATCGCGGAATTCGCCCGCCTCGCCGGCGAGTTCGCCGACCGCGACGCCGTGGTGCTCGGCGGCTCGACCGACAATGAATTCGTCAAGCTGGCCTGGCGTCGCGACCACAAGGACCTCGCCAAGCTGCCGATCTGGCAGTTCGCCGACACCAAGGGCTCGCTGGTCGATCAGCTCGGCATCCGTTCGCCGGACGGCGTGGCGTATCGCTACACCTTCATCGTCGATGCGGACAACACGATCCAGCACGTCTACGCGACCAACCTCAATGTCGGCCGCAACCCGAAGGACACGCTGCGCGTGCTCGACGCGCTGCAGACCGACGAGCTTTGCCCGTGCAACCGCGAAGTCGGCGGCGATGTGCTGAAGGCGGCCTGAGCTTCGCCAACTGATAAGGGCGTCGGGCGGGACGGTCACACGTTCCGCCCGCGTCGTTTCAAGACAAGACTTCAAGTGTGGAGATCAGCGTGACTGTCGATCAACTGAAGGACCGGCTGCCGGCCTTCGCCAAGGATATCAAGCTCAACGTCTCGTCGATGCTGTCCGACGAAACGCTGCCGGCACAGCAGCGCTACGGCCTGTTCCTCGCCTGCGCGATCGCGACGCGCAACCCGGCGCTGGCGCATGCGTTCGAGCAGCTCGCGCGGCAGCATCTGTCGGACGCGGCGCTCGACGCGGCGCACGCGGCCGTTTCGGTGATGTCGATGAACAACGTCTATTACCGGTTCGTGCACCTCGCCTCCAACAAGGCCTATGAGACCAAGCCGGCGCGGCTGCGCATGAACGTCATCGGCAATCCGGGCGTCGACAAGGCCGATTTCGAGCTGTGGTCGCTGGCGGTGTCGGCGATCAACGGCTGCGGCAAATGCATCGACGCGCATGACAAGGTGCTGCGCGATGCGGGCGTCAGCGAAGACGCGATCCAGACCGCGGCGCGCTTTGCCGCGATCATCCAGGCCTTCGCGGTGTCGCTGGAAGCCGCCGAGGTGGCGGACTCGCTGAAAGCAGCGGCGGAATAACAAGCTTCAATGGCCGCACAGGGCCGTTCTCGCGGCCGTGTGCGGTTTTGTTTATCAGCTCAGATCGGCACCGAGCGCTCGCATCGTCTCGACGAAGCCCGGAAAACTGGTGGCGATGAAACTCGTATCATCGACCTGTACCGGCTGATCGCTGGCGAGCCCCATCATCAGCGCCGCCATGGCGAGACGATGATCCATATGCGTGGCGACGAGGCCGCCGCCGGGCGCACGGCCTTTCCCGCGCACGATCAGATCGTCCTTGTCGATGTCCACGTCGACGCCATTGACCCGCAGCATGTCGGCGGTTGCGGCAAGACGGTCGGATTCCTTCACCCTTAATTCCTGCAGGCCGCGCATGCGCGTTTCGCCCTCGGCGAACGCGGCGGCGACCGCCAGCACGATATATTCGTCGATCATCGACGGCGCGCGCGTCGCCGGCACGTCGACGCCTTTCAGCGCCGAGAACGTGACGCGCAGATCGGCGATCTCCTCGCCTTCGCTGCGCGATGCCACCGTCTCGATCGACGCGCCCATTTCCTTGAGCGTCGTGAAGAGCCCGGTGCGCAGCGGGTTCATCATCACGTTTTCAAGCACGATGTCGGAGCCGGGCGTCACCAGCGCACCGACCATCGCGAACGCGGCCGAAGACGGATCGGACGGCACCACCACCTCGGTCGGGCTCAATTCCGGCTGGCCGGTGAGCACGATGCGCCGGCCATGGTCGCCATGGTTGGTGCATTTGATCTCTGCGCCGAACTGGCGAAGCATCCGCTCGGTGTGGTCGCGGGTCGCTTCCGCCTCGATCACGATCGTCTTGCCGGGCGCGGCAAGACCGGCGAGCAGCACCGCGGATTTGAGCTGCGCCGATGCCACCGGCGGCTCGTATTCGATCGGCAGGGGATCGGCGGCACCGCGCAAAACCAGCGGCAGCCGGCCACCCTCGCCCACCGACACGACCCGCGCGCCGATCCGGATCAGCGGATCGAGCACCCGCTGCATCGGCCGCGAGCGCAGGCTGGCGTCACCGTCGAAGGTCGCCTCCACCGGGCAGCCCGCCACCGCCCCGATCACCAGGCGGCAGCCGGTGCCGGAATTGCCGAAATCGAGCGGCGCCTGCGGCTGGGCGAACCCGCCGACACCGACGCCCCGCACCCGCCAGACACCATCATCGCTGCGCTCGACCTGCGCGCCGAGCGCGCGCATGGCCTTGCCGGTATTGATGACGTCCTCGCCCTCGAGAAGCCCGGTGATCCGCGTTTCGCCGACGGTCAGCGCCCCCAGAATCAGCGCGCGATGCGAGATCGACTTGTCGCCCGGCGCCCGCAGACGGCCAGTGAGGGCCCCGCTGCGGCGGGCGGCGAGCGGCTGAGGGATGGCGGCGTCGGTCAAATCGGAAGTCCCTTTTGAACAAAAACGAGCGGCTGGAGGGATCAGGCGGGGGCGATGCCCCGGACAATGCGGCGCCGTCCTAACACGCCCCGGCGCGGGCCGTCACCCGGCGGCAACACGCCGGACCCGCGCTGGCGGGCCGCGTCCTTCTCATACGCTGGCGCCGTTTGCGCTATTGACAGCGGCCGTTTGACTGGCCAAGTGAAGCACGATTTTTTCTGCCGCCTTTCTGACGGCTCGTCCCAAGGCAAGCTCTTCAAGGATTGTCACGTGGCTAAACCTGAGCTCGGCACCAAACGCCTTTGCGCCAGTTGCGGGGCTAAGTTTTACGACCTGAACAAAGACCCGATCATCTGCCCGAAATGCGAGGCGGTGTTCGTGGTTCCGGTCGTGACCACCCGCGCGTCCCGTGCCGATGCGGCGCGCGCGCCAGTCAAGAACGTGGCGGTCGAGCCGGAGACGGTGGATGCCGATTTCGTCTCGCTCGAGGACGCTGATGCGGAAGCGGCCGGCGGCAAGAAAGCCGCCGCCGTCGGCGATGTGGATGTCGAAGACGAAGCCGGCGATGACGCCGCCGACGACGACACCTTCATCGAGGAAACCGACGACGCTGACGATGACGTCACCGATATTATCGGCGACGCTGGAGACAAAGAGGAAGAGACCTAGTATAAGCTCGACCCGTTTCCCGTTTCGGGGCCATAGCTCAGCTGGGAGAGCGCCTGCATGGCATGCAGGAGGTCGGCGGTTCGATCCCGCCTGGCTCCACCAACCTTCGCCGCAGAAACTGCGCGATCAAAATAAAAGCCGCCCTTCCGGGCGGCTTTTTTGTTGGGATGCTGCGCGCGAGACGGTCAGTGCTTCGCCGCCGTCTTCAGCGGCTTCATCCAGCCGGGCTCATCGGAGCCATCGCCCCAGTTGTAGGGCCGGTAGAACAGATGCAGGCCCGTCTTGAAGTAGCGGCGCATCTCGTGGATCCAGTTCGGCCGCACATACATCGCGTGATAGTGCGTCGACTTCGCCACCTCCGGCACCCACAACTTGCCATCGAGCGTCTGCTTGGCGATGCGCACGGAGCGCGCCCATGAGCCGCGGTCGTGGATCGCCTTGCTCTTGCCGTCGCAGGCGAAGGTGAACTGGCACGCCAGACGCCGGTTGGCGTTCTGATAGACGACCGAGCAGACGTCTTTCGGATAAAACGGCGAGAACACGCGGTTCATGACCACCTGCGCGACCGCCATCTGGCCGCGCACCGGCTCGCTGCGCGATTCGAAATAGACCGCGTTGGCGAGGCAGCGCTCGGCCTTGGCGCGCTCCTTGGCATTGATGTCGAGACCGAGCAGTTCGGCCGGCGTCGGCACATGCGGGCCATCCTCACGCTCCGGCGAGGGTCGCGGCAGCGGCACCGCGGCGAGCGACGGGAACGGCGATACGGCCGACGGCAGCGGAGCGCTGTCGACCGCGCGCGAAGCATCCGGCGTCAGCGTCGTCAGGCTGGCCGATTTCAGCATCGGCTCAGGCGTTTCCAGCGGCGGCATGCTGATGAGATCGTCCGGCGAGGCCGATGCCAGCACCATCGCCGGCGGCGCTTTCACCAGGGCCGGCGACGTCACCGCGCGGTCCGCGATCATCGGACGCGGCGCGCGCACGCTCATGGTCGGGAGATCGGGAGAGGCCGCCATGACCGGCGCTGACGGTGATGACTGCGCCGCACGCGGCGCAGCCGTCGCGACTTTGACCGCATTCGGCTGCGGCTTCACCGGCGGGACCGCAGCGGACGCGACCACCGGCTGCGGCGCAGCGCGCGCGGCAAGATCGAGATCCGCCAGCACGTAAGGCGAGCGATACGGCACGCGCGCGGTGGCGCCGATGTCGCGCAGGAAGTCCGCCTTCACCACCACATGCTCGGACGCGACCTTTTCATGCCCACCCGGCAACAATGCCGTGAGCATCGGACTGACGCGATCCCGCAGCATCTGCTGCGCGTCGGCCAGCGACCGCACCTCGATGATGTCGAAGAAGCTGAAAGCGAGCGACACACCGGCGAGCAGGATGCAGACGATCTTCGCCGCACCGATCACACGCTGCTCCGACGATTGCGCAAAGAATGCGTCGTCACGTTCAAACGTCTGTGCTTGTGCGATCACGGGCCGCTCCCTGTCTGCCGAATGCGTTGTTCGACAGCGCTGAAACTAGCGGCTCAATTTGCTTATGGACGATGCGCGAAAAGTTTTTGCCGAAGTAACGTAAAAAACGAAACGCGCGCTTTACCATGAACGAGCGCGAGCGATGCGCTCGAACACGCCGCGTTAAGGCAAATGATTCAACTTTTATCGATTGTATCAAGACACTGTTCGCCAAGAGAGCTCGAAGCCTCGCGCGATGCGACGTGGCTCGCCGTTTCATCGGCGTGGCTCGCGACGCCGCGAACATCAGGCGCCGGTACGCCGTTACGAGACCGCAACGGCGATCCGCCTCGCCGCCGCTGTTCGCGGTTTGAGTGTCCGCTTTCAGGCATCGCTTGCCGGAGCAATCCGAACCCTCGCTACGCCCCGGGAAAAGTTCCGAACCTGCTTGCGGGGGCCGCCACCGGCCCCCATATTCGGAGCACCGGAAGGGAAAAAGCCCCTCCGGGACGGGGGTGCCGCAAGGGCCCTCACCCAAAGTCGCTTCTCACGAGGGCTTTGACGTCCATGACCAGAGTTCCGTCCCTGTCCAGCCCGTTCCTTTTGGGTTTCGACGAAATCGAGCGCGTGCTCGATCGCGTCGCCAAGGGCGCCGACGGTTATCCTCCCTACAACATCGAGCGGGTCGCCCGCAGCGAAGGGCAGCCGGACCGGCTGCGCATCACGCTGGCGGTCGCCGGGTTCACCCGGGACCAGCTCGACGTGACCATCGAGGAAAGCCAGCTGGTGATCCGCGGCCGGCAGCAGGACGACAAGACCCGGCAGTATCTCCATCGCGGCATCGCCGCGCGCCAATTCCAGCGCACCTTCGTGCTGGCGGAAGGCATGGAGGTGCTCGGCGCCGACCTGAAGAACGGACTGCTGTCCGTCGATCTGGTCCGGCCTGAGCCGGAGCGTGTCGTCCGGTCGATCGCGATCAGCGAGCAGGACTGAACGAACTCTGTAACGGCGAAGTACCAACAAGAAGGGCTCGACCACGCGCACAGAAAGGATCGAGAGCCATGACCAACGTGACCAATCTGACCACCAACAAGACCGACACAGCCACCGAGACCGGATTGCATCCGGTGATCACGCAGGAAGCGCTCGCCCATCTCGGCGACGGCCAGATCGCCTATGTGCGGCCGGTCCGCTCCGAGGACGTGAAATCGCTGTTCCCGCAGATTCCGGAGATGGCGGACGGCATCGCGCTGTTCGCGCTGCATGCCGCTGACGGCACGCCGATGATGCTCACGGACAGCCGCGAAGCCGCGCTCGCCAACGCCTGGAGCCATTCGCTGCAGCCCATGAGCGTTCACTAACGAGCGCGTTCACTAACGAGAGCGTTCACTAAGGCGATCGTTCGCCGGGATGAGCGCGCACCAGCTCGCCGTGCGCTCGAATGATGCGGACGCGCGCATGCCGCGCGCGTCCTTCATTCGGCGAAAAAGTTGTGACGATTACGCCGCGCTGGCGGGAGAGATCGCAAGCGCGGCGTAAAGCGCGTCCGCCGTCTGCGACTCGCGCAGCTTCGCCGCGACCGTCTGATCGCGCAGCAGCCGCGCGACGCGCGCAAGCGCCTTGAGATGATCGGCACCCGCGCCTTCCGGCGCCAGCAACAGAAACACCAGATCGACCGGCTGACCGTCCAGCGCCTCGAAATCGATCGGCTTATCCAGCCGCGCGAACAATCCAAACAGGCGGCCGAGCTTGGGCAACTTGCCGTGCGGAATGGCCACGCCATTGCCCACCGCGGTCGAGCCAAGTTTTTCGCGCTGCTGCAGAATCTCTAAAATCGAACTTTCGCTCTGGCCGCACAAAGCCGCCGCACGCGCGGCGAGTTCCTGCAGGGCCTGCTTCTTGGTGGCGACCGCGAGCGCCGGCATCACGGCATTCGGCGCGACAAGATCGGTAAGCGGCATGGAACTGTCCGGGGCTCGGATGGTGTTAGCGATAGCGGATGTGCTGGAAGGCGCGGACCATAGGCACCGTGCCTGGTCCCGTCAATGGCTCCTGGAGGCTCGCTCCCGGCGCTATGCCGGGCGTTATCATGGTCAACTGACGCTACGCTTATCGCGTCCGTCGCGATGATCGGTGCGCTTTCGCTTATAGCGGCGCAGCCGCTTCTCGATATTGTCCGCAGCCTTGTCGGCGCTGTCATACGCATCCGCAGACATGCCTTCCGCTTCCAGCGTAACGCCGGAATCGAGATGCACGACACATTCCGTCAGATAGCCGAAGCCGTCCTTGCCGATGGTCGCGTGACCGGAAAATCCGCCATCGAAATATTTGGTGGTAGCGCCGCGCACACGCTCGGCAATTCGCTCCTGCATCGCTTCACCGACCTCGATGTTTCGTCCGGAAACACGAAAGGACATCGTCACCTCCACGGTTGGTGTGAGATCGAAGCAAAGCGATTCCACCATAACGATGCCAAGTTTCCAAGCGTCGTGGAAGGGGAGAAACGACGCTTTGTGCGTGTCTGAACAGACTGTGACGATCAGGCGCGCAGCACTGCCTGTTTTTCGCGCCGCCGTTGAACCGACGACGGGATATGCAGCGCTTCGCGGTATTTTGCGACAGTCCGCCGTGCAATATCGATGCCAGCTTCCTTCAGGCGTTCGACCAGCGTATCATCCGACAAGATATCGGTGGCGACCTCCGCATCGATCAACTGCTTGATCCGGTGGCGCACCGCTTCGGCCGAGTGCGCCTCGCCGCCGTCGGTGGACGCGATCGCCGCCGTGAAAAAATATTTCAATTCAAAAATGCCGCGGCTGGTCGCCATGTATTTGTTGGCGGTGACGCGCGACACTGTCGACTCGTGCATGCCGATCGCCTCGGCGACGATCTTGAGATTGAGCGGCCGCAGATGATTCACGCCGTGGACGAAGAAAGCGTCCTGCTGGCGCACGATCTCGCTTGCCACTTTCAGAATGGTTCGGGCGCGCTGGTCGAGCGCGCGCACCAGCCAGGTCGCGGTCTGCAGACAGTCGGCGAGATAGGTCTTGTCCTTGTCGTTGCGCGCGGTCTTCGACACCTGCGCATAGTAGCGCTGCGCGACGAGGACTTTCGGCAAGGTGTCGGCGTTGAGCTCGACCTGCCAGCTTCCGTCCGGCGCCGCGCGCACGAACACGTCCGGGACAATCGGCTGCACCGCGGTCGATCCGAATGCGAGACCCGGCTTCGGATTGAGCTGACGCAGTTCGGCGATCATGTCGACGAGATCCTCGTCGTCGACTGCGCAACGCCGTCGCAAGGCAGCGAGATCGCGCTTCGCCAGCAGATCGAGGTTGTCGAGCATGGCCTGCATCGCCGGATCGAGCCGATCGCGCTCGCGCAACTGGATCGCCAGACATTCCCTGAGATCGCGTGCGGCGACGCCGGCCGGATCGAAACCCTGGATCACCGTGAGCACCGACTCGATATCGGCGCGCGACGCGCCAAGCTTGTCGGCGACCGCATCGAGATCGCCGGCGAGATACCCGGCCTCGTCGACCAGATCGATCAGATATTGTCCGATCATGCGCCGTACCGGATCGTGTTCGGCAAGCGCGAGCTGTTCGGCGAGGTGATCCGCGAGCGTCGCGGTCGCCGAGACGAAGGCTTCCGGATTGTAATCGCCGTCAGCGGGCGCGGCCGCGCCGGATGCCGACCATTCGGAATAGTTCGCGGGCGCATCGGCGTCGGGCGCGGAATGGGATGATTGCGCCGGCGCGCGCGCGCCGTCGTCGTCGGGAAACACGTTTTCAAGCTCGGTGCCGAGCCCGGCTTCCATGTCGCTGCGGCTGGTTTCCAGTTCGTCCCCGGCCCAGTCGCCCTCGGCGGCATCGCCGGTCGGCGCGGCGGGCGCATCCTCTCCCACCGTCGGCGCCTCAGCGTCACTGGCACGCTCCAGCAACGGGTTCTTTTCCAGTTCCGCCTCCACATAGGCGGCGAGGTCAAGACTCGAAAGCTGCAGCAGCTTGATGGCCTGCATCAGCTGCGGCGTCATCACCAGCGCTTGGGTCTGGCGGAACTCGAGGCGTTGGCTCAGCGCCATAAGGTATCCCGGACTGGTCCGATTCTTGCTTTGCTATATAGCAGATCGGTACCCGGCGGGCGTAGCCGCTTGCTGCACAATCGCTGTGCGGCCGATGCGTATAGTTATGGCAAAGGCCGCGATCCTGCCTCCATTAGAGGCGGAATTCCTCGCCGAGATAGAGCCGACGGACATCGGGGTTGTTGACGATGTCCTGCGCCCGGCCCTCCATCAGCACCTCGCCGGAATAGATGATGTAGGCGCGGTCGGTGAGGCCGAGCGTCTCGCGGACGTTGTGATCGGTGATCAAGACGCCGATGCCGCGATTGGTGAGGTGCCGCACGAGCTGCTGGATGTCGCCGACCGCGATCGGATCGATGCCGGCGAATGGTTCGTCGAGCAGCATGTAGCTTGGCCGCGTCGCCAGCGCGCGCGCGATCTCGACGCGGCGACGCTCACCACCGGATAGCGCGATCGAGGGCGTCTTGCGCAGCTTGGTGATGTTGAACTCTTCGAGCAGCGCGTTGAGATCGGCCTCGCGGCGGCGCGCGTCCGGCTCGACGATCTCCAGCACCGCGCGGATATTGTCCTCGACATTGAGGCCGCGGAAGATCGACGCTTCCTGCGGCAGATAGCCGACACCGAGCCGCGCGCGCTGATACATCGGCAGCGCGGTGACGTCGTAGCCGTCCATCTCGACGCGGCCTTTGTCGGCGCGGATGAGGCCGGTGATCATGTAGAAGATCGTGGTCTTTCCGGCGCCGTTGGGGCCAAGCAGGCCGACCGCTTCGCCACGACGCACATACATGGTCGCGCCCTTGACGACCTTGCGCGAGCCGAAACTTTTCTCGACGCCATGCGCGGCGAGATAGCCATGCCGCGCGCCTTGCCGGGCGTCCTGGCGCGGGTCCTGACGCGACTCTTGCCGGGCGTCGGCGCGTTGCTGCGGACGCGGCGGCTGTTGTTGCGGCGGCGGTTGCGGCGCGCGCGCCTGCGGCGCTGGCGGAGCCGCATAGTGAGCACCCGGCTGTTGCGGAGGATGTTGCGGTTGCGGCTGTGTCTGCGGCGGTGGCGCGACCGCACGCACCGGCTGGCCGGTGGCCTGACCCGGAACGGGTCGCTGGTCCCAGCGCACCGGCTGCTGCCGGGACGGTTGGGCCGTCTGGCGGCGGAAGAGCGACAGAATATTCAAGCTTGATCTCTCGACTGCTGCCTGGCGGTGGGGCCTCTGACGGTCATCGGCCGGCGCAACCTAACCATATGGTAGCTGATTCCAAGCCCGTCAGCGCGAAGGCTGCCGGGCGCCCGGGGCCGGAATCGCGGGCAGGACGCTCTCGCCGGGCTTGCCGCCGCCGGCCTGGAACAGGCCCTGGACGCGGCCATTGCCGGACTTGCCGGATTCGACCCGCGACACGCCGGTGCCGAGATCGACCATCAGCCGGTCGCCGCGCAGCACGTTCTGGCCCTGGGTCATCACCACATTGCCGCTCATGGTGACGGTGTTGGTGCGCATGTCGAACACGCCGATATCGCCGGTGACGGTCTGCTCTTTCTGCGTGACGATCACGCCGCCCTTGGCTTCCAGCCGCTTGATCTGCTGCTGTCCGGTCGGGCCGGGCGTCGCCTGGGTCATCTGACCCTTGCTGGCGTTCTTGTCGTTGGTCTTCTTATCGCCGCCGCTGTCGCGGTTATCGTCATAGAACACGACGAGCGACTTGGCGCGCAGACCGGTATCGCCCTGCGTCACCTTCACGTTGCCGGAGAACGTCGCCTGCTTTTCCTTCTCGCGCACTTCGAGCGTCGCCGCCTCGATCTGCACCGGCTGATCGCGGTTCTGCGAGAAGCCCTGCAGCGCATTGGGCGGGCCCGAGCCACGCTGCTGCGCCTGCGCGGCGGTGCCGACAGCGGCCGTCGCGAGCGCACCGGCGATGATAAAAACAAAACGGATCATCGCGGTGCATTCCTCTGTCCGGCCGGAGTCTGCGGCGAAGCCGCGGCCTTGTCTTTATCCGCATTGGGCAGCGTCAGCACCATGGTGACGCCACCGTCGAAACGCACGCGGTCACCGGCATCGATCACTTCGAGCCGGTTGGCGTTCAGTGTGCCGTTGAGCAGATCGACCGAGACCGGCTTCTCCGACACGACATTGCCTTTGCGCACGTCGATCACCGCCTCGCTCAAGCGCGCGGCGTAACCGGTCGATGAGGTCAGCAGAATGTTCTGGCGCAGCATCAGCGTCTCGCGCTTGGAATCATAGACGCCGCCATTGGCCGAGACCTCGACCCGGGTCTTGTCCTGCATGTCGATCCGCGCCTGCAATTCCTTGAGCTCGACCAGATCCGGCTTGGTGAGATCCTGCGACGCATCGCTCGCCGACAGATCGTAGGCGCGGTTGTCCTGGGTGAAGCCGGAGATGCGTGGCCGCTCCATGGTGATGCGCGTACCGGAGACGACGAGATTGCCGACATCCAGCGGCAGCTTGCCGAGCATGCGCAGCGGATTGAAATAGGTGGTCAACCCGATCAGCAGCAGCAACAGCGCGGCGCCGACCGGGATGCCGATGCGCAGAAAACGCACCATCCGGCTGTGCCGGCGCGCGGCGCGGAACGCGCGGTCGCTGTCGGCACGGCTCGGCGTCCAGTGCGTCGGCGCAAAGCGCGGGTCCTGGCGCGGATCGGTAGCTGCTGCAATCGAGCGGTTCATCAGTCCGTGGTCTGGTGCCGCGCCCATCCTGCGGGGCTGCGGCCCGGTTCAATCGAGTTCCGGCAAAATAGGGCCGGGGCAGGACCTAGCCTTCCGAATATGGCTCCGGCACGGCAAATCGGCCAGCGCAGGACATGTGCCATATCCGGCGGCCGGCGCAAAACGCCCAAACCGCTAAAAGCGCCGGTAAGCCTAAGATGGCGCTCAGGAATGGGCGAAAATGTCCTCGGCGGCCCAGCCGGCGAGATCGAGCCGCACCCGCTCCGGCAGGAACCGGAAACAGGCCTGCGCCAGTTCGATGCGCCCCTCGCGCGCCAGCATGACGTCGAGCTTCTCGCGCAGCGCATGCAGGTTCTGCACATCGGAGGCGGCATAAGCGAGCTGTGCTTCCGACAGGGTCGGCGCGCCCCAGTCTGACGACTGCTGCTGCTTGGAGATATCGATGCCGAGCAGTTCGCGGGTGAGGTCCTTAAGCCCGTGCCGGTCGGTATAGGTCCGCGCCAGCCGCGAGGCGATCTTGGTGCAGTAGACCGGCCCGGCCATCACGTCGAAGGTCTTGTACAGAAGGCCCACGTCGAACCGGGCAAAATGGAAGATCTTGACGATTGCCGGATCGGCCAGGAGCCGCTTCAGATTGGGCGCCTCGATGCCGGAGGCCGGAATCTGCACCACATCGGCGGAACCGTCGCCGGGCGACAATTGCACCACGCACAGCCGGTCGCGGTTCGGATCGAGCCCCATCGCCTCGGTATCAATGGCGACGGCGCCGGAATAGCGCGACAGGTCGGGAAGATCGCCACGATGCAGGCGGATGGTCATGCTGTGCCCGCTGTTGCGCCGCGGCTGAAATGAGTGGCCGGTCTCAAAGCCGGCCGAACGATGGTGCCCAGAAGAGGACTCGAACCTCCACGGTGTTACCCGCTAGTACCTGAAACTAGTGCGTCTACCAATTCCGCCATCTGGGCTCGGGGCGATACCTACGGACGCGCCCCTGACTTGTCAATTCGGCGGCTGTTGCGCGGAGTGACTTTTCTCCGAACCTTGATCTGGCTTTAGCCCCTTGTTTGCGCGTGATCTTTTCCTGCCCATCCTCGGCTCAAGCCCGTGGCAGCTTTGCGCGATCATGCTCTGGCGAAGCGCGCGGCAATCCTGTATCCCGCCTTTGCTTTATCCTGACTTGGGCTTAACCGGCCGGGCGGGACGACACGATTTCAGGCAGCACAGGTAGCGCGATGACCGTACGCAGCCCCTACGACACCCTGATCACCGTTTTCGGCGGCTCCGGCTTCCTCGGCCGCAGCGTGGTGCGCGCGCTGGCCAAGCGCGACTATCGCATCCGCGTCGCGGTGCGCCGGCCGGAACTGGCGGGGCATCTGCAGCCTCTGGGCCGTGTCGGCCAGATCGAAGTGGTGCAAGCCAATCTGCGTCATGCCGGCTCGGTCGAGGCGGCGATGCGCGACAGCGCGCTCGCCATCAACCTGGTCGGCATCCTGCTCGAGCGCGGCCGCCAGCGTTTCGATGCGGTGCAGACCGTCGGGGCGGAAAACGTCGCCCGCGCCGCCGCGACCCATAACGCCGATCTGATCCAAGTGTCCGCGATCGGCGCCAATACGGAGTCGACGTCCGTTTATGCACGCAGCAAGGCGGAGGGCGAAGCGCGTGTCCGCGCCGCGCATCCCGGCGCCACCATCGTGCGGCCGTCGATCATTTTCGGCCCCGAGGACGATTTCTTCAACCGCTTCGCCTCGCTCGCACGCTTCGTGCCGGCGCTGCCGCTGATCGGCGGCGGCGAGACGAAGCTGCAGCCAGTGTTTGTCGGCGATGTCGGCGCAGCGATCGCGACGATCGCCGACGACAAGCTGATGCATGACACGCCGCACGCCGGCGAGGTGTTCGAGTTCGGCGGTCCGGATGTGGCGAGCTTCGCGCAGTTGATGCGCTACACGCTCGATACGATCGGCCGCAACCGGCTGCTGGTGCCGCTGCCGTTCGGCCTCGCCAAGATGAAAGCGTCGGTGCTGCAATGGCTGCCGAAGCCGCCGCTGACGCCCGATCAGGTCGAGCTGCTGCGCACCGACAACATCGTGTCGGATGCGGCGACGCGCGCCGGTCACACGCTGCAAGGCCTCGGCATCACGCCGACGGCGATGAATGCCGTGGTTCCGTCCTATCTGTGGCGCTTCCGCAAGACCGGACAGTTCGCCAAAATGGCGTGACCGGCCGGAGCGTTTTCAAGCGAAGTGGAAAACGGTCGCGTGAGGAAAACGCGACCAGATCAACCCCCGATCAGTGGCCGAGCGCGAGCGCCGCGAGGCCGGCGACGCCGACGATGATGCGCCACCACGCGAACAGCGCGAAGCTGTGCCGCTGCACGTAGCGCAGGAACGTCTTCACCACGATCCAGCCGCAGACGAACGACGCGGCGAAGCCGACCGCGATCACCATCTTGTTGCCGCCGCCGAGATCGGCATGGCTCTTGTACAATTCCCACGCGAACGCGCCGATCATGGTCGGCATCGCCAGCCAGAACGAGAACTCCGCCGCCGAGCGGCGATCGGCGCCGAGCAGCATCGCACCGACGATGGTGGCGCCGGAGCGCGAGACGCCGGGGATCATCGCCACGCACTGGATGATGCCGATGCCGAGATACATCGGCAGCGTGAACTCGGTCGCGTCGTGATAGCGCGCCTCGAGATTCTTGCGGTCGACCCACAGCAGCACGAAACCGCCGATGATGAACATCGTGCAGACGATCCAGACGTTGAACAGCACACCCTTGATGAAGCCGATGGCGAAGGCGCCGACGATCGCCGCGGGCAGGAAGGCGATCAAAACGCCGATGACGAAGCGCGCCGCCGCCCAGCTCGTGAACATGCCGAGCACGAGGCGCCAAAGCCGCCCGAAATAGATCGTCAGCAGCGCGAGGATAGCGCCGAGCTGGATCAGGATGGCGAAGGACTTGCCGAAAGCATCATCGCCCCAGCCGAGAAAATGCTCCATGAGAAGGAGATGGCCGGTGGACGAGACCGGGAGAAATTCCGTTAACCCTTCGACGATGCCGAGCACCAGGGCTTTCACAATGTCGATATGCGCGGTGATGATGCCGGCGAGCGCGGCCATCATTGCGTCGAAGTTCATTGGATATCTCCCGGGGAGCCGGCGCGACGGCGCGAGCGCGATTCGGTCAATACGCGCTTGTCGCGCAACGACGGTATGGGGGCAATGAAAAAGCAGCACGGTCAACAAGCGGCTCGGTTGCCGGGCGGCATTCACTCCCGCATAGTCGCGCGCACAGTCCCGCGTGATTCCCATCGCCCCGGAGAACCCGCCGGGACGTTTCCACGGCTCCCGTCGCCCCAGTTCGCCGACCGCACATGCTGACGCTGCTGCACCAGACGCTCTGTCCGCATTCGCGTTTTGTCCGGCTCATCCTCGGCGAATATGGCCAGGAGGCCCGGCTGATCGAGGAGCGGCCGTGGGAGCGGCGTGAAGATTTCCTCAGGTTCAATCCGGCCGGGACCTTGCCGGTACTGATCGAGGAAGGGCAGCCGCCGGTGCCCGGCGCCGGCATCATCGCCGAATATCTCGACGAGACCCGCGGCGCCGAACAGGGCGAAGCGCGGCTCTTGCCGATCTCCATCAGCCAGCGCGTCGAGGTCCGGCGGCTGATCGCCTGGTTCAACGAGCGCTTCTTCGACGACGTCAGCGGCCCGCTGGTCGGCGAACGCGAGTTCAAGCGGCACATGACCCCCGAACAGGGCGGCGGCCCGCCGGACAGCAGCGCGCTGCGCGCCGCGCGCCACAATATCCGCTATCATCTCGCCTATATCGGCTGGCTGGTGCAGACGCGGGACTGGCTTGCGGGCGAGCGGTTGAGCTATGCCGATCTCGCGGCGGCGGCGCATCTGTCCGCAGCCGACTATCTGGGCGAAGTGCCGTGGACCGACAACGACGCAGCGAAACACTGGTACGCCCGCGTGAAGTCGCGGCCGTCGTTCCGCGCGCTGCTGACGGACACGGTGGCGGGGATGCCGCCGCCGAAGCATTACGCAAACCTCGACTTCTGACCGATCCGGCCGCGCTGAAAGCGGCGCTGGCCGACACCGCGCGCAGTCACGGCTTCGACGCCATCGGCATCGCGCCGCCGCAGACCAGCGCGCAGGCGCAGGAACGTTTCGCGCAATTCCTCGCCGCCGGCGAACATGGCGACATGCGCTGGCTCGCCGAGCGCGCGGCGTGGCGCAGCGATCCCGGCGCACTGTGGCCGCAGGCGCGCGCCGTGATCATGCTCGGCATGAATTACGGCCGCGACTTCGATCCCCGCGCGATCCTCGATGAGAAAGACCGCGGCGCGATCTCGGTCTACGCGCAGAGCGATACCGACTATCACGACGTCATCAAGAAGCGGCTCAAGGCGATCGCCCGCTGGCTGATCGCCACCGCCGGCGGCGAGGTGAAAGTGTTCGTCGACACCGCGCCGGTGATGGAGAAGCCGCTGGCGCAGACCGCCGGCCTCGGCTGGCAGGGCAAGCACACCAATCTCGTGTCGCGCGAGTTCGGTTCGTGGCTGTTTCTCGGCGCGATCTTCACCACGCTCGATCTGCCGTTCGATGCGCCGGGCGACGACACCTGCGGCTCATGCCGCGCCTGCCTCGACTCGTGCCCGACCGATGCGTTCACCGCGCCGTATCGGCTCGATGCGCGGCGCTGCATTTCTTATCTGACCATCGAGCATCAGGGGCCGATCCCGCGCGAGCTGCGCGCGCGCATCGGCAACCGCATCTATGGTTGCGACGACTGTCTCGCCGCTTGCCCGTGGAACAAATTCGCCCGGACCGGCCGCGAGGCGAAGCTCGCCGCCCGCGATACGTTGCGCGCGCCGCCTTTGTCCGAATTGGTGAAGCTGGACGACGCGGCGTTCCGGGCGCTGTTTGCCCGTACCGCGATCAAACGCACCGGCCGCGATCGCTTCGTGCGCAATGTGCTGATCGCCATCGGTAATTCCGGCGATCCTGCACTCGCGCACGATGCCGAACGTCTGCTCGACGATGCGTCGCCCTTGGTGCGCGGCGCGGCGGTGTGGGCGTTGAGCCGGCTGCTCGCAGCCGACGAATTCGACGCTGTTCGCAAGCGTCAGATCACGCGCGAGGCTGACGCCGACGTGCAGGCGGAATGGATTGCCTAGAACTCCGCCACCGCCGCGATCAGCCGCTCGATGTCCTCCGGCCGCGACAGGCGATGATCGCCATCTTTCACCAGCGACAGCACCACGTCATCGCGCGCGAAGCGCGACACCAGTTCGACCGCGTGCTGCCACGGCACGTCCTCGTCCTTCACGCCCTGCAGGATCCGCACCGGGCATCCGGTTTCGATCAGCCCGCCGAGGAGAAGATGATTGCGTCCATCCTCGATCAGCGCGCGAGTGATAATGTAGGGATCGTCGGAATAAGTTGACGGTCTCCGCCACTGTCCGGTCTCGGCCATTTCCTTCTTGATCGCCGGGGTGAACTGCTTCCACATCAGCTCTTCGGTGAAATCGACGGCCGGCGCGATCAGCACGAGACCGGCGAGCGGCGCGCCAACGCTCGGCGTCTGTTGCAGCGCGCGTGCGAGCAGCAGCGCGAGCCATCCGCCCATGGACGAGCCGATCACCACCTGCGGCCCTTCACAGAATTGACGATAGACCGCGACGCTTTCCGCGAGCCAGCGGCCGATCGTACCGTCGACGAACGCGCCGCCGGATTCGCCATGACCCGAATAGTCGAACCGCACGCAGGCGCGTCCGTTCGCCGCCGCCCAGGCATCGAGCGCCGCGGCCTTGGTGCCCTGCATGTCGGACTTGAAGCCGGACATCCAGAACAGGCCGGGCGGCGCGCCCGCGCGCGCGCGAACGGCGATCTCGCGCGCATCCTTTCCGTGTCCCACGGTGATGGTTTTGAGGCTAGAATCCGGCATGTTTCACTCAGCGATTCGCGCGGCGACGACGATGACGCGCACCCTGTTTCGCCGCAAGGCGACGACCAATGCAAGCTCTAACATGACGCGCGCTCCGGCACGGAACGGACCGGAGGACGTTCGATGACGCCGCGCGCGCTGTCAGGCGCCACCATTCTGCAAATCGTGCCGGCGTTGCGCGGCGACGCCGTCGGCCACGCGGCAATGGATACCGCCGTGCTGCTGCTGCAGGGCGGCGCACGCACCATCATCGCCGGCGACGACGGCGACCTGGTCGGCGAGTTGCGCGCGCTTGGCGGCGAATTCCTGCCGCTCGGCCGCGAGACCTTCAATCCGGTGCAGTTGCGCGGCAATGCCCGCTTCCTGCGCGACTATGTGCTCACCGAGCGCGTCGACATCGTCCACGCGCACAGCGCCGCCGCGGCGTGGAGCGCGCTCTCGGCGCTGCACGAACTGCCGGCCTGGCTGGTGACCTCGTTTCCCGATGCGATCGCGCGCGACACCTGGCTGCGCCGGACCTATCAAGGCGTGCTGGCGCGCGGCGACCGGGTGATCGCGCCGTCGAGCTTCGTCTCGCTGGCGATGATCGAGCGCTACGGCATCGCGCCCGACCGGATCGCCATCGTGCCGCGCAGCATCGACACCGCCGCGTTCAGCGCATCCGCAGTCAGCGATCAGCAGATCGGTGCGATGCGTCGCGCCTGGGGTGTGCTGCCGGGGCAGCGCGTCATCTTCGCGCCGCAGCCGGTCGATGACGGCAACGGACAACTCGCGATCCTCGAAGCGATGCGGCTTCTGATCGGTGCGAGAGGCGAGCGCGACACGCTTCTGGTTCTGGCCGACGATGCGCGGCGACGCGCGCGCGAGATCCGCAGCCTGCGCGAGCGAGCGCGTGCGCACGGCCTCGACACTCTGCTGCGTTTCGCCGGCCCGATCGACGACGAGCCGCACGCGGTGCGCGGCGCGGCGCCGCCGATGGCCCTCGCGCTGGCGGCATCCGATGTGGTCGTGGTCACGCCATCGTTACCGCCGGCCACCGCCCGCGTCGTGGCGGAAGCGCAGGCCATGGGGCGGCCGGTCGTGGTCTCCGCCGCAGGAACGCTGCCCGAACACGCGCTGTTTCCCCCGCGTATGCCGGAGGACCTGCGCACCGGCTGGGTGGTCCGCGCCGGCCACGCCGACGAGATCGCGCAGGCTTTGCACGCCGTGCTGTCGCTCAATACAACCGCCTATACCGCGCTGGGCGCACGGGCGCGCCAGTTCGCCGAGTTCATGTTTTCACCTCGGAGCGTTGCCGAGGCGACACGCGCGGTCTATACATCCGTGCTGGCTCGCGACGAATGACAGTTCTGATTCGCCGGTCCGCGCAGCGCCCCACGCCAACGATCGCGCCGCCGCCTTCCGAGACAATGTCACTTGGCGTGTTGTCAACTGCGCATTGTTATCTGGCGCGTCATAACCGCCGTTCTTGTTTATCCTTCTTGCATCTCCTTACACGGAATCGTTGATGTCCAGCATGTCGGCCCGACATTCGCCTCCGGAGCAGCGATTGCCGGTCTCCTCCGCCCGTATCGTGTCATTGAAGCCGCTCACGGCGCTGATCGCCGTGCCGACGCTCGATGCCGGCGCGGCCGATCACGGCGCGCTCGAACTGGTTCGCGTGCTGACCGCGGCAGGACACAAGGCCATCGTCGTGTCGAACGGCGGGCGGCTGGTGAAGGACGTGCTTGGCGCCGGCGGCGAATTGATCCGCCTCAACGTCGCCAGCAAGAATCCATTCGTTATGCTGCGCAACGGCTTTGCGCTGGCGCGGATTGTCCGCGAGCGCGGCTGCGACATTCTGCATGCGCACGGCCGCGCGCCGGCGTGGTGCACGTTCCTCGCCGCGCGACGGACCGGCCTGCCGCTGCTGACCACCTGGCATAAGGGCTTCCGCGAGCAGAACGTGTTCAAGCGGCTCTATAACAGCGTGATGGTGCGCGGCGACCGCATGATCGCGCCGAGCGAGCAGATCGCGCAACTCGCGGTCGACCGTTACAGCACGCCGTGGGATCGCATCCGCGTCATTCCCGGCTGTCTTGATGCGGCGCGCTTCGACATCGGCAGGATGACCCGCGAGCGCATCGAGGCGGTGCGGACTGCCTGGGGCATCGGCCCCGAAACCCGGGTGATCCTGGTGGTCGGCCGGCTCCTTCGCCGCAAGGGCCATCATGTGATGGTGCGCGCTGCGCAGCGGCTGCGCGAGCGCGGCTTGAAGAATTTTCTCTGCGTGTTCGTCGGCGAGGATCGCGGCCAGACGCAATATGCCGGCGAATTGTGGGATCTGGTGCTCTCCTCCGACACCGCCGGGGTCGTCCGGCTCGGCCGGGCCTGCGAGGACATGCCGGCGGCCTATGCCGCGGCGTCGGTCGTGGTGTCAGCCGCGGTGCAGCCGGAAGGGCTGCAACGCGCCATCGTCGAGGCGCAGGCCATGGCCCGGCCCGTGGTGGTCTCTGACGTGGCGGCGGGCCCCGATGTGGTGCTGTCGCCGCCGGCGGTGCCAGAGCACCTCATGACCGGGCTGCGGTTCCCGGCCGGGGACGACGCGGCGCTCGCCGATACACTGCTGCGGGTGTTCTCGATGCCGGAGCCGGCGCGCGATGCCATCGGCGCGCGCGGGCGGGATTGGGTGCTCGACCAGTTCAGCGAGGCCGCCGTGGCCCAGCAGACGCTGGCGCTCTATGCGGAAGTGGCCAGCCAGAACCGTGCGGCGCGCCTGAAGGGCCGCTGAATGCGTGTGGCTTCCCGGTACCGTTCGGCAAGGATGCGGCAATTTGCGCGCGCGCGCCGTTGACTTACGGCCTTTTTCTTCCAATCTTTAGGGACGGGTCCGTTCCGCAAGCGCCGAACCGATCCCTGACGATCCGCGTTTCCTGATAATAGCAAACTCTGACACCAGCACGTCCCGACAACAGCAAGAGGAGCCACGAACATTCGCCGTCCGATGAAAGCCGCGCCGCCCGTCAAGAAAGACGGTCCGCGCATCAACGATGAGATCCGTGTCCGCGAGGTCCAGCTGATCGACACCGCCGGTATCAATCACGGTCCCACTCCGATCCAGACCGCCCTTGAAATGGCGCAGGCCGCAGGCCTCGATCTGGTCGAGATCGCACCGAATTCAGAGCCGCCCGTCTGCAAGATCCTGGACTACGGCAAGTACAAGTACCAGGCGCAGAAGAAGGCGGCGGAAGCCCGCAAGAAGCAGAAGGTCGTCGAGGTGAAGGAGATCAAGCTCCGCCCGATGATCGACGATCACGATTACGACGTGAAAATGAAGGCGATGCAGCGGTTCTTCGAGGAAGGCGACAAGGTGAAGATCACCCTGCGCTTCCGCGGCCGCGAAATGGCGCACCAGGAGCTCGGCTTCAAGCTGCTCGACCGCGTGCGCGACGACACCGCCACCATCGCCAAGATCGAGCAATCGGCCAAGTTCGAAGGCCGGCAGATGGTGATGATCCTGGCGCCGCGCTAAACGCGTCGCGATCGGCTCACGACAAAACCCCGGCTCGCGCTTGCCGGGGTTTTTTGTTGTCCGGCGGCACCATGGACCGCTCTCAGCGCCGCTCCGCCTCCCAGCGCCCGCTGCAGGCGCCGCTGGCCGACTTTCCGGTCCAGGTCCCGGACCCGTCGTTCCGCCGCAATTTGCCGACCGCCCGGGCGGCGGCCTGCCCCTTGCCGAGATCGACATGGACCGCGCCCGCGGGCGAGATCTTGCCGGCAAAATCGATGGCGGCATCCCCCACATAGTCGACCCGGCCGCGTTCGACCTTGACCTCGTAGCGGAACGCCCGGTCGCAGGTGCCCTGCTCGGTGACGACGACGACGCTCCAGCGGCCGTCGAATTCGGCCGCCTGGGCTGGCCGGTCGGCGAGGGGGAGGACGGCCAAGGTCAGACCGGCGAGGGCCGCAAGGGCGCTGGAGCGGACAGGCGGCAGAGCGGGCGATGGCATCGGGCTTTTCCTTGGGCGGACACGGGTTTCAGCCGTCAAGTCGCCCCGCCCGGCCAGGGTTCCTGACCTCCGATCGGCCGGTCGCGACCGGTTGCCATTTTCCGGGCGCTCTGCCATAACGCCGCCCTTCATGGCCCGGCCGGTAAGGGCTGCCGTGGCGATGAAAACCGCTCAATCCGAGCAAATTCGCTCCTTCGGAGCATCAATTCCGGCGGTTTTCCGCCCGGAACAGGAGAGCCAAATGCCCAAGCTGAAGACCAAATCGGGCGCCAAAAAGCGCTTCAAGATTACCGCATCCGGCAAGGTGAAATACCAGCAGTCCGGCAAGCGCCACGGCATGATCAAGCGCACCACCCAGCAGATCCGCGACCATCGCGGCACGCGTGTGCTGTTCAAGACCGACGGCGACAACATCAAGAAATACTGGATGCCGAACGGCTGACCCGGTGGCTGCTCGCAGCAGCGTTCTTGACCCCATTCATTGCGGAATTCCTGAAGGAGACTCATCATGGCGCGCGTCAAACGCGGTGTTACCGCTCACGCCAAGCACAAGAAGGTGCTCAAGGCCGCGAAAGGCTATTTCGGCCGTCGCAAGAACACGATCCGGATCGCCAAGCAGGCGGTCGAGAAGGCCAACCAGTATGCGTTCCGCGATCGCAAGCGCCGCAAGCGCACGTTCCGCGCGCTCTGGATCCAGCGGCTCAACGCCGCGGTGCGCCCGTTCGGCCTGACCTATTCGAAGTTCATCAACGGCCTCGACAAGTCCGGCATCACCATCGACCGCAAGGTGCTCTCCGATCTCGCGATCCGCGAGCCGGCGGCGTTCCAGGCGATCGTCGAGAAGGCCAAGGCCGCGCTGCCGGCCTGAGGCGACCCAACACTATCGTCTGTCATGCGCGGGCTTGACCCGCGCATCCCGCTTAGGGATGCAGAGTGCCTCCATTGTCGGGATGGCCGGGACAAGCCCGGCCATGACGGGTGAGAGACACGGACTCAATGCATGCCTGACATTGCCTATCTCGAATCCGAACTGACTGCCGCCATCGCCGCGGCCGCCGACGAAGCCGCGCTCGAAACCGTGCGCGTCGCCGCGCTCGGCAAGAGCGGCTCGGTCTCTGCACTGCTCAAGACGCTCGGCGCCATGTCGCCGGACGAGCGTAAGACGCAAGGCCCCGCCATCAACGGCCTCAAGGATCGCGTCACGCAGGCGATCGCCGCGCGCAAGGATGCGCTGGCCGCGCAGGCGCTTGATCGCCGCCTCGCCAGCGAGACCGTCGACGTCACCTTGCCGGTGCGCGAGGCACCGGCGGAGAGCGGCCGCGTCCATCCGATCAGCCAGGTGATGGACGAACTCACCGCGATCTTCGCCGATATGGGCTTCGCGGTCGCGGAAGGCCCGGATATCGAGACCGACGACTACAACTTCACCAAGCTCAACTTTCCCGAAGGCCATCCGGCGCGGGAAATGCACGACACGTTCTACTTCAATCCGAAGCCGGACGGATCGCGCATGCTGTTGCGTACGCACACATCGCCGGTGCAGGTGCGCACCATGCTGGCGAAGAAACCGCCGATCCGCGTGATCTGCCCCGGCCGCACCTATCGCTCGGACTCCGACCAGACCCACACGCCGATGTTTCATCAGGTCGAGGGCCTCGTCATCGACAAAGGCTCCAACCTCGGCCACCTGAAATGGATTCTCGAGGAATTCTGCAAGGCGTTCTTCGAAGTCGACTCCGTGAAGATGCGCTTCCGGCCGTCGTTCTTCCCCTTCACCGAGCCGTCGCTCGAGGTCGACATCCAGTGCCGCCGCGACAAGGGCGAAATCCGCTTCGGCGAAGGCAATGACTGGCTGGAGATTCTCGGCTGCGGCATGGTGCATCCGAACGTGCTGCGCAATTGCGGCCTCGATCCCGACGAGTACCAGGGCTTCGCCTGGGGCATGGGGATCGACCGCATCGCCATGCTGAAATACGGCATGCCCGACCTGCGTCCGTTCTTCGAGGCGGACGTCCGCTGGCTGTCGCATTACGGCTTCCGCCCGCTCGATTTCCCGACGCTCGCGGGAGGACTCAGCGCATGATCGCGATGCTCGATCGTCTGCTGTTCAGCGCCATCACCCGGCGTTGGGAGGATGGCCGCATCGGCGCCTACTGCGCCGCGCTCGGAACCCGCAACGAGGCGATCACGCCGGTGGTGCTGGAATCGCTGCAGACCATCGACACCAAGGCCGGCGGCTTGCTGACCCATGTGTCGGTGATGATCGCCGGCCTCGGCCTGATCGCGCCGATGGTGGCGAGCAACGATGTCGAACTCGGGGTGATCATCTTCGAGATCGCCGTCTATCTGCTGATCGCGATCGGCTGCCTGCGCGCGCTGTCGGTGTTCCGCAGCGAACGGCTGACGCCGTCTCATGCCGCCGAAGCCGTCAGCCGCGAGATCATTTTGCGTCGCGAGCTTTACGCGCTGTGCAATCAGGCGTCGATCGTGTTCACGATCATTGTCTTCATCAGTCTGCCTGTTCTGTATCTCTGGACGCCGGGGAAACTGCCGTGAAATTCACCCTTTCCTGGCTGAAGGATCACCTCACCACCGACGCCACGCTCGAGGAGATCGTCGAGAAGCTGACGATGATCGGGCTCGAGGTCGAGCACATCGACAATCCGGCGGAGAAATACGCGCCGTTCAAGGTGGTCGAGGTGCTGACCGCCGTGCAGCATCCGAACGCGGATCGCCTGCGTGTCTGCACCGTCAACAACGGCACCGGCGCGCCGCTGCAGATCGTCTGCGGCGCACCGAATGCGCGCGCCGGCATCAAGGCCGTGCTCGGTCTGCCCGGCACCTATATTCCGTCGAAGGACATCACGCTCGCGGTCGGCAAGATCCGCGGCGTCGAGAGCCAGGGCATGATGATCTCCGGCGCGGAGATCGGCTTCAACGACGACCATAGCGGCATCATCGAGATGCCGGCGGATGCGCCGGTCGGCGCGCCGTTCGCCGAAGTGCTCGGCCTGAACGATCCGGTGATCGAGATCAATCTCACGCCGAACCGTCCGGACTGCACCGGCGTGTCGGGAATCGCCCGCGACCTCGGCGCGACGCTGATCGGCACGTACCGCGACCGCGCGGTGAAGCAGATCAAGGGCGAATTCCCCTGCCCGGTGTCGGTGACGATCGAGACCGAGACGCTGTGCCCGGCGTTCGGATTGCGTCTCGTGCGCGGCGTCAAGAACGGCCCGTCGCCGGACTGGGTACAGAAGCGGCTCAGCGCCATCGGCCTGCGGCCGATCAATGCGCTGGTCGACATCACCAACTACATCACCTTCGACCGCGGCCGGCCGCTGCATGTGTTCGACGCCAGGAAGGTGAAAGGCAACCTCTTCATCCGCCGCGCGCAGAACGGCGAGCAGTTGCTGGCGCTCGACGGCAAGACCTATACGCTCGACAACGCCATGTGCGTGATCGCCGACGACAATGGTCCGGAATCCCTCGCCGGCATCATGGGCGGCGAGCACTCCGGCTGCGACGAGACCACCACCGACGTGCTGATTGAGTCGGCGCTGTGGGACGAGATCAATATCGCCCAGACCGGCCGCAAGCTCGGCATCAACACCGATGCGCGCTACCGCTTCGAGCGCGGCGTCGATCCGGCGTTCATGCTGCCGGGTCTCGACCTCGCGACGCAAATGGTGATCGAGATGTGCGGCGGCACGCCGTCGGAGATCGTTGTCGCCGGAACGGTGAAGGCGCCGGAGCGGGTGATCGACTTCCCGGTGAGCGAAGTGAAGCGCCTCGCCGGTCTCGATGTGCCGGTGGCCGATATCAAGCGCACACTGGAGAAGCTCGGCTTTTTCACCGCCGGTCCCAACGAACGTCTGAAGGTCGCGGTGCCGTCGTGGCGTCCGGACGTGCACGGCAAGGCGGACCTCGTCGAGGAAGTCGTGCGCATCGCCGGCGTCGATCTGGTGCCGCTGACGCCGTTCCCGCGCCATGCCGATGCATTCAAGCCGGTGCTGACGCCGCTGCAATTGCGCACCCGCAAGGCCAAGCGTGCGCTCGCCGCACGCGGTCTCGTCGAAGCCGTCACATGGTCGTTCGTGTCGAAGACGCAGGCGACTCTGTTCGGCGGCGGACAGGCGGAACTGGCGCTCGCCAATCCGATCGCCGCCGAGCTCTCCGACATGCGGCCGAGCCTGCTCGCCGGCCTCGTCAGCGCCGCGCAGAAGAATGCCGACCGCGGATCGACCGATGTGGCCCTGTTCGAAGTCGGCCAGATTTTCCATGGCGATCAGCCGGATCAGCAGTTCACAGCCGCGAGCGGCGTGCGCCGCGCGCTGGCGCGTCCCGCGGGCGCCGGCCGGTTCTGGTCGTCGCCGGCCGCGCCGGTCGATGCGTTCGACGCCAAGGCCGATGCCTTCGCGGTGCTCGCCGCCGCCGGCGCACCGATGCAGGCGCTGCAGGTGGTGCCGGGCGGACCCGACTGGTTCCATCCCGGCCGCTCCGGCACGATCCAGATCGGACCGCAGAACATCCTCGGTTATTTCGGCGAACTGCATCCGCGCATTTTTGCGGCGCTCGACGCCGAGGGACCGCTGGTGGCATTCGAGGTGATCCTCGAGCGTATCCCCGAGCCGAAGGCGAAGCCGACCCGCGCCAAGCCGGCGCTGGAACTGTCGCCGTTCCAGCCGGTGTCGCGCGACTTCGCCTTCATCGTCGCCCGCACCATCAAGGCCGGCGATATCGTCCGCACCGTGCAGGCGGCGGACAAGAAGCTGATCACCGCCGTTACGGTGTTCGACGTCTACGAAGGCAAGGGCATCGATCCCGACAAGAAGTCGGTCGCGGTCGCGGTGACGATCCAGCCGCGCGACAAGACCATGACCGATCAGGAGATCGAAGCGTTGGCGGGCAAGATTGTCGCCGACGTCGCGAAGAAGAACGGCGGCGCGCTGCGCGGCTGATCGTTCGCGTTACTCGCGCGAGCGGCGGCGGCGCGGCGCGCGCCGCTCCTGCTTCGTTTCCGGCTTCTCGTCCTTGATGGCGCCGATCTTGCGCAGCGCGGCTTCGGCCGCCCGCGTGCCGCTTTCCCACGCGCCCGTCACCGTGCCGCCGAGCGTATCGTGCACCGCATCGCCCGCGAACCAGACGCGCTCGCGCACAGGCGCCACGAGCTGTTTTCGCGCGGCATCACCGCCCGGCGCGGCTGAAGCGATGGCGCCCATGATCCACGGCTCCGCGTTCCAGCGTGTCGCCGTCTGCCGCTTCACCGCCGATTTCACATCGCTGCCGTAGAGATCGGCGAGCCACGACACGGCGAAATCGGTCATCGCCGCCTCGCCCTGCGCGGACAATTCGGCACCGAACTTGCCGCCGACATCCACGGCGCACACCGTGCTGCCGTTGACATGCGCCAGCAGCGCGGCGGTGCGTGCTCCGGCCGCTTTCTCGAACACGAGATCGTTGGCCGCGAGGCCGAAAGGATTGCCGCTCATCTCCAGGCCGATGCGATCGCGGCTGCCGAGCTTCAACCGCGCGAAAGCGTCGACATAGGACTTCGGCAATTCCGGCGTGAACTTGATCGTGCCGGCGGCCAGCACGCTCGCCGACGCGGTGACGATCACCGTGCGCGCACGCAGCCTGCCGCGTTCGGTCTCCACCTCCAGCGTCTTGAGCCATTCGATCTTCGTCGCCGGCGTCGAGAGCTGCACCGGAACGCCCTCGCCGAGCTTGGCGATCAGCGCGCCGAGCCCGCGCCGCACATAGGCCGGGCTGTCGCGCTCGCTCATGCGCGACAGATCGATCGCCGAGAGGTCGGCCAGATCGCGACCGGTGCCGTAAGCACCGAGCACGAAATCCACCGTCGGCTTCCAGTCGTCCAGGAGATCCTTCGGCAGCACGCGCACGGCCGCGATATCGCCCTTGCCGCGCACGGCATCGGCGATGGCGCGGCGCGAGCGAAACACCGATGCCAGAAAATCCTCGATCTCGCCTTCACGGCCGAAGCGGCGGCCGACGCGCAGCTTCTGCAGGCGCGGCCCTGTCGCGGTCTCGAACCCGGCCCGCGCCGCGAGCGGCAGCAGCGGATTGGTGTCGGCCGCATAGAGCGCATGCGCGCCGCGGTCGAATGCAGCGCCGAGGCTGCGCGTCTCGGTGAAGGCACGCCCGCCGATCCGGTTCGAGGCCTCGATCAGCACAAACCTGCGACCCGCGGCAGCGACGCGGCGCGCGGCGGCGATGCCCGCGGCGCCCGCACCGACGATCACCACATCGACTTCGCCTGACGCCGGCACGGCGCCGAAAGCTGCATTTTGCGCCGGATCGAACGCCGGCACGGCCGCGAATGCAGCCGACCCGGCAAGAAAGGAACGACGGCTAATTGTCGTCATAGTATCCAAACGGTTTCCGGAGATGGGGCTACTCTGCCCGAACCCTTGATTCATCGCAAATCAGATGGCTAACGCGCGGTAAGCAACGCCGTTGCATGAACCAAAATGCAATGAGTCCGTGCGTAATCTCCATGCAAAGATCAATGCGTCAGAATTTGCGCATGCAGCGCAGCAAGACGCAGACGCCTTTGCGCCGGGGACGCGGGGCTCATGAGTTTTGTGCTGGATCATGTCGGTGGCCTGATGGCCCGGTATCTCGACCGGGGCGGAGCCGACTATACGCCATTCACACCGAGCGACCCCGACGCGCTGCGCGCCGTGCTGCGGCCCGGCGACGTGCTGCTGGTGGAAGGCACCAACAAGATTTCCGGCATCATCAAATATCTGACGCAGTCGACCTGGTCGCACGCGGCGCTTTACACCGGCCCGGTCGGCGACCGCACCACCGCCGAGGGCGAGCCGCTCGTTCTGGTGGAAGCCAATATCGGCCAGGGCGTCGTCGCCGCGCCGCTGTCGAAATATTTCAAGTGCCACACCCGCATCTGCCGGCCGACCAGCCTGACCGCCGAGGATCGCGTGCGGGTCTGCACCTATGCGGCCGAGCGCATCGGCTTCGATTACGACGTCAAGAACATCATCGACCTGATGCGCTATCTGATCCCGATGCCGGTCCCGCGCCGGTTTCGCCGCCGCATGCTGGCGCTCGGCTCCGGCCATCCGACACGGATCATCTGCTCGGCGCTGATCGCGCAGTCGTTCGAAGCGGTGCGCTATCCGATCCTGCCGACGGTGACGCGCGACGCCGAGATGCAGCGCGAGTTGATGGAGATCCGTCACTCCTCGCTCTATGCGCCGCGCGATTTCGATATCTCGCCCTATTTCGAGGTGGTGAAGCCGACGCTCGCCGGCGGCTTCGACTACAAGGCAATGCAATGGAGCGACCGGCAGGCCGCCCTGCAACCGAAGCCCGAAACCCTGGCACCCGCTCCGGCCGCGGCCGCCGCTTGATTTGCCGTGCTTCTGTTCTTACCTCTGCCTGCCGGCAGAGGGGACGAAGATGTTCGACGCACTGGTGAAGGCCATCGCCCAGATGGGCACGCCGCCGTTCCGGCGGATCCTGCTGAAAGCCGTCGGTCTCGCGCTGCTGCTGATCGCCCTGATCGGCATCGGCCTGCAGCGCCTGTTTTCCTGGCTTGCCACCACCGGGGCCGGCTGGGCCGAGGTAACCACTGGCGTCGCGCCCCATGCCGCGTGGGATGTGCTGCTGTGGATCGTTTCCATTGCCGCCAGCCTCGGCATCCTGCTCGGCGGCATTTTCCTGATGCCGGCCGTGACGGCGTTCGTCGGCAGCTTCTTCGTCGACGAGATCGCCGAACACGTCGAGCGAGAACATTATCCGGCCGAACCGCCCGGCCAGGCGTTGCCGCTCGGCCGTGCCGCCATCGAAGGCACGCGCACCGCGCTGTTCGCTCTGCTGGTCTATATCGTCGCGCTGCCGTTCCTGCTGTTCGCCGGCATCGGCGTGTTTATTTTCTTTTTCGCGACCGCCTATCTGCTCGGCCGCGAATATTTCGAACTGGTGGCGATGCGGTTCATGCCGCCCGCCGACGCCAAGGCGCTGCGCCGCCTGCACCGCGGCACGGTTTTCATGGCGGGCCTCGCCATGGCGGCGTTCGTGTCGATCCCGATCGTCAATCTGGCGACGCCGCTGTTCGCCACCGCGCTGGCGGTGCATGTCTACAAGCGGCTGGCCGGACCGCGCATCGAGCTGATCGAGCCGAAGCGGGTTTAGCGGAAAGGACTTGCTCCTGGCTCCGCCTCATCCTGAGGAGGCCGCGGAGCGGCCGTCTCGAAGGATGCGGCATCTCGATTCTCGCCTCGTGGTTCGAGACGCATCGCTACGCGATGCTCCTCACCATCAGGCGACGGCACTCACGCCGCCACGGTCTTCCCCGGCCACTTGCACAGATCGGCGATGATGCAGCGCTCGCACAGCGGCCGGCGCGCAAGACACGTATAGCGCCCGTGCAGGATCAGCCAGTGATGCGCGTGCTGCATGTACTTCGCCGGAATACGCGCGACCAGTTCGTCCTCGACCTCGCGCGGGTTCTTGCCCGGCGCCATGCCGGTGCGATTGCCGATGCGAAAGATATGCGTATCGACCGCCATGGTCGGCTCGCCGAATGCGATGTTGAGCACCACATTGGCGGTCTTGCGGCCGACGCCCGGCAGCGCTTCCAGCTCCTCGCGCGAGCGCGGCACCTTGCCGTGATGCTGCTCGACCAGCAGCCTGGCCAGCGCCGCGACGTTCTTCGCCTTGGTGCGATAAAGACCGATCGTCTTGATCAAGTCGCGGATGCGCACTTCGCCGAGCTTCGCCATCTTCTCCGGCGTGTCGGCGGCGGCAAACAATCCCGGGGTCGCTTTGTTGACGCCGGCATCGGTCGCCTGCGCCGACAGCACCACCGCGACCAGCAACGTGAACGCGTTGGTGTGGTGCAGCTCCCCCTTGGGATGCGGCTCGCGCGCGGCAAAGCGGCGAAAGGCCTCGTCGACCTCCGCATCCGTCCAGCGCGGGATATCGCCGTGCAGGGCCTTGGCATCCGCCATCATCTGCAATTTGGCCTGCTGCGGCGACGGTTTCAGGGGGGCGGCCTTGCCGGCCTTCGCCTTGGCGAGTCTTGTTTTCGTTTTGGCGGCTTTGGCCGCGCGTTTCTTTGCCGGGATCGCTGGTTTTGCCATGGTTCCGATATAGATTACCGGGATGAGTGCCGACAACACGATGGCTCATGACACCGATGCACCGATTTTTGCGGCGCTGCTGACGCCGCATCGGTCGCTCGGCCGGAGCGGGTTCCTGATCGTGATGCTGCTGTTCGGCGGCGTCAGCTTCGTCGCCGGCATGGCGTTCCTGCTGATGGGCGCGTGGCCGGTGTTCGGCTTCTTCGGCCTCGACGTGCTGCTGCTCTACCTCGCGTTCCGGATCAATTACCGCACCGCGGCTGCTTATGAGGAGGTTACCGTCACCGCCACCGAACTGAAGGTGCGCAAGGTGACCCATCACGGCCGCGTGCGCGAATGGACGCTCAATCCGCTGTGGGTGCGGCTGGAAACCGTCACCCACGAGGACTACGGCATGGAGAAGCTGCTGCTGGTCACCCGCGGCCGGGCCTTGCCGATCGCGACCCTGCTCGGCCCGAACGAGAAAGCAAGTTTCGCCAAGGCGCTCGCCACCGCGATCGGCGAAGCGAAACGCGGCCCGACCCGGACCGTGCTGCCGTGAGGGCGCCAGAAATCGGGTGGCGCCACTTCCCCGCCGGGCCTAAATCGGGATCATGCTGAACACCATGACCCCGTCTCTCATGAACATCGCCGCTGCCCTCACCACCGTGCCCCCGGTGAAGACCGCCGACACCGATTACGACGTCGTGCGGCGCGCGATCGCCTTCATCTCCGAACGCTGGCGCGCGCAGCCGGAGATCGACGACATCGCCGCGGCGGCCGGTGTCACGTCGACCGAGCTGCATCATCTGTTCCGTCGCTGGGCCGGGCTGACGCCGAAGGATTTCCTGCAGGCGATCACGCTCGATCATGCACGCCTGCTGCTGCGCGATTCCGCGAGCGTGCTTGACGCGGCTTACGAGGTCGGTCTGTCCGGCCCGGGGCGGCTTCACGACTTGTTCGTCGCGCATGAGGCGATGTCGCCGGGCGAATGGAAAGCCGGCGGCGAAGGCCTGACGCTGAGTTATGGCTTCCACCCCTCGCCGTTCGGCATCGCGCTGGTGATCGCCACGCCGCGCGGCCTCGCCGGCCTCGCGTTCGCCGATGCCGGCGAGGAGCGCGGCGCGTTTGCCGACATGACCGGGCGCTGGCCGAAGGCCACCTATGTGGAAGATCGCGGGATAACGGCGCCGATCGTGCAGCGCATCTTCGATCAGGCGCGCTGGTGCGCGGAGCAGCCGCTCCGCGTCGTGCTGATCGGCACCGATTTCGAACTGCGCGTGTGGGAGACGCTGCTGACGATCCCGATGGGCCGCGCGACCACCTATTCGGACATCGCCGCGAAGATCAGATCGCCGAAAGCCTCGCGCGCGGTCGGCGCCGCCGTCGGCAAGAACCCGATCAGCTTCGTGGTGCCGTGCCATCGCGTGCTCGGCAAAAGCGGCGCGATCACCGGCTATCATTGGGGCCTGACGCGCAAGCGCGCCATGCTCGGCTGGGAAGCCGGCAAGATCGCCGCCAGCTAACCAGCGGCCGCGAAAGTCACGCCGCCAGTTCTTTGAGGTCCGCGACCGTGGCATCGGCATTGAGCCGGTAGACCAGCGGCACGCCGGTCGCCAGCTCGCGCTTGAGAATCTGTTCCGGCGACAATCGATCGAGCACCATCACCAGCGCGCGCAGCGAGTTGCCGTGCGCGGCGACGATCACGCGCTCGCCGCGCAGCACCCGCGGCAGGATGTTCTGCACGTAATAGGGCAGCGTGCGCGCCAGCGTATCGCGCAGGCTTTCCCCGCCCGGCGGCGCGATGTCGTAAGAGCGGCGCCAGATATGCACCTGCTCCTCGCCCCACTTCTTGCGGGCGTCGTCCTTGTTCAGTCCCGACAGATCGCCGTAATCGCGCTCATTGAGCGCCTGATCGCGGGTGATCGGCAGATTGCTCTGGCCGAGTTCGGCGAGGATGAGATCGAGCGTGCGCTGCGCGCGCGACAGCGACGAGGTGAAGCCGACGTCGAACTGCAAGCCGAGCGCCTTGAGCCGCTGGCCGGCGGCTTTCGCCTCGGCGACGCCCTTCTCGGTCAGGCCGGGGTCCTTCCAGCCGGTGAACAGGTTTTGCAGATTCCATTCGCTCTGGCCGTGACGCACCAGAACCAGCAACCGATCGCTCATCGTCAGAAATCCTTCAGGTCGAGAACATCCAGCATGGAATAGACGCCGGGCTTCTGCTCGAGCGTCCGCCCATGCGCCCACAGCGCGGCCTTCAATGCGCCGCGCGCGAAGATCATCCGGTCCTCCGCCTTGTGCGCAAGCTCGATGCGCTCGGCCGGACCGGCGAAAATCACATTGTGCTCGCCGACCACCGTGCCGCCGCGCAACGAGGCGAAGCCGATGGCGCCGCGTTCGCGCGCGCCGGTATGGCCGTCGCGGCCGCGCTCGGAGTGTTGCGCCAGCGTGAGGCCGCGGCCTTCCGCCGCCGCTTCACCAAGCAGCAGCGCGGTGCCGGACGGCGCATCGACCTTCTTGTTGTGGTGCATCTCGACCACTTCGATGTCGAAGTCCTCGTCGAGGGCGCGCGCGACACGCTTGACCACCGCCGCCAGCAGATTGACGCCGAGGCTCATATTGCCGGACTTGACGATCACCGCTTTCTTGCCGGCGTCGGCGATGCGCGCCTCGTCATCATGGGAGAGGCCTGTGGTGCCGATGATGTGCGCAAGCCCGCGCTGCGCGGCGAGCGATGCATAAGCCACCGTCGCTGCGGGCGCGGTGAAATCGACCAGGCCATCAGCCTTGTCCATCACTGCCGCCGCATCGGTGGTCAGCGTGATCCCGTTCGCCGGCAAACCGGCAAGCGTGCCGGAATCCTGACCGATCAGCGGCGAGCGCGCATCGTCGAGCGCACCGGCCAGCACCAGCTTGTCATTCTCCGAGATCGCCTTGACCAAGGCGCGGCCCATCCGTCCGCCGGCGCCGGTCACGATCAGCCGCATCTGTGCCATCGGTGTCTCGCTCTTGCTCTTTCGCCGTGCCTATAGCCGGCGCGGGAGGCCACGAAAAGTGCCTCAGTCGCCGTCGTAGCCTTCGATGATGATCAGGTCGACCTCGGCGCCGCGTTTCAGGTCCTTGGAGATCGTCTGATACGCCTCGGACTGGAAGCAGGTCTTCGCTGCTTCGTAGCTCGGGAATTCCAGCACCACATTGTGCTTGCGGGCATCGCCGAACGCGGTCTCGAACGGGCCGCCGCGCACCAGGAAGCGGCCGCCATGAGCCGCGAACACCGCTCCGTTGCGGTCGCGGTACGCGTCATAGGCGGCCTGATCGTGAATGCTCAGCCGCGCGATCCAGTAACCTTTTTTCGCCATCTGTCGCTCCCTATCGTGTTGTTGTTCAGCCCGCCGCGCGGATTTCGGCGACGATCGCCGCTGCCGCGGCGCGCGGATCGGCCGCCTCGACGATCGGCCGGCCGACCACGAGATGATCGGCGCCTGCCGCGATCGCCTTCTGCGGCGTCATGATCCGCTTCTGGTCGCCGCTCGCCGCGCCGGCGGGACGGATGCCGGGCGTCACCAGCGCGATGTCGGCGCCGATCAGCGGCCGCAGTGCCGCCGCCTCTTCGGCCGAACAGACGAGGCCGTGGATGCCGAGATCGCGTGCCTGTTTCGCGCGAAGCTGCACGGTCTCGCGCACGCCGTTCTTGTAGCCGGCGGCCGCGAGATCGTTGTCGTCATAGGAGGTGAGCACGGTGACGGCGAGAATCTTCAGGCTTGACCCGCGCGCAGCCTCGAGCGCCGCCTGCATGGTCTGCGGATAGGCATGCACGGTGAGGAACGTCGCGCCGAGCTTGGCGATGTTTTCCACGCCCTTCGCCACCGTGTTGCCGATGTCGTGCAGCTTGAGGTCGATGAACACCTTGTGGCCCGAGGCGATCAGCGTGCGCGCGAAATCGAGCCCCCCGGCAAAAGCGAGCTGATAACCGACCTTGTAGAAGCACGCGGCATCGCCGATGCGCTCAACGGTGGCCTGCGCCTGTGCCACCGTCGGCACGTCGAGCGCGATGATCAGGCGGTCACGGGCATCCACGTCGTCGGTCTCCTTATGTCAGCGCGCGGGCGACGGCGATCAGCCGCTGCACGGCGGTTTTCAGCGCCTTCATGGCGCGCGGATCGATGAGTTCGTCCATGTCGTTGAACGCCTTGTCGGCGTGCGGCACGGAAATGTGTTCGGGCAAAACCAGCGCGCCGCAGCCGACCGCCAGCACCTGCCGCAGCGCGAGCAGCGAGCGCTGGCCGCCATAAGGTCCCGGCGAGGCCGAGCCGAACGCGAACACGCGGTCGCGATAAGCGGCAAGCGGCGCTTCGTCGCGCTCGCGCACCCGCGACACCCAGTCGATGGCGTTCTTCAGGAGCGGCGTGACCGAGGCGTTGTATTCCGGGCTGACGATGAAGATGCCCTGATGCGCCATGAACTGGCGTTTGAGCTTCACGGCGTTTTCGGGAAAGCCGGAATTGACCTCGAGGTCATTGTCGTAGAGCGGCAGCGGATAATCCTGCAGCGAGATGTGGGTGACATCCGCCTCCGCCAGCGCGAATTCCTTCACCGCCAGCGCCGCCAGCCGCGCATTGAACGAGCCGGTGCGGATCGAGCCGGCAAACACCAGGATTCTCGGTTCGGGCATGATCGGCTCCAGGCTAGCATTTTGCATAGCATATCGCGCCGCGCGTTCGACATCGTCATGCCCCGCACATAGCCCGGCGATGACGGGCGTGTCCGCCCTGATGTTGCGGGCATCCACGTCTTCGTCACGGACGACGGCAAAGGTCTGTCGATAGCGGAAAGCGGGTCAGCGGCCGCGATAGACCCAGACGCGGGCGGGCGGCACATTGGCCCAGACCAGATCGGACGCATGCACGGTGATGCTGCTGGTCGCCTTCGGGATCGGCGTCACCATGGCGTAGGTGAACTGCACGAACGGCGCTTGCGGGGCCATCAGATGCAGCGCATCGGAAATGAGCCGCACGCGGGTGCGCAGCGGCTTGGTCATCAGCGGCAGGCTCGACACCAGCGCCGCCGCCGGCTCCTTCATCAGCGACGACAGCAGCGGGCGCAGCCGGTAGGCGTCGCCCTGCACCACGGTCGCTTCCGGATAGCGGGTGCGCAGCAGGCGGCAGAAGGTCGGGTTGAATTCGACAAGCACCAGGCGGCGCGGCTCCACGCCGTGGCGCACCAGAGCCTCGGTCACCGGGCCGGTGCCCGGCCCAAGCTCGATCACCGGGCCGTTCTGGGTGGGATCGACATAGCGCGCCATGGTGCGCGCGAGAATGCGGCCGGACGGCATCACCGCGCCGGTGGCCAGCGGCTTCTCAATCCACGATTTCAGGAAATGCACCTCGTCGTCGAAGCGCAGCACCTTGTCTAGAAAGCCCTTTTTCGCGACGCGGGCAGCAACGGGGTGCAACGGCATCGGATTGGGCATCGAACTGACTGGTACGAGGGACGCGGCTGAGGGGACCGCCGACCCGTCAGGCGTACTGCGGCGGCCTGACAGGGTCAAGGCCGCAGCCTCACTTGTCTGTTGCGCGCTGCCCAAGGCCATCGAGGAACTCCTTGACCTTGCTCAGGAATCCCGTGGATTCCGGCTGCGTCGTGTCAGATGATAATTGGTCGAACTCGGCCAGCAGCTCGCGCTGCCGCTTGGTGAGGTTCTGCGGCGTTTCCACCACAACCTGCACATAGAGGTCGCCGTTCCGCTTCGAGCGGAGCACCGGCATGCCCCGGCCGGACAGCCGCAGGCGCGCGCCGCTCTGGCTGCCGGCGACGATCTTCACCGTCGCATCGCTGCCGTCGATCGCTGGCACCTCGATCGTCCCGCCAAGCGCCGCCGTCACCATGGAGATCGGCACGCGACAGTGCAGGTCGGCGCCATCGCGCTGGAAGAACGGATGCGCGGCCACCGAGAGGAAAATGTAGAGATCGCCCGCCGGTCCGCCGCGCGTGCCGGCCTCACCTTCGCCGGCGAGCCTGATGCGGGTGCCGTCCTCGACACCGGCGGGAATGTTCACCGACAGCGTGCGCTCGCGCGTGACGCGGCCGGCGCCCGAGCAATTCGGGCACGGATTGTCGATCACCTGGCCGCGACCCTGACAGGCCGCGCAGGTCCGCTCCAGCGTGAAGAAACCCTGCGCGTGGCGCACGGTGCCCTGCCCGTTGCAATGCGGACAGGCGCGCGGCTTGGTGCCGGCCTTCGCGCCGGTGCCCGAACACGTCTCGCACGTCACCGAGGTCGGAATGCGCACCTGTGCGGTCTTGCCGGTGTAGGCGTCGTCGAGCGTGATCTCCATGTTGTAGCGGAGATCGGAGCCGCGTTCGCGGCCGGAGGAGCGGCCGCCACGACGGCCGCCGCCCATGCCGAACAGGTCCTCGAAAATATCGGAGAAGGTGGAGCCGAAGTCGGCGCCGAAACCGGCACCGCCCATCCCGCCGCCCATGCCGCCTTGCTCGAACGCCGCATGGCCGAACCGGTCATAAGCCGCGCGCTTGTCGGGATCCTTCAGCACCTCATACGCTTCGTTGCATTCCTTGAAGCGGATCTCGCATTCCTTGTCGCCAGGATTGCGGTCGGGATGGTGCTGCATCGCCGCCTTGCGGAAGGCCGTCTTCAATTCGACTTCGGTGCAGGTGCGCGTCACACCCAGCACCTCGTAGTAATCGCGCTTCGACATTACCGCTCCGCTCCGGCTTCGGCAGCCGCTGTCAGCGCCGCATCAAATTGTGCTGTCCACCCCATCTGAAAAAGATGCACCCCCGGGTCAAGCCCGAGGGTGACAGTCTTCGTGGCAGTCAGCGTGTACACGGCGCTTGCTCGCGCAGTTACGCCGACTTCTTGTCGTTCTTGTCGTCGACCTCGGTGAACTCCGCGTCGACGACATCGTCCTTGCCAGCCTCGCCGCTCGCGGCGTCACCACCGGGAGCGCCCGCTTCGGTCTGCTGCTTGTACATCGCCTCGCCGAGCTTCATCGAGGCCTGCGCCAGCGTGTTGGTCTTCTGCGCGATGGCTTCGGCGTCATCGCCCTTGAGCGCTTCCTTCAGATCAGCGATGGCATTCTCGATCGCGGAGCGATCGGCGTCGCCGATCTTCGAGCCGTGCTCGGAGAGTGCCTTCTCGGTCGAATGGACCAGCGCCTCGCCGTGGTTCTTGGCTTCCACCGCGGCCTTGCGCTTCTTGTCCTCGTCGGCATGCGCCTCCGCGTCCTTGACCATCTTCTCGATGTCGGCTTCCGACAGACCGCCGGACGCCTGGATGCGGATTTGCTGCTCCTTGCCGGTGCCCTTGTCCTTGGCATGGACGTTGACGATGCCGTTGGCGTCGATGTCGAACGCGACCTCGATCTGCGGCACGCCACGCGGCGCCGGCGGAATGCCGACCAGGTCGAACTGACCCAGTAGCTTGTTGTCCGCCGCCATTTCGCGTTCACCCTGGAACACGCGGATGGTCACCGCGCTCTGGCTGTCTTCCGCCGTGGAGAACACCTGGCTCTTCTTGGTCGGAATTGTCGTGTTGCGGTCGATCAACCGGGTGAACACGCCACCCAGCGTTTCGATGCCGAGCGACAGCGGCGTCACGTCGAGCAGCAGCACGTCCTTGACGTCGCCGGCGAGCACGCCCGCCTGGATCGCGGCGCCGACGGCGACCACTTCATCCGGGTTGACGCCCTTATGCGGCTCCTTGCCGAACAGCTGCTTCACGACTTCCTGGACCTTCGGCATGCGCGTCATGCCGCCGACCAGAACCACTTCGCTGATCTCCGCCGCGGTCACGCCGGCGTCCTTGAGCGCCTGTCGGCACGGCTCCATGGTCCTCTGCACGAGGTCGTCGACCAGCGCCTCGAACTTGGCGCGGGTGAGCTTCATGGTCAGATGCTTCGGACCCGACGCATCGGCGGTGATGAACGGCAGGTTGATCTCGGTCTGCGTCGTCGAGGACAGCTCGATCTTCGCCTTTTCGGCGGCTTCCTTCAGCCGCTGCAGCGCGAGCTTGTCCTTGCGCAGGTCGATGCCCTGCTCCTTCTTGAACTCGTCGGCGAGATAGCTGACGAGCCGCATGTCGAAGTCTTCGCCGCCCAGGAACGTGTCGCCATTCGTGGACTTCACTTCGAACACGCCGTCGCCGATCTCGAGGATCGAGATATCGAAGGTGCCGCCGCCAAGGTCGTAGACGGCGATGACGCCCTGCTTGGCCTTGTCGAGACCATAGGCGAGCGCCGCCGCGGTCGGCTCGTTGATGATGCGCAGCACTTCAAGGCCGGCGATCTTGCCGGCATCCTTGGTGGCCTGACGTTGCGCGTCGTTGAAATAAGCGGGAACGGTGATGACCGCCTGATCGACCTTGGTGCCGAGATTGGCTTCCGCGGTCTCCTTCATCTTCTGCAGCGTGAAAGCGGAGATCTGCGACGGCGAATAGGTCTCGCCGCGCGCCTCGACCCAGGCGTCGCCGTTGCCGGCTTTCGCGATCTTGTACGGGACGAGCTTCTTGTCCTTCTCGACCATCGGATCGTCGTAACGACGACCGACCAGCCGCTTCACGGCGAAGATGGTGTTTTCCGGATTGGTGACCGCCTGGCGCTTGGCCGGCTGGCCGACGAGCCGCTCGCCATCGTCCGTGAAGGCGACGATAGAAGGCGTCGTGCGTGCACCTTCCGCGTTCTCGATGACCCGCGGCGTCTTGCCTTCCATCACGGCAACGCAAGAATTGGTGGTGCCGAGGTCGATACCGATGACCTTGCCCATGAATATATCCTCTCGATTACGGCAGGCCGGCCGGACCTTTGAGCGTCCGAATTGCCTTCCGGAGGTGGTCCCCGGAAAGCCCCCTAACCGGCCCCCTAGATTCACGTTTTCGCCGCATTGAACGGCGTTACGGCTCATATAGGAGAGGGGCGGAGTGCCGCAAGACGGATTGTCACGAATCCGCGAGGCGGACGCCGATCCCCTGCATTGCCGCCGCCACCGGCGGCGCGTAGGGAAGGAAAGAACGAAGGAGCGGTCATGCTGCGGTTTTCGGCTTTGCTGCGGGGGCGTGCGTGGGCGCCGGTTGTCGGCGGACTGGCTCTGGTCGTGGCGGCCATCGGTCCGATCTTCGCCGAGCCGGTTTTCCCGCCGGGCTCCCGCGTCGGCATCGCGGCGCCAACCGGCATGACCCCGGACGCCATGGGCGCCCGTTTCCAGGACCCCCGGAACGGCGCCACGCTGACGGTGCTGGAGCTGCCCGGCCCCGCTTACAACCAGATCGAACGCGGGCTGTTCGCGGCGAACGACCCGAGCGTCACCCTGATCAGCCGGGAATCGTTCGGATTCGATGCAGGGCTGGGCTATCTGGCGCAGGTCGAAGTCAAAGCGGACGGTAAAACGCTGCGCAAATGGGTGCTGCTCGGCCGCTCGGTGACCGGGGAGCCGACCGCGCTCGTCACCTTCGACATTCCCCAGGAGGCGGCCGGCGCCTATCCCGAGGCCAAGGTCCGCGCGATGCTGGCGAGCGTCACCTTCCGGCCGGCTCCGATCGAGGAGCAGCTCGGCCTGATGCCGGTGAAGCTCTCGGACCTCGCGGGCTTTCGCGTGGTGCGGGTTCACCCGACGCTGGGCGTGCTGCTGACCGACGGCCAGAAAGACCAGAGCCCGGAGCAGCCGACGCTGCTGCTGAGTTTCGGCCAGCAGACCGCGAGCAATCCGTCTGACCGGCAGACGATCGCGCAGGACATGATGCGTAATTTCGGTCTGCCGGAGCTGCGGATTCAGACCACGGAGACCATCCGCCTGCGCAATCAGCCGGTGATCGAGGTCCGCGCCGAAGCCAAGGACCCGCCAACGGGCACCGAACTGCGCGTGGTGCAGTGGATGCGGTTCAGCGAAGGCGGCTTCATGCGCATCATCGCCGCCGCGCCGAAAAAGGACTGGGAAGAGGCGTTCCCCCGCTTCCGCGCGGTGCGCGACGGTATGGAGCCGCGCTAGAGCAAAAAAGTAGCAGCGACGGCTCTGATTCAACGCGATTGAATCACACCCTTCACGCGGTGGTGTCGACCGTCGGCGCCTTGTCGCCCTTCGCCACGGCGACCATCGCCGGCCGCAGCACGCGCTCGCCGATCATGTAGCCCGACTGGATCACCTGCGCGACGTGACCATTGGGATAGCCGGAGCCGGGCATCTCGAACATCGCCTGATGCAGGTTGGGATCGAACTTCTCGCCGATCGGCGAGAAGATCGTCACGCCGTTCTTTTCGAGCACCTTCATCAATTCGCGCTCGGTCAGATCGACACCCTCGACCAGCGACTTCACGGTCGGATCGGTGCTGGCGCGCAACTGATCGCCGATATGGTCGAGCGCGCGGTGCATGTTGTCGGCGACCTGCAGCACGTCGCGGGCGAAGCCGGTGATGCCGTAGAGGCGCGCCTCGGCGACATCGCGCTCGGTGCGCTTGCGCAGGTTTTCCATGTCGGCGAGCGTGCGCAGCAGGCGGTCCTTGAAGTCCGCCGCCGCGTCCAGCGCCGCCTTCACCTGCTCGGCCGGAACCATCTCCGGGGCGCCATCCTGCTGCGGCGCGGTCGCCGGGGCGTCTGCGCTGTGCTCAGTGGGGTCCATGCCCGGGGTCATACCGGGTGTCATGCTGGCCGTTTTGCCGGATTTATTGTCCGTCATCGCTCTCGATCGCTTCTGGGTTACTCGGGTGTTGCCGGGGATATCAGGGTTCGGCGGCCAAAAATCAAGTTTAGGGTCCGCCGAGCATCCGCCCGACCAGTTTCGCGGTGTAATCGACCATGGGGATCACCCGCGCATAATTGAGCCGGGTCGGCCCGATCACGCCCAGCACGCCGACGATGCGGCCGCCGGCGTCGCGATACGGCGTGACGATGGTGGACGATCCGGACATGGAAAACAGCTTGTTTTCCGACCCGATAAAAATGCGCACGCCGTCGCCGCCCTCGGCGCGGCCGAGCAGATCGACCACGCCACGGCGGGTTTCCAGCTCGTCGAACAGGGTGCGGATGCGCTCGAGATCCTCGATCGCGTGCAGATCCTCGAGCAGATGCGACTGGCCGCTGACGATCAGCTTGCGGTCCTCGTTCGGCCCGCCGGACCAGCTCGCGACACCGGCGGCGATCACCTTGGCGGTGAGATGGTCGAGCTCCGCCTGCCCGGCCGCCAGCGCCCCCTCCAGCTCGCTGCGCAATTCCGTCAGCGTGCTGCCGCGCACCCGCGCATTGAGGAAGTTGGACGCTTCGACCAGCGCCGAACTCGGCAGATCGGCCGGCACCGGCAGAACACGGTTTTCCACCTGCCCGTCCTCGGACACCAGCACGGCGAGAGCGCGCGTCGGTTCGAGCCGCACGAACTCGACCTGCTTCAGCCGCACATTGGATTTGGTGGTGAGCACGACGCCCGCCGTGCGCGTGAGGCCCGACAGCATCTGCGAGGCTTCGGTAAGCACCGCTTCCATGGATTTGCCGTCGCCGAGCGCCGCGACATTGGCTTCGATCGATTGCCGGTCGGCCTGATCGATCTCGCCGATCTGCATCAGCGCATCGACGAAGAAGCGCAGACCGAATTCGGTCGGCAGCCGCCCGGCCGACGTATGCGGCGCATAGATCAGCCCGAGATGTTCCAGATCCGACATCACGTTGCGCACCGAGGCGGGCGACAGCGTCATCGGCAGGATGCGGGCGAGATTGCGCGAGCCGAGCGGTTCGCCGGTCGCCAGATAGCTTTCGACGATGCGCCGGAAAATCTCGCGCGAGCGCTCGTTGAGCGCCGACAGGCTGCTCGCCGGACTGGAACCGATCGGAATGTCTCGCGCGCTCACGCGGGTCTCTGCTCCATCGCAAGGTCGGATCGAAGGGCCACCGGCCCCGACCGCACCAGATTTGATCATTCAGCCGCCCGCAGACAAGAGCAAGAGATTGCAGCGGGAAGTCTGCGACTTGTCGCTGAGGCGGCGGCCCCCTACAAGCAGCCCACACATCAAAAGACCGAATAAGGAGCATCACCATGCGGCCGAGCCGCCGAGCCCCCGACGAACTCCGTGCCGTCTCGCTGGAGCGTGGCGTGGTGAAATATGCCGAAGGCTCCTGCCTGGTGAAATTCGGCGACACCCATGTGCTGGTGACCGCTTCGCTCGAGGAACGGCTGCCGCCGTGGCTCAAGGGCCAGGGTCGCGGCTGGGTCACCGCCGAATACGGCATGTTGCCGCGCGCCACCGAGACGCGCACGCGCCGCGAGGCCGCCGCCGGCAAGCAGGGCGGCCGCACCGTCGAGATTCAGCGGCTGATCGGCCGCTCGCTGCGTTCGGTTGTCGATCTCGTCGCGCTCGGCGAACGGCAGATCACGCTGGACTGCGACGTCATTCAGGCCGACGGCGGCACCCGCACCGCCTCCATCACCGGCGCCTGGGTCGCGCTCGCCGACTGCCTCGCCTGGATGAAGAGCCGCAGCATGATCTCCGCGCCGGTGTTGCGCGACCACATCGCCGCGGTGTCGTGCGGCATCTATCGCGGCACGCCGGTGCTCGATCTCGATTACGCGGAAGATTCCGAGGCCGACACCGACGCGAATTTCGTGATGACCGGCAAGGGCCTGATCGTCGAAGTGCAGGGCACCGCCGAGAAGGACCCGTTCACCGAGCAGCAATTGCTCGAATTGCTCGCGCTGGCGCGCAAGGGCACCGGCCGTCTCGTCGATCTGCAGAAGATGACGGCGACGTGAGCGACACCGTTCAGCCGCATCGCCGGCTGTCCGGCAAGGTGGTGATCGCCACCCATAATCCGGGCAAGCTCGCGGAGATGCGCGATCTCCTGGCGCCTTACGGCATCGAGGCGGTGTCCGCCGGCGAACTCGGCCTCGGCGAACCGGAGGAAACCGGCAAGACCTTCGCCGCCAATGCGCGCATCAAGGCGGACGCCGCCGCCAAGGCATCCGGACTGATCGCCTTCGCCGACGATTCCGGCTTCGTCGTCGATGCGCTCGGCGGCGATCCCGGCATCTATTCGGCGCGCTGGGGCGGTCCCGACAAAGATTTCCGGCTGGCGATGAACAAGGTGCAGACCGCGCTGGTGAAAGCCGGCGCAACGGCGCCGGAGCAACGGCGCGCGCATTTCGTCGCGGCACTGTGCCTCACCTGGCCGGACGGCCATCGCGAGGAATTCGAGGCCGCGGTCGACGGCATCGCCGTCTGGCCGCCGCGCGGCACCCTCGGCTTCGGCTACGACCCGATGTTCAAGCCCGACGGCTTCGAACAAACGTTCGGCGAGATGAGCGCCGAGGAAAAACACGGCCTCCCGCCGCGCGGACAAGGTCTGTCGCACCGCGCCCGCGCCTTCGTCATGCTGGCGAAAGCCTGTCTCGCGAACAGCTGAGAGGACGGATATTCCGGTCCCATTTTAATCTCTTTTGTCTCACAAAAAGAACGCTATCTCATTGAAACAGCGGGAAGAATTCTGGCGACAACCACGCTTTTCGCGTGACGCGGGGCAGCGAACCTGCGATATGGTTAACCCATGATCGCGCAGGGACATCAGCAAGCACATCAGCAGCACGGCTTCGGTGTCTACATCCACTGGCCGTTTTGCCTGTCGAAGTGCCCGTATTGCGACTTCAACAGCCATGTCCGTCACAGCGCGATCGATCAGCCGCGCTATGTGCGCGCTTTCGCCGCCGAGATCGCCGCGACCGCCGCGCGCGCGCCGAATCGCACCGTGTCATCGATCTTCTTCGGCGGCGGCACGCCGTCGCTGATGCAGCCGGACACGATCGGCGGCGTGCTCGACGCCATCGCCAAGCACTGGACCATCGCACCCGACGCCGAGATCACGCTGGAAGCCAATCCGACCAGCGTCGAGGCGACACGGTTTCGTGGCTATCGCTCGGCCGGCGTCAATCGCGTCTCGCTCGGCGTCCAGGCGCTCGACGATGTCTCGCTGAAAGCGCTCGGCCGTCTGCATTCGGCACGCGAAGCGCTCGATGCCATCGCCGTCGCCCGCGCGAATTTCGAGCGCTACTCGTTCGATCTCATTTACGCGCGGCCCGATCAGACACCGGCGCTGTGGGCTGGCGAACTGCGTCATGCCATCGCCGAAGCGGCCGAGCATCTCTCGCTCTATCAGCTCACCATCGAGCCCGGCACGCCGTTCGCCGCGCTGCATGCCGCCGGCAAGCTCAAGACGCCGGACGACGACACCGCGCGCGCGCTTTACGACGTGACGCAGGAGATCTGCGAAGCCGCCGGACTTCCCGCTTATGAAGTCTCCAATCATGCGCGGCCCGGCGCGGAGTCGCGGCACAATCTGATCTACTGGCGCATGCACGATTACGCCGGCATCGGCCCCGGCGCGCACGGCCGGCTGCAGATCGGCCAGAACCGTTTCGCCACCGCGACCGAGAAGCGGCCGGAGACCTGGCTGATGCGCGTCGAGGCGCTCGGCCACGGCGTCACGGTCAACGAACGTCTCACCGACGACGAACAGGCCGACGAACTGCTGCTGATGGGCCTGCGGCTCAAGGAAGGCATCGACCCGCTGCGCTATCAACTGCTCGCCGGCCGTCCGCTCAATCCGCAGCGCGTATCGACGTTGCGCGCGCAGGGTGCGGTGGAAACCACTGCCAGCGGCTGGCTGCGCGTCACCAATGCCGGCTTCCCCGTGCTCGACGCCGTCGTCGCCGATCTCGCGGCGTGAGCTGAGAGTTATCGCAACGAACCGCTGTCATTCCGGGGCGTCTGTTGTGCGCGCAGCGCAACAACAGCGATTCACGCGACTTTCAGTCGCGCTTTACGTTCCCGGCGCGAAATTGCGCGGCGCCGGTGCGACCGCTTGCGCGCCGGACGGCGTCACGCGCAACACGGCAAGACCACGCTCGCTGGTGCCGTCGGTGCGGAAACGGAAAACGCCGTCGATGCCGGCGAAGCCGGAGGAATTGGTGAGCACCTGTTCGCTGAAGCGCTGCGTGCCCTGCGTCTTCACCAGCGCCGCGACCAGCGCCGCCGCATCGTAAGCGAGCGTCGCGGTGCGCGCCGGCTCGCTGCCGTAGCGCGCGCGATAGCGGTTGGCGAAATTGCGGAAGCCGGTGCCGTCCGGCGCGGCGAACCAGCCACCCGACATCGACGAACTCGTGAATACGCGCTGGTCGTCCCACAGGCCGGTGCCAAGCAGTTGCACGCGCTTGGTCACGCCGCTCGCGAGCAGCGTATTGACGATCTGCGGCGCGCCCTCGGCGCCGTCGGGAATGAAGATCGCATCGGCGCGCGACGCCTGCTGCGCGATGCGACGCGCGGCTTCCGCCATGCGCGCGGGATCGGACGGATAGCGTTCGAGCGCGACGACGCGACCGCCGCGCCGCGCCACCGCCTGCTGGAACGCCGCTTCGGCGACGCCGCCATAAGCATTGTCGGGAATGAGGGCGGCGAACGAGCGTTTGCCCTGCGACACCGCGTATTCGATGATGCGGTTGACGTCGGACTCCGGCAGGAAGCTCAAGAGATAGACGCCGCGCGACGCCACCGTCGTATCGGTGGAGAAGCCGATCACCGGCACGCCGCGCGCGCGCGCGACCTGCGCCGTCGCCGACACCGCCTGCGCGAACAGCGGACCGAGGATCAGTTCGGCGCCTTCCTCCAGCGCCTGCTGCGCCGCCTGCTGCGCGCCCTGCGGCGAGCCGCCGTCGTCCTTCACCAGGATCTGGATATTGGGATTGTTGAATTCGAGCAGCGCCATCTCGGCTGCGTTCTTCATCGACAGCGCGACGCTGCCGGCATTGCCCTGCGCCGACAGCGGCAGGATCAGCGCGACCTTGACGGTGCCGCTGCCGATCAGCGTGCCGGGTGGCGGCGCCGTCATCTGCTGTTGCGGCAGCGTCGGATTGTCGACAGCTTCACCGGGGCTGTTGCGGCCGATCGAGCCGCAGCCGGCGAGCGTCAGCCCGGCCAGCGCGGCGAGGACCGCGCGGCGGCCCCACAGACCCGCGGAATTCCGGTTTTGACGCTGCGATAAAGCCATTCCGACACCCTTCAAGCCCGATCCCCCCACGGGCTGCCCCTCGTGATCTCCGAAGATCCTCAGGGCTCCCGTTTACAGCAAACGAGGATCGCTGAAAAACGTTAATTCCAGGAACCACATAGGACCGGGTCATGGCGGATAAGGGCGTGTGGGGGCGCTGACGCGCGGCATTGGCCCGTCTATGGTGCGCTCATGTCGAAAACCGGCTCGTCCTCCACCGTCAGCCCGGCGCGCACCTATCGCCTGCACGACCATACGGTGACCGCGCCCGCGCTCACCGGCGGGCTGCATCTCGTCGCGACCCCGATCGGCAATCTGCGCGACATCACGCTGCGCGCGCTGGAGACCCTGGCCGCCGCCGACGTGATCGCCTGCGAGGACACGCGCATCACGCGGCGTCTCGTCGACCATTACGGCATCGCGACGCCGCTGACGCCCTATCACGAGCACAATGCGCAGGAGGCGCGGCCCGCTTTGCTGCGACAGCTTGCCGACGGCCGCACCATCGCGCTGGTCTCGGACGCCGGCACGCCGCTCATTTCCGATCCCGGCTACAAGCTGGTGCGCGAGGCCTGCGCCGCCGGCCACACGGTCACCGCCGTTCCCGGTGCGTCGGCGGTCCTCACCGCGCTGTCGCTCGCGGCGCTGCCGACCGACCGCTTCCTGTTCGACGGCTTCCTGCCGCCGAAGCAGGCCGCGCGACAGAAGCGCGCGCAGGAGCTGGCGCGCATTCCCGCGACGATCGTGTTGTTCGAGACCGGCCCCCGCATCGCCGACGCGCTCGCCGACCTCGCCACGGCGTTCGGAACGCGCGAGGCCGCGATCTGCCGCGAACTGACCAAGCTGCATGAAGAAATCCGCCGCGGCGACCTTGCCGCACTGGCGCAAGCCTATGCCGACGGCGCGGAAACGCGCGGCGAGTTCGTCGTCGTCATCGCGCCGCCGGCCGATGAGGATGTCGCGAGCAGCGACGATGTGGACGCGTTGCTGAGTGCCGCGCTCGCGCGGCTGTCGGTGAAGGACGCGGTGGCGGAAGTCGCGACCGCCACCGGACAGAAGCGCCGCGAGATCTATCAACGCGCGCTCGAACTCACCAGGGCGAGCGGCGACGCATGAGCCGCACGCCTAAACCCGGCGACATTCCGCGCGCGACGATCGCGCGCGGCACGATCCGCGAGCAGATGGACACGCCGCCACCACCGGCGAAAGCAGCGCCACGCCCGGAGCGTGTCGCCGCATTCCACACCGGATTGTCCGCCGAAAGCCGCGCCGCCGCCTGGCTGATCGCCAAGGGCTTTCGCATTCTCGCGCGGCGCTGGCGCTCGCCGGCCGGCGAGATCGATATCATCGCAAGGCGGCGGCATCTGCTGATCTTCGTCGAGGTGAAGGCGCGCGACACGCTGGACCACGCCGCGGAATCGGTGACGCCGCAGCAGCGCCAGCGCATCGCCGCCGCGGCGGAAATATGGCTGTCGCAACACGACGTCAGCGCCATCACCGATATTCGTCTTGACGCCATGCTGATCGCGCCAGGCAAGCTGCCGCAGCATATCCCCGCTGCGTTTGATGCAGACGGATAGCTGGCGACAGCGATAAAGTTAGCGTAAGCAGAACCTCCCTTTTCGTCATGCCTGGATAGCCGTCATGAGCCTGAACATCGCCGTGCAGATGGACCCGATCGAGCGCATCAAGATCGCCGGCGATTCGACATTTGCCTTGCTGCTCGAAGCGCAGCAACGCGGCCACAAGCTCTCCTATTATCCGCCCGATCGCATGGCGCTCACCGGCAACCGCGTCTATGTCGGCGCCCAGAGTCTGACGGTGAAGGACGTGCAGGGCGAGCATGCCGTGCTCGGCGAACAGAAGCGCGTCGAGGCGACGAGCTTCGACGTGATCCTGCTGCGGCAGGACCCGCCGTTCGATCTCGCTTACATCTCGACCACGCACATGCTCGAGCGCGTGCATCCCAAGACCCTGGTGGTCAACGATCCGGCCGAGGTGCGCAACGCGCCGGAAAAAGTCTTCGTGATGCAGTTTCCGCAATTGATGCCGCCGACGCTCATCACGCGCGATCTCGGCGAGATCAAGGAGTTCCGCAAGCAGTACGGCGACATCGTCATGAAGCCGCTCTACGGCAAGGGCGGCGAAGCAGTGTTCCGCCTGCAGGCCGACGATCTCAATTTCGGCTCGCTCTACGATCTGTTCTCAGTGACGTTCCGCGAGCCGTGGGTGGTGCAGCAATTCCTCCCCGCCGTGCGCCATGGCGACAAGCGCATCATCCTGGTGGACGGCGAATTCGCCGGCGCTGTGAACCGCGTGCCGGCGGCGGACGATCTGCGCTCCAATCTCGCGCGCGGCGGTTCGGCGAAGGAAGCCGATCTGACGCCGCGCGAGCGCGAGATCTGCGAGACCATCGGCCCCGCTTTGCGCGAGCGCGGGCTGATCTTCGTCGGCATCGACGTAATCGGCGACTATCTCACCGAGATCAACGTCACCTCGCCGACCGGCGTGCGCGCCATCAAGAAGCTCGGCGGCCCCGATACGGCGGCGATGATCTGGGATGTGATCGAGAAGAAGCGAGCGCGCTGAAAGCCGCGTCGGCCTGAAAACCTGATCCCATAGCTCTTGTTTATTCCGGGAACTATGTTCATGGATTGTTCTTGCGCGTCCTGGGGTTGTACCCTAGGATCGCCGCCGGGACAGAGGCTGTGATCCGCCGAACCGCAAGGGCATCGGCGCACACAGCGGGCGACGGGCATCCGGGATCATCATGGTCCAGCGCGTATCCACCGTGGCGTTCGAGGGCATCGAGGCCCGCGCCGTCGACGTGCAGGTCCAGGTCGCGCCCGGCCTGCCCGCCTTCGCCATTGTCGGCCTGCCCGACAAGGCGGTGAGCGAGGCGCGCGAGCGCGTCCGCGCGGCGCTGATCGCCTCGGGTCTGGCTTTGCCGGCGCGCCGAATCACCATCAATCTCGCACCGGCCGATCTGCCGAAGGAAGGCAGCCACTACGATTTGCCGATCGCGCTCGGCCTGATGGCCGCGATCGGCGCGCTGCCGCCCGACGCGCTCGCGGGTTTCACCGTGCTCGGCGAACTCGGCCTCGACGGATCGATCGCACCGGTCGCCGGCGTGCTGCCGGCCGCGATCGGCGCCAATGCGCGCGGCGAAGGCCTGATCTGCCCCGCGGCCGGCGGCGGCGAGGCCGCGTGGGCGAGCCCGGATATCGAGATCGTCGCCGCCGCATCGCTCATCCAGATCGCCAATCATTTCAAGCGCACGCAACTCCTCGCGCGGCCGCAGCCGAAAATCCGCGAGCGCGACGCGACGCTGCTCGACCTCGCCGATATCAAGGGACAGGAGAGCGCCAAGCGCGCGCTCGAGATCGCCGCGGCCGGCGGCCATAACCTGTTGATGTGCGGACCGCCCGGTGCGGGCAAATCGATGCTGGCCGCGCGGCTGCCCTCGATCCTCCCGCCGCTGTCGCCGGAGGAATTGCTGGAAGTCTCGATGATCGCCTCGGTCGCCGGCACGCTGGAGGACGGCGCGCTGACGAGCCAGCGGCCGTTCCGCGCGCCGCATCATTCCGCGTCGATGCCGGCGCTGGTCGGCGGCGGCTTGCGCGCGCGGCCGGGCGAAGTCTCGCTCGCGCATCACGGCGTGCTGTTCCTCGACGAGTTTCCGGAGTTCTCGCCGCAGACGCTCGACTCGCTGCGTCAGCCGCTGGAGAGCGGCGACGTCGCCATCGCGCGCGCCAATCATCGCGTCACCTATCCGGCGCGCTTCATGCTGGTGGCGGCGATGAATCCGTGCCGCTGCGGCCACGCCAGCGATCCCGGTTACGCCTGCAAGCGCGGCCCCAATCTGCGCTGCGCCGCCGATTATCAGGCGCGGCTGTCCGGTCCGTTGCTCGACCGCATCGACCTGCACATCGACGTGCCGCCGGTGACCGCCGCCGACCTGTTGCTGCCGGCGCCGACCGAAGGCAGCCGCGAGGTCGCCGCGCGCGTCGCCCGCGCCCGCGACATTCAGGCGGAGCGTTACGCCGCGCTCAACCTTGCCGGCGTACGCACCAATGCGCAGGCCCAGGGGTCGGTGCTGGAGCAGGTGGTCCATGCCGACGCTGCCGGCATGACCCTGTTGCGCGATGCCGCCGACGCCATGCGACTCTCGGCGCGCAGCTATCACCGCGTGCTGCGGGTGGCGCGCACCCTCGCCGATCTCGACGGCGCCGACGCGGTCGGCCGTGTGCATCTCGCGGAAGCGCTGTCCTATCGCACCCGCACCGACGATCTGCGCCGCGCGGCCTGAGGCCGGCCGGTTCCTCCGGAGACCGGCCGGGTTCCACCTTTACCGACCCTTAACCATAAGAGATGCACCGTGCAGAACGCGGTGCGCGTGGCGTCGGTGCGAAACGTCCGGGCGGACAGCCGCTCCGCTTTTCCGGAACATTTTTGAGAGCGGTTCTCGAGGCCACCATGCTGCCTTTGCATCGCGCCGCCTTTCCCGCGTTGCTTGCCCTCGCCGGCATCCTTACGGTCCTGGCCGGCTCCATGCTCTGGCCGGCCACCACCGCGTCCTGCTTCCGATCCGGCGCCGCGCAATACCAGATCACCAAAGCCGCCCAGCCGACCTATACGGTGCGCTTCGTCGCCGACGAGACCGCCGATTTCAATCTCCAGCTTGTCGAAACGCCGGACACCGCCGACGTGGTGCTAATGGATGAAGGCGCCGCGCAGCCATGCTCGGCGATCCCCACCCAGACCATCCGTGTCGATGCCGCCGATGCCGCGCCGTCAACGGCCGACGTTACCGTGCATCTGTCGTCCGCGCCCGACGCGCACAAACTCTATGTTCGCTCCGTCGCCTTCACGCGGGAGGAAGCGGCGGCCTTGATCGCGGTGCTCTGGCGTCAGCAGCACGGCACACATCGCCAGGCGCTGGCGCAGCGGCATTGATCGTTTAACCCGCTGTTCACCATAACTGCGCGGCGCGCGTAGCCGGAACGAAATCGCAACAATCGCGGCAGCATGGTCACTCCCGGGTTAAGACCGCGGGTTTGTGATGCGTTGGCGCAGGAGAATGGTACGGCGGATCGATGCCATGCTTGGCCGCTCCGTGTTGTTCGGACGCGCCGCCGTCGTCACCATCGCGGTGTTCACGGGCGCGACCGGTTTCCTGTCCGGCATACAAGCCAGCCATGCGACCTATAATCCGCACAGCTATGCGATCGGCAGCGCCGCGTTGTTGATGCTGGCCTGTATCGCGCTCGCCGGATTGTCGCTGAACCGCCGCCGGCTGAAACAGCGTCTCGCCGCCGCCGAGCGGCGCATCGAAAATCTTGTCGACACCACCTGGGAATTGCGCGAGGCGCAGGACCGCGCCGCACATCTGCTCGATGCGCATGGCGACATCATCGTGCGCCGCGATGCCGCCGGCCGCGTCACCTTCGCCAATCAGGCCTATCGCGCACTGGCGCAAAATGCATCGCCGGATGCCGCTGCCTTGCAGATCCTGGAGCAAAGCCCCGCACACATGCTCGACGACGGCACGCGCATCCACGACCAGAAAATCGCGACACCGTCCGGCGCGCGCTGGATCGCGTGGCGCGAAGTCGTGGTGCGCGGCGATGCCGGCGCTGAAGTGCAGGCCGTCGGCCGCGACATCACAGAGCGCGTCACCACTGAACAGGCGCTGACCGACGCGCGCGACGCCGCGGAAGCCGCGAACCGCGCCAAGTCGCGCTTCCTCGCCACCGTGTCGCACGAGATCCGCACGCCGCTGAACGGCATCCTCGGCATGACCGGCCTGCTGCTCGACAGCAAGCTGACGCCGGAGCAGCGCACCTACGCCACCGCCGCCAAGACCTCCGGAGACAATCTGTTGTCGCTGATCGAAGACATGCTCGATTTTTCCAAGATCGAGGCCGGCAAGCTGGACCTGACCGCACAACCCTTGTCGCTCACCGCACTGGTGGAAGATGTGGTGGAATTGCTGGCGCCGCGCGCGCACGGCAAAGGCATCGAGATCGCGTCCTGTGTCGAACCGCAGGTGCCGGCGCTGGTGATCGGCGATGCCGCGCGGCTGCGGCAGGTGCTGCTCAATCTTGCCGGCAACGCCATCAAGTTCACCGAGCGCGGCGGCGTCTCCATTACCGTCGCGCCGTCGAAGCGGACCGGCGCGGGCGCGCATGCGCTCGACATCGCGGTGCGTGACAGCGGCATCGGACTGAACGCGGCCGATCAGGCCCGCATCTTCGAGGAGTTCGAACAGGCAGACACCGGCACCACGCGCCGCTACGGCGGCACCGGGCTTGGCCTTGCCATCAGCAAGCGCATCGTCGCGCGCATGGGCGGCACGCTTGGCGTCGACAGCGCGCCCGGCGCGGGCGCGACCTTCACCGCGACCGTGACGCTTCCACCGGCGGATCCGCAGGCTGCGACCGAACCGGCGCCGATCCTCGATACGCTCACGGTGCTGATCGCAACCACCGGCACGACCGAAGCGGCGCTGATGGCCCACCGGCTGCGGCGCTGGGGCGCGCTGTGCGCCGTCGTCAGCGATGCGGCGACCGCTGAATCGATGCTGCGGCAACAGGCCTGGGACGTGATCGTTTCTGATTCGGCGCTCGCCGGAATTGCCGCATCGGACCTCGGCGGTTCGGCGCGGCGGATCGCCCTGCTCACGCCCGACCGGCGCGATGCGATCGCGGCCCTCAAGCAGCAAGGCTTCGCCAGCTATCTGATCAAGCCGGTGCGCGCGGCATCGCTCGCGGCGGCGATGCAGACCGATGCCTTTATCGGCGCGATCGGCGAGACCGCGGCCGACACCGTCGATGACGCGCCGGAATCCGGCAGCGACACATCGCTGTCGATCCTGGTCGGCGAGGACAACCCGATCAATGCGCTGCTCGCCCGCACCCTGCTCGCACGCATGGGCCATCGCCCGGTGATGGCCGCCGACGGCGCGGCGACGCTTGCCACCTGGCGCGGCGCGCGCGGTGCTGGCGCACCGTTCGACCTCGTGCTGATGGACGTGCACATGCCGGCCATGGACGGGCTTGCCGCGACCCGCGCGATTCGTCAGGAAGAGCAGACCGGCGCCGACGCGCCCCGCACGCCGATCATCGCCCTCACCGCCTATGCCTTCGACGACGATCGCCAGGCCTGCCGCGACGCCGGCATGGACGGTTTCCTGCTGAAACCGCTGCAGCGTGAAGCACTTGCCGCCGCCATGAGAGAAGCCTGTGGCCGGACAGCCACGCTTGCGGCCTAGGCATCCCTCACCACATTGTTTTCGCGCGCCAATCAGACCATGGTGCAGTTCCCGGATTGGCCGGGAACCCTGAGCGAGCCGGTTTCGGACCGGTTTCAGGACCGATAACGACTGACGACATCTCTATGACCGATCGCGACTCGCCGCTTCCCGGACCACGGCATCCCGGCCTGCTGTCCACTTTGCAGGCCTATGGCGGGCTGCAGGTCGCGCCGGCGCGTGCGTTCCGCCGCCACGAGAGCCTCGGCCGCATCGGCCCGCTCGAGGTGCGGCTGGCGCAGAGCGCCGCCGAGGTGCGCCAGGCGCAGAAGCTGCGCTACCGGGTATTCTACAAGGAAGGCAATGCGATTCCCGATCCGGCGCGGCTGCTGGCGCGACGCGACGTCGATGCCTTCGATGCGATCTGCGATCATCTGCTGGTGATCGATCACAGCGTCACGCAAAACGGCGCCGGCAGCGCGCCGGCGGTGGTCGGGACCTATCGCCTGCTGCGCCAGGAAGTGGCGGAGGATTTCGGCGGCTTCTACACCGCATCGGAGTTCGACATCAGCGGCTTGCTGGCGCGCCACGCCGACCTGAAATTCCTGGAGCTCGGCCGCTCCTGCGTGCTCGCGCCCTATCGCAACAAGCGCACCGTCGAACTTCTGTGGGCCGGCATCTGGAACTATGTGCGCATGAGCGAGCTCGACGTGATGTTCGGCTGCGCCAGCCTCGAGGGCACGGATCCGCGGAAGCTCGCGCAGTCGCTGTCGTTCCTGCACCACTATGCGCGCGCGCCCGACGAGTGGCGCGCCTCGGCGCTGCCCGAGCGCTATGTGGACATGAACATGCTGTCGAAGGAATCGATCGATCCGAAGACGGCGCTGCGCGCGCTGCCGCCGCTGATCAAGGGCTATCTGCGGCTCGGCTGCTATATCGGCGACGGCGCGGTGATCGATCACCAGTTCGGCACCACCGACGTGCTGATCATGCTGCCGGTGTCCGCGCTCAACGAGCGCTACATCCAGCACTTCGGTGCCGAGGGCGAACGCCACGCGGCGTAGTTACAGCCGGCGCAGCGAAACCTCGGCGACCTGATGGTTCGCCTGCTTCTTGAGGATGAGATCGGCGCGCTGCCGCGTCGGCACGATGTTCTCGTTGAGGTTGACGAGATTGATGCGCGACCAGATCGCGGTCGCAACATCGGTCGCTTCCTCGTCCGACAGATTCGAATAGCGGTGGAAGTAGGATTTCGGATCGCGGAACGCGGTGCCGCGCAGCGTCAGGAAGCGATTGACGTACCAGCCGCGCAGCACGTCCTCGTCGGCGTCGATATAGACCGAGAAGTCGAAGAAATCCGACACGAACGGGATTGCCTTGCCGTCTTTCGGCAGGCGGCCGGTCTGCAGCACGTTCAGGCCTTCGACGATGAGAATGTCCGGGCGGTCGACCTCCACCCACTGGTTCGGCACCACGTCGTAGACGAGATGCGAGTAGATGGGCGCGCGCACGGGGCGCCGGCCCGCCTTGACGTCGGTGAGGAACGTCAGCAGCGCCGGCAGATCGTAGCTTTCCGGAAAGCCCTTCTTCTCCATCAGACCTTCGCGGTCGAGCACCGCGTTGGGATAGAGAAAGCCGTCGGTGGTGATCAGATCGACCTTCGGCACGTTCGGCCAGCGCGCCAGCAGCGCCTGCAGCACGCGCGCCGTGGTCGATTTGCCGACCGCGACCGATCCCGCGACGCCGATGATGTACGGCATCTTGATGTCGACGGTCTTGAGGAAGCTCTGCTGCGCGCGGAATAGCCGCTGTGTCGCCGCCACATACATCGACAGCAACCGCGACAGCGGCAGATAAATCTCCTCGACCTCATTCATGTCGAGGCGGTCGTGCAGCGAGCGCAGCCGCTGCACTTCCTCGCCGGACAGCGTCATCGGCGCGCCGTCGCGCAGCGCGGCCCATTCAGCGCGCGAGAAACTGCGGTAAGGCGAAAGAACCGTGTCGGCGCGCTGTTCCATCGGCGTCGTCCGCGCGCTCAGCGGCGCGCGGCCTTTTCCTGCAGGCCGGACTGCGCCGTGCGCTTTTCCAGCACCGCTTCCACATCGGCGAGCGTCACGCCGCGCGCCTCCAGCACCACCAGCAGGTGATAGAGCAGATCGGCGGCTTCCGACGCGACGCGCTCCTTGTCCTCCTGCAGCGCGGCGAGCGCGGTCTCGAACGCTTCCTCGTTCAGCTTCTTCGCGCAATGCGCGATGCCCTTGTCGAGCAGGCTGCGGGTATAGGACTGCTCGCCGCTCGCATGGGTGCGTTCGCGGACCGTCCGTTCGAGATCGTGCAGCGTGAATGTCATAACCGGCCTGTGGGCTGCTCTTAACACTTTCCGTCCGGAGACGGGAGTCGGTGCTTTCCGGGAATCGTCAAGGGTCGAGCCGCATCGGCAACCCCGCACGGGCCATATGCTCCTTGGCCTCGCGCACCGAATATTCGCCGAAATGGAAGATCGACGCCGCCAGCACCGCCGTTGCATGGCCGTCGCGGATGCCCGCCACCATGTGGTCGAGATTGCCGACACCGCCGGAAGCGATCACCGGCACCCGCACCGCATCGGCGACCGCGCGGGTGAGCGCGATATCGTAGCCGGACTTGGTGCCGTCACGATCCATCGACGTCAGCAGGATCTCGCCGGCGCCGAGCGACGCGACGTCGCGGGCATAGGCGATCGCGTCGAGACCCGTCGGCTTGCGGCCGCCATGGGTGAAGATCTCCCAGCGGTCGGGCTCGCCCGGCTGCGATACGCGCTTGGCATCGATGGCGACGACGATGCATTGATCGCCGAATTTCTCCGCCGCCTCGCGGACGAAGGCGCGACGGCTCACCGCAGCGGTGTTGATCGACACTTTGTCCGCGCCGCAGTTGAGCAGCTTGCGAATGTCGTCGACGGTGCGCACGCCGCCGCCGACCGTGAGCGGCATGAAGCAGGCTTCCGCCGTTCGCTGCACCACATCGAAGATCGTGTCCCGGTTCTCGTGGCTTGCGGTGATGTCGAGAAATGTCAGTTCGTCCGCGCCGGCGGCGTCGTAGGCGATCGCCGCCTCCACCGGATCGCCGGCATCGCGCAGATCGACGAAGTTGACGCCCTTGACCACGCGGCCGTCCTTGACGTCGAGGCAGGGAATGACGCGGACCTTAAACACGCACATATCCTTTCCGCGCCAGCGCCCCGCGCGCGACGAAGGCCAGCGCTGCCGCGAGCCAGACCGTCATCAGCAGCATCGCCGGCGGCGCGGTGGTGAAGCCGAACCAGCCGATAACGGCCATGCCATGCAACACGCCGCCGAGATCGACCGGACCCAGCGGGCACGGCACGCTCGCGGCCGCATCGATCCGGCAGCCGATCAGCGGTGCCATATTCAGGGCGATGAGTGCGGAGAGGATCGGCAGCAGGCCGAACATCATCACCAGCACCAACGCCGTTGCGAGCGCGCGTTGCGGAATCACAGGCAACATGATCGGCGCACCGGCCGCGCTCACGCGTCGGCTCCGGCGATCAGCTTGAGCGCGGCGGCGGCATCGAGCCGGCCGTCATAAAGCGCGCGGCCGGCAATGGCGCCTTCCAGCTTGCGCGCGCGCGGCTCCAGCATCCTGGTAATGTCGTCGATCGAGGCGAGACCGCCCGACGCGATCACCGGGATCGACACCGCATCGGCGAGCGCGATGGTGGCATCGAGATTGAGGCCCATCAGCATGCCGTCGCGCGCCACATCGGTATAGATGATCGCGGCGACGCCGGCATCCTCGAACCGTTTGGCGATGTCGAGCACGGTCAGCTCCGACGTCTCCGCCCAGCCTTCCACCGCCACCTTGCCGTCGCGCGCATCGAGGCCGACGGCGATGCGGCCGGGAAACCGTCGCGCCGCTTCTTTCACCAGCGCCGGATCGCGCACCGCCGCGGTGCCGATGATGACGCGGGTGACGCCCTTGCCGAGCCAACCTTCCACCGTCGCCATATCGCGCACGCCGCCGCCGAGCTGCAGCGGGATCGAAATGGCATCGAGGATGCGCTCCACCGCCGCCGCATTCACCGGCTTGCCCGCGAACGCGCCGTCGAGATCGACCAGATGCAGATAGCGGAAGCCCTGCGCCTCGAACGCCAGCGCCTGCGCGGCGGGATCGCGGTGAAACACCGTGGCGCGCGCCATGTCGCCTTGTTGCAGGCGCACCGCCTGGCCTTCTTTCAGATCGATAGCGGGAAACAGAATCACGGCGACCTCCGGCCGTCATTCCGGGGCGCTTGCAAAGCAAGCGAACCCGGAATCCCGCAACAATCCCGATGGTTCTGGGGTGTGCGTATCACGGCGACCACGTCAGAAAGTTGGCGATCAGAGCGAGCCCCATGCGCTGGCTCTTCTCCGGATGGAATTGCGTGCCGACCATGGTGTCGCGGCCGACGATGGCTGTGACCGGCCCGCCGTATTCGGCCTGCGCGATCACATCCTCGGCGCGCGCGGCGTCGAGCGCATAGGAATGCACGAAATAAGCATGCAGCGTTTCCGGAATGCCGGCGAGCAGCGGATGCGCGCGTTTCCGGTCGAGCGTGTTCCAGCCCATATGCGGAATCTTCAGCGACGGATCGTTCGGCTTGATCTTGTTGACCTCGCCGGCGATCCAGCCGAGCCCCGGCGTCACGCGATATTCGTTGCCGCGCTCGGCCATGAGCTGCATGCCGACGCAGATGCCGAAGAACGGCCGCGCCTTTTCGCGCACCGCGCGATCGAGCGCGCCGACCATGCCGTCGATGGCATCGAGTCCGGCGCGGCAATCGGCGAACGCGCCGACGCCCGGCAGCACGATCCGGTCGGCGCGCGCCACCGCATCGGGATCGCGCGTGACGACGATGGCGTCGCCGGCGCCGCGGT